>JALOPJ010000074.1 GCA_025453955.1 Candidatus Edwardsiibacteriota bacterium
GGCGAGGAGCCCATTGGCAACGGTTCGAGCAGTTCAAACGGTTTGAAACGTTTGAAACGGGGAACGACGTTCTGGGACAAGCCGGGGAGGAAGGAACTGGGGGTGAAGAACATCCGTCAGCGGGGCAGGAAGAAGTGACGAACGATAAAGCAAATGCCGGCTGTTGACGCGGGAATCGTCCTCGACTTCCAAGGTCCGTATACTTTCACAAACGGCGATCGGTATCTGTTTGATAGCGGATATGCGAGGAGTCCCGGCATATACCTTTGGATGATAACAGATGGAAAGACTAGAAAAAAGTACGTCCATTACATTGGTGAAACAGGATCTTTCGGTAAAAGACAGCGTGAGCATGTAGTACAATTGACGGGCCTAAACTATGCCATCCTGGATCCAGAATCGGCGAGGCACGGAGAGGTCAAGTACGTATGGCGTGGTTTGTGGCGTGATCGATCCTCAAACGCAGTGGCTGCTTTGATCAGCAGCCATGATGCAGTCTGCATGTGCGTTACTGGATATATCGCTATGATTGACGTCTATTTTGCACCCACCGACATTAAAGCTTCCGTCCGTAAACATCTTGAGGGTTGCCTTGCTTTGAACGTGCGGGAGAAGGGTGATGAGATTTCAAAGTTCTATCCGGCCGATAATCGCACCTTTGTGAAACGGCAACGACTTGGTAAAAAGGTCATGATCCATCATGATGGGAGTATCGTTGGTCTCGATGATTCGATTATCATATAAATACAGTAAGGTAAGAAGGCAAACAATGCTCAACGCACACGCCATCCTCAGGGAACTGAGCTTCGAACGGATCGCCGGGTCGGCCGGCGAGCGCCGCGCCGCCCGCATCATCGAGGGCCACCTGCGCGACCTCGGCGTCAGGTACAAGGTCGAGCCGTTCACGCTGCAGGGCTTCGATACCGGCACCGCGTCGGTCAGCTGCGGCGGAACGAAGTTCCCCGCGCACCCCTTCGGGCTGACCAAGAACCACGACATCGCCGGCCAGCTGGCCTTCGTCGAGGACGGCGAGGTGGTCACCAAGAACAAGGGCGCCTTCCGCGGCAAGGTGGTGCTGACCTACACCTACACCCGGCCGCTGTCCCTGATGCTGAAGAGCGCCGGCATCAAGGCCCTGATCGCCATCGGCCAGCCGCTGCGCGAGGCGCCCAGCTGGTCGTACCGCCAGAAGACCTTCAGCCAGGGCTACGTGCCGTCGGTCACCGTCACCTACGAGGACGGGATCAAGCTGTCGCGGCTGGACGGCAAGCCGGTCAGGATATCCATCCGGCAGGCGTCGGGCCGCCGCGTCGCCCACAACATCGTGGCCGACATCAAGGGGACGCGGCCCGACGACAACCTGACCATCGCCTGCGGCCACTACGACGGCGTGGCCCGCTCGCCCGGCGCCAGCGACAACGGCGGCGGCACCGTGGCGCTGATAAAGCTGGCCGAGCACTTCGTCCGCCACCGGCCGGCCCGCGACCTGCGGATCATCTTCTTCTCGGGCGAGGAGCTGGGCCTGCGCGGCAGCTTCTCCTACGTCAGGAAGCACCAGGCCGAGGTCGGCAAGCGGGCCGGGCTGGTGGTCAACATCGACGTGGCCGGCGACGACCTGGGCACCAACTCGCTGATCGTGCTGGGCACGCCCAAGCTGTTGGGCTTCGCCGACGGCGTCACCCGCGAGATCGGGCGCTACTTCCGGACCGCGCTGGACATCTACAGCAGCGACTGCATGCCGTTCGCGGCCCGCGAGGTGCCGTCGGTCAACATCAGCCGCTGGGGCGGCCGGCCGTCGTCCCACATCCACACGCCGGGCGACGCCATCGGCCACACCTCGGAGCGCGGCCTGGCGCCGGTGATCGACGCGGCGCAGAACCTGCTGTCGCGGGTGCTCAACGCCGGGATCTACCCGGTGGACCGGGAGATCGACAAGGCGCTGCGCGAGAAGATCGAGCGGTACCTCTACGGGTCGCTGCTGGAGAAGCCCAAGCTGGAGTGGACGCCGGACTACCAGAAGTGACGAGGCCATCACCCTTCAACCTGTGGGGCATGGTGCGTTTCTCGGGGTGACATAGGTGTTGTCATCCCGAGATCGCTGTCCTGCCTGACCGATTGAAGGATGAGAACAACAATCAAAGCCCCTGAATATTTTTCAGGGGCTTCCCAATTGACTTTGAGGACTTTTTGGGATATAATTATCTGTTAAAATGTTATACCTGTTGCAGTTAGGCCCATTTTCCGCCGATGCCCATCGATCTTGAGCAGATCAAGCCCCTGATCGCCGCGGCCCTGGCCGAGGACATCGGCGGCGGCGACATTACGAGCAACGCCACGGTGCCGGAGGCGGCCTGCGGCCTGGCCCTGATCATGGCCAAGCAGGAGGGCGTGCTGGCCGGGATCGACGTCTGCCGCCAGGTGTTCCTGGCGGTCGACGCCGGGCTGGCGATCGAGGCCCGCAAAGCCGATGGCGACACGCTGGACCTGGGCGAGGTGGTGATGACCATCCAGGGCCGGACCCGGTCGATCCTGGCGGCCGAGCGCACCGCGCTCAACTTCCTGCAGCGGCTCTCCGGCATCGCCACCGCCACGGCGGTCTACGTCGCCGAGGTCGAGGGCCTGCGGGCCAGGATCCTCGACACCCGCAAGACCACGCCCGGCCTGCGGGCGCTGGAGAAATACGCGGTGGCCTGCGGCGGCGGCCGGAACCACCGGATGGGCCTGTACGACATGGTGCTGGTCAAGGACAACCACATCGAGGCGGCGGGCGGCGTGACGGCGGCGATCGCGCTAGCGCGCGAGGGCACGCCGGACGGGACCGCGATCGAGGTCGAGGTCCAGAACCTGGCCCAGCTGGAGCAGGCCATCGCCGCCGAGCCCGACGTCATCATGCTGGACAACATGAAGCCCGAGCTGATGGAGCGGGCCTGCCGCATGGCCTGGGCGGCGCCGGCCCGCGACCGGGGCAGGCTGAGGCTGGAGGCCTCGGGCAACGTCACGCTGGACACCGTCCGGTCGGTGGCCGAGTGCGGGGTGGACTTCATCTCGGTGGGCGCGCTGACCCACTCGGCGCCGGCCTTCGACTTCTCCCTGCAGCTGAAGGCGGTGGGGTAGGTGCCGGCCGTCATTGCGAGCAGGCCATTCATCGGACGAACGAAGCAATCCCGGACGGCGCCCGACAACGGATTCGCGATCGCTTCGTCTGTAAGACCAGGCGCAATTCCCGCAATGACGGGGTAGCATGAAGCGGTACTGCGTATACATAATGACAAATAAAAGGAACACGGTTCTATACACGGGAGTGACCAATAACCTCAGACGACGGGTGGCTGAGCATAAGAACAGAACGGTATCCGGGTTTACATCACGGTACAATGTCGACAAACTGGTCTATGTCGAGGCCTTCGGCAGCATCGTAAAGGCCATAGCAGGGAGAAGCAGATCAAGGCGGGTTCGAGGGCGGCGAAGGAGAGGCTGATAAAACGCGCAAACCCCGATTTCATGGACTTGGGCGAAACAGATAGAGATTGCTTCGATAGTAAGGCAAGGGGTGTTTCTCGCAATGACAATTAGACAAGCAAGGAGATAGAACCATGGCCAAGCACTTTCCCGTGATCCTGCTGATCGCCCGCCCGGCCGCCGGCAAGAGCGAGGTGATCGACTACCTCAAGAAGACGCCGCTGGTGGAGCGGATGGAGCGGTTCAACGTGGCCGAGCTGGCCGAGTTCGACGACTTCCTCTATATCTGGGAGTGGTTCGAGGAGGACGACTTCCTGCAGAAGAACGGCAGGGAGCGGCTGCACACCAAGCCGGACTACTATTTCCGGGACGAGTTCGCCTGGCACGTCTGCATCCAGAAGATCAACAACGCCTTCGCCAAGCGGCTGGCCGGCGAGCCGGATTTCCTGGCGCGGCACACCTCGCTGATCGAGTTCGCCCGGGGCGGTGAGACCGCCTTCCGCGACGCCTTCAGCCACCTGTCCGACGACATCCTGAAGCTGGCCCGGATCGTCTACATCAAGGTGCCCTACGAGGAGTCGGTGCGCAAGAACAAGAAGCGGGCCCGCAAGGGCGAGGAGCACAGCGTCCTCTACCACTCGCTGCCCGACGACAAGATGGAGTACTACTACAAGGTCAACGACTGGGAGGCGCTGTCGGGCGGGAAGGACCAGGGGACCATCGAGGTCAGGGGGCACCAAGTGCCGTTCGTGGTGTTCGACAACATGCCGGAGAAGACCGACGATCCCGCCAAGCTGGGCCCGGCGCTGGACGAGGTGTTCGGCCGGCTGGGGCAGGCGGGGAAACAATAGGCAGACCCGGGTGCGGGAACGACCGATTGCGGAGTGACCTATGGCTTCGGGCAGGAAGACGCTGTTCATCGTGCTGATCGCGCTGGCGCTGCTGGGGACGTTCGCGGCGCTGGGGGTGGCGGTGCTGTTCTCGCTGGGCGACTCGGACCACGACCTGTCCTACGGCAAGTCGGTGGCCGTGGTCGAGGTGCGCGGCGTGATCGACGTCCCGGACGGCATCGTGCGGTCGCTCAACCGCTGCCGCGACAACTCGTCGGTCAAGGCCGTGGTGCTGCGGGTGGACAGCCCGGGCGGCGGCGTGGCCGCCAGCCAGGAGATCTGGCAGGCGGTGAAGCGGGTGCGGGAGAAGAAGCCGGTGGTCTGCTCGATGGCCGAGGTGGCGGCCTCCGGCGGCTACTACGTGGCCTGCGCCTGCGACTCCATCGTGGCCAACCCCGGGTCGCTGACCGGCTCGATCGGCGTGATCATGGAGTTCCCGGTGGCCGAGGAGCTGCTGCGCAAGGTCGGCCTGCGGTTCGAGGTGCTGAAGGCCGGCGAGAACAAGGACATCGGGTCGCCGTTCCGCCAGATGCGGCCGGCGGAACGGGCCATGCTCCAGGAGATGATCGACGACATCCACCAGCAGTTCATCGGGGCGGTGGCCGAGGGCCGCGGCATCCCGGCGGACTCGGTGCGGCTGCTGGCCGACGGCCGGGTGTTCTCCGGCAAGCAGGCGCTGGCCCTGCGGCTGGTGGACACGCTGGGCACGCTGGACGACGCCATCGACCTGGCCGGCCGGATGGGCGGCATCGCAGGGCGGCCCCGCGTCACCCGGGAGCGGCGGCGCACCATCAACGTCCTCGACCTGCTGGCGGCCTCGTCCGAGGCGCTGTCGCGGCTGGAGCGGGCCGGCACCCGGCTGCAGTACCGGATGGCGCCCTGAGCCGCCGGCCCGGACGGTGAAGCGGCTGTTCGACATCCTCGCCAGCTCGCTGGCCCTGGTGCTGCTGGCGCCGGTGATGCTGCTGACGGCGGCGCTGATCGTGCTCGGCTCGCGGGGAGGAGCGCTGTTCCTGCAGCAGCGGGCCGGCCGGGACGGCAGGCCGTTCGCCATCTACAAGTTCCGCACCATGGTCCCCGGCGCCGAGTCCAAGGGGCCGCTGCTGGCGGTGCGGGGCGACCCCCGGGTGACCGGGATCGGCCGGTTCCTGCGGCGCTGGAGCCTGGACGAGCTGCCGCAGCTGGTCAACATCCTCAAGGGCGAAATGAGCGTGGTCGGCCCGCGGCCGGAGGTGCTGCCGATCGTGGCCGGCTACACGGCGTTCCAGCGGCGGGCCCTGGCGGTGCGTCCCGGCCTGACCGGCCTGCCCCAGGTGATGGGCCGCGACGACCTGGCGATCGACACCAAGCTGCGCCTGGACGTCTACTACGCGTCCCGCCGGCGGTTCTGTTTCGACCTGTGGATCATCGCGCGCACGGTGCGGGTGGTGCTGACCGGGCGGGGGGCGTTCTGATGGGCGTTCCCCTGCCGGCCCAGTCCGCCCGCAGGACTGTGGGGGTTGATGCCCGAACATAAGCTGATCGAGCGCAACCGCTGGTGGATGCTGGCCGTCGACGCCGCGCTGCTGACCGCGGCGCTGGTGGGCGCATTCTGGCTGCGGTTCGACCTCACCATCCCGGCCTACTACCGGGCGTACTTCTGGCAGATGGTGCTGTCGGTGGTCGGCCTGCGGCTGGCGCTGCTGGTGGCCGCCGGCGTCTACCGGGGCGTGTGGCGCTACCTCGGCGTCGGCGACCTGGTGGCCATCGCCCGGGCCATCAGCATCGGCTCGCTGCTGATCGCGTCCGCCTCGTTCCTGCTGCGGCGGCTGGGCGTCCGCAGCATCGTCTCCGTGGAATGGCTGGAGGGCTACCCGGTGACCGTGCTGGTGGGCGAGTGGCTGGGCGACATCATCCTGATCGGCGGGTTCCGCCTGTTCCTGCGCCTGTCCAAGCAGTACCGGACCTCGATCCGCTACCGCGGCGCCGAGCGCAAGCGGGTGCTGCTGGTCGGCGCCGGGGACGCCGGCGAGATGGTGGCGCGCCAGCTGCTGGCGCACCCCGAGTACGGCTACCAGCCGGCGGCCTTCATCGACGATGATCCCGCCAAGCGGGGGCGGCAGATCCACGGCGTCACCATCCACGGCGGCCGGGCCGAGATCGGCGCGGTGGCCGCGCGGCTGCGGATCGACGAGATCATCATCGCCATCCCCTCGGCGCCCGGCACGGTGGTGCGGGAGGTGGTGGAGCGCTGCAAGCAGACCCGGGTCCGCTTCAAGATCGTCCCCGGCATCAAGGAGATCATCGAGGGCGGCGTCAGCCTCAGCCAGATCCGAGAGGTGGAGCTGGACGACCTGCTGCGCCGCGCGCCGGTGAGCGCGGACCTGGCATCGATCTCCGGCTACCTGCGGGGCCGCACCGTGCTGATCACCGGCGCCGGGGGGTCGATCGGTTCGGAGCTGTGCCGGCAGATCGCCGGCTACGGGCCGCGGTCGCTGGTGCTGGTGGGCCGGGGCGAGAACAGCATCTACGAGATGGATGTCGAGCTGCGGCGGGCCTTCCCCGGCCTGCGCTACGCGCTGGCCATCGGCGACGTCACCGACCGCGGGCGGATGGAGCGGATCTTCGCGGCCCACCGCCCCGACGCGGTGTTCCACGCCGCCGCCCACAAGCACGTGCCGATGATGGAGCACAACCCCGGCGAGGCGGTCAAGAACAACGTGCTGGGGACCAGGACCGTGGCCGAGCTGGCCCTGCGCCACCGCGCCGGGCGCTTCGTGATGATCTCCACCGACAAGGCGGTCAATCCCACCAGCGTGATGGGCGCCACCAAGCGGATGGCGGAGGAGGTGGTGCGCGGCATGGGGGGGCGGGGCCGCACCAAGTTCATCGTGGTGCGGTTCGGCAACGTGCTGGGCAGCCGGGGCAGCGTGGTGCCGCTGTTCAAGCGGCAGATCGCCCAGGGCGGCCCGGTCACGGTCACCCATCCCGAGGTGGAGCGGTACTTCATGACCATCCCCGAGGCGGTGCAGCTGGTGATCCAGGCCGGCGCCATGGGCCGCGGCGGCGAGGTGTTCGTGCTGGACATGGGCAAGCCGGTGCGGATCGTCGATCTGGCCCGCGACCTGATCGCGCTCTCCGGCCTGGAGCCCGACCGCGACATCCGGATCGAGTTCACCGGCCTGCGGCCGGGGGAAAAGCTCTACGAGGAGCTGTTCACCGCCGAGGAGGGGATGAACGCCACCCGCAACGCCCAGATCTTCAAGGCCCGCACCCGGCAGGCCGACCCGGCGGCGATCGCCCGGGGCGTCGACCGGCTGGTCCGGGCGGCGGCAGCGGGCGACGACCGGGCGGTCGTCGCCCAACTGGCGCGCTGCCTGCCCACCTTCAAGCCCGACGCCGATGCCGGACAGCGCTGACCCGAGAGCGCCGCAGGGGCGGCCCGCCCGCCGCGAGCCGCTGCCGTTCTCGCCGCCGGACATCGGCCAGGCCGAGATCGACGAGGTGGTCGACAGCCTGCGCAGCGGCTGGATCACCACCGGCCACAAGGTCAAGCGCTTCGAGGCCGACTTCGCCGCCTACGTCGGCTGCCCCCACGCCGTGGCCCTGAATTCGGCAACCGCCGGGCTGTTCCTGGGCCTGAAGGCCCTGGGCATCGGCCCGGGCGACGAGGTGATCACCACGCCCTACACCTTCGCCGCCACCATCAACGTGATCCTGCACGCCGGGGCCACGCCGGTGCTGGCCGATGTCCGGCGGGAGGACTTCAACATCGACCCGGCGGCGGTGGCGGCGGCCGTCACGCCGCGCACCCGGGCCGTCATCCCGGTGCACTTCGCCGGGCGGCCCTGCGACATGGACGCCATCGGCGCGCTGGCAGCGCGGCACGGACTGGCGGTGGTCGAGGACGCCGCCCACGCCATCGGCGCCGAGCACCGGGGCCGTCGGATCGGCACCCTGAGCGCGCTGACGGTCTTCAGCCTGCACGCCGTCAAGAACGTCACCACGGCCGAGGGCGGCATGGTCTGCACCGCCGACCAGGGACTGGCCGACCGCATCCGGGTGATGGCCCTGCACGGCATGAACAAGGACGCCTGGAAACGGTTCGCGACCGGCGGCACCTGGCGCTACGACATCGTCGAGCTGGGCTACAAGCACAACATGACGGACCTGCAGGCGGCCATCGGCATCCACCAGCTGGCCAAGGTCGAGCGGTTCCGCGAGCGCCGGCTGGCGATCGTGCGGCGTTACCGGGCGGGGCTGGGCGACCTGCCGCAGCTGACGCTGCCGGGCGACACGGCGGACGGGCGGCACGCCTGGCACTTGTTCCCGGTGTTGCTGGACCCCGACCGGCTGGCGGTCGACCGCGACCGGTTCATCGGGCTGCTGGCGGAGCGCAACATCACCGCCAACGTCCATTACATCGCGGCGCACCTGTTCAGCTACTACCGCGATGTCCACGGTTACCAGCCCGGCGATTTTCCGGTGGCCGAATGGCTGTCCGACCGCGAGGTCACGCTCCCGCTCTACACCCGGCTGACGGACGACGACGTCGACGACGTGATCGCCGCGGTGCGGGGGATCATCACCGCCAATACGAGATGAAGCAACGACAGGGATGGGCCAATGCCTGACTACTTCGTCCACGACAGCGCGTACGTCGACGAGCCGGTCGAGATCGGCGCCGGGACAAAGATCTGGCATTTCTGCCACGTCTCCAAGGGCGCCAGGATCGGCAAGGGCTGCTCGCTGGGGCAGAACGTCTACGTCGGCAGCCGCACAGTCATCGGCGACAACTGCAAGATCCAGAACAACGTCTCGATCTACGACCTGGTGACGCTGGAGAACGACGTCTTCTGCGGGCCGTCGATGGTGTTCACCAACGATCGTCTGCGGCATCACCATCGGCCGGAACGCCTTCGTGGCCGCCGGCTCGCTGGTGCGCAAGGACGTGCCGGAATACGCCATCGTGGCCGGCAACCCGGCGCGGATCATCGGCTGGATGTGCCGCTGCGGCGGCAGGCTGTCGTTCGCCGACGGCAAGACCGCGGTCTGTCCGGCCTGCCGGCTGGGCTACACCAAGGACGGCGACACGGTCGGGAGCGCGGCATGATCGACCTGGACGCGATCCGGCCGGCCGACCTGGCGCGCTGTGACCCCGCCGGCATGCACGCGGTGATCGCCGGCCTGCCCAAGCAATGCCTCCAGGCCATGGCCATCACCGAGCAGAGCGCCGCGCGGATCCCGCAGCGCCGCTACCGCAGCATCGTGGTCTGCGGCATGGGCGGCTCGGCCATCGCCGCGGACATCCTGTCCTCGTACCTGCAGGACAAACTGGACGCACCGGTCCTGGTCAACCGCAACTACGGGCTGCCCGGCTGGGCGGGGCCCGACGACCTGGTGATCGCCAGCAGCTATTCCGGCGACACCGAGGAGACGTTGTCGGGGTTCGACCGGGCGGTGGAGCGCCAGGCCGCCGTCTTCGCCATCACGTCGGGCGGCGAGCTGACCCGGCGCTGCGGCGAGCGCGGCCTGCCCTGCCTGGAGATCCCCGGCGGCTTGCCGCCGCGCGGCGCGCTGGGCTACTCGTTCTTCGGCATCCTGGGGACTTTGCTGCGATCGGGCCTGATCCCCGACTGCCGCGCCGAGGTGGTGGAGGCCATCAAGCTGCTGGAGGAACTGGCGGCCGAGTACGGCCCGGCGTCGCCGGCGTCGGCCAACCGCGCCAAGTCGCTGGCCCAGCAGCTGCACAACGGGATGCCGCTGGTCTACGCCGCGGTCGACCCGCTGGCCGCGGTGGCCCGGCGCTGGGCCAACCAGATCAACGAAAACGGCAAGATGCTCTCGTACTGGGCGCTGTTCCCCGAGCTGTGCCACAACGAGATCGTGGGCTGGGAGAAGCTGCCCGAGGTGCGCCGGCAGACGCGGGTGGTGTTCCTCCAGGACGAGGCCGACCATCCCCGCAACGCGCTGCGGGTGAAGATCGTCAAGGAGCTGCTCGACCCCTACTGCCCGGGCCTGCACACCGTCACCAGCCGCGGCCCGTCGCTGCTGGCGCGCCTGTTCTCGCTGACCTACCTGGGCGACTGGGTCAGTCTCTACCTGGCCTACCTCAACGGGGCCGACCCCACGCCGGTGTCCCGCATCGGCGAGCTGAAGACGAGGCTGAAGGAGGCCCGATGAAAGCCATCATCCCGGTGGCCGGCGCCGGCACCCGGCTGCGGCCCCACACCCACAGCACGCCCAAGGTGCTGATCACCGTGGCCGGCAAGCCGATCCTGGGCCACATCCTGGACCAGCTGGCCGGCCTGCCGATCGACGAGGTGGTGATCGTGATCGGCCACATGGGCGAGAAGATCCGGGAGTACGTCGACGGCCACTACCGGTTCAAGACCAGCTACGTGGTGCAGGAGTCGCAGCGCGGGCTGGCCGACGCCATCTACCTCACCCGGGAGGCGGTGGGCGACAGCGAGGGCCTGATCATCCTGGGCGACACGGTGTTCCGCACCGACTTCAAGCGGATCGTCGCCAAGCGGCACGGCCAGATCGGCGTCAAGCAGGTGGACGACCCCCGGCGCTTCGGCGTGGTGGAGCTGGACGGCCGCCGCATCACCAGGCTGGTGGAGAAGCCCGAACGGCCCCGGTCGAACCTGGCGATCGTCGGCATCTACCTGATCCAGCACATGGGGCGGCTCTACTCGTGCATCGAGCAGCTGATGGCCAGGAAGATCAGGACCAAGGGCGAGTACCAGCTGACCGACGCCCTGCAGCTGCTGATCGACCGGGGCGAGCAGCTGGAGGCCTTCACGGTCGACGGCTGGTACGACTGCGGCAAGCCCGAGACGCTGCTGGCGACCAACCGCCAGCTGCTGGAGCTGCACGCCAAGGCGCCGGCCCACGGCGCCGGCGTGGTGTACGTCCCGCCGGTGTTCGTCGATCCCGCCGCCACGGTGGAGCGCTCGATCATCGGTCCCTACGTGTCGATCGCGGCCGGCAGCACCGTGCGCAACGCCATCGTCAGCGACAGCATCATCGGGGCCAACGTCGGGCTGGACACCATCAACCTGCGGGAGTCGATCATCGGCGACAACGCGGTGATCCACGGCCGTCAGCGCAAGCTCAACGTGGGCGACGCCTCGGAGGTGGACCTGTCGTGACGGCGCTGGCCCTGTTGGGCAGGCAATCGGCAGCACGCATCGCCATCGCGACGACCATTCTCCTGTCCGCGGGGGCCATCGCAATGCCGATCGGCACTGCGCAAGGACGCAACCTGACGATCGTCACGTGCTCGCGTGATACCGTGCGATCTTCCGGCATCATCTCTGTGACGGGCGATACCGTGGTGCTCTCCCGCCGCGGCGGGGTGGTCCGCCTGCTGATCGCTTCCCTCTGGATCGTGATCGAACACCCGAGCAGGACCGGTCCAACGGTCGTCGGAATAGTGATCGGTGCTGTCGGCGGAGCGTATGTGGGTTCTAAGATTGGGGGAGCAGAGCCGACCTCTGGTGAGTGGTCGAGCTTCAGCCGGTCAATGAACGCTTTGGACGGAGGAGCCGTCGGGTTGGCAATTGGCTCTGTGACGGGCGGCGTCATCGGCTACCTTGCTGCTGAGGGCACGCGGCATGACCTTACAACGATGACCCGCGACGAGAAGGCCAATTTGCTCAGCGGTCTCCGGAAACGATGATCGAGTATCGAGCTAACAATAACTAGCAAAGGGAGCGGAACATGATCGAGAAGCGGCTTCTCACCTCGGAGTCGGTGACCGAGGGGCACCCGGACAAGATGTGCGACCAGATCTCGGACGCCATCCTGGACGCCATCCTGGAGAAGGATCCCGACGGCCGGGTAGCCTGCGAGACCATGGTGACCACCGGCGTGGTGTGGGTGGCCGGCGAGATCTCCACCGACGCCTACGTCGACATCCCGGGCGTGGTGCGGGAGACGATCAAGGAGATCGGCTACACCGACGCCAAGATGGGCTTCGACTACGAGACCTGCGGCGTGCTGACCGCCATCCAGGAGCAGTCGTCCGACATCGCGCTGGGCGTCAACGTCGGCGGCGCCGGCGACCAGGGCATGATGTTCGGCTACGCCTGCGACGAGACCCCGGAGCTGATGCCGATGCCGGTGATGCTGGCCCACAAGCTGTGCCGGCGGCTGACCGACGTCCGCAAGAACGGCGCCCTCGACTACCTGCGGCCCGACGGCAAGTCCCAGGTGACGGTGGAGTACGACAACGGCAGGCCCAAGCGGGTCGACACCATCATCATCTCGGCCCAGCACCATCCCGACGCGGCCGAGGCCCGGGTGCGCAAGGACGTCATCAAGCACGTGATCGCCAAGGTGATCGACAAGAAGCTGATCGACGACGACACCACCATCCTGGTCAACCCCACCGGCCGGTTCGTGATCGGCGGCCCCCAGGGCGACACCGGGCTGACCGGCCGCAAGATCATCGTCGACACCTACGGCGGGCTGGCCCGGCACGGCGGCGGCTGCTTCTCGGGCAAGGACCCGACCAAGGTCGACCGCAGCGCGGCCTACGCGGCCCGCTACATCGCCAAGAACATCGTGGCGGCCGGCCTGGCCAAGCGCTGCGAGATCCAGCTGGCCTACGCCATCGGCGTGGCCGACCCGGTGTCGATCTCGGTCGAGACCTACGGCACCGGCGCCTGCGACGACGCCAGGCTCACCAAGCTGATCCGGGCCCACTTCAACCTGACGCCGCACGGCATCATCGACATGCTCAAGCTGCGGCGCCCGATCTACCGCAAGACCGCGGCCTACGGCCATTTCGGCCGCGAGGACGAGGGCTTCGTCTGGGAGGAGACCGACGTCGCCGCCAAGCTGCGGGCCGCGGCCAAGAAATAACCCGACTTCGCCACAGCCCAGATCGTGAAAATCCGAATATCTGAATCCGAAATCCCAATAAATACGAATGACTCGATGCGGGCGGTCTCCCGTTTTCCCGTGTTTGAGAATTAGTATTCTGTATTGATGTAGGATTTCGTGTTTTTGGAATTCAGATTTATTCAGCAAAACAGTACCGAACCACATCGGAGAAAGAATGAACTACGATATCAAGGACATCAAGCAGGCCGGCAAGGGCCGCACCCGGATCGAGTGGGCCGAGGGCTTCATGCCGGTGCTGCGCACCATCCGCGCCCGGTTCGAAAAGGAGCGGCCCCTCAAGGGGGTCAAGCTGTCGGCCTGCCTCCATGTCACCGCCGAGACCGCCAACCTGATGCGGACGCTCAAGGCCGGCGGCGCCGAGCTGCGGCTGTGCGCCTCCAACCCGCTGTCCACCCAGGACGACGTGGCGGCGGCGCTGGTCAAGGAGTACGGCGTCCAGGTGTTCGCCGTCAAGGGCGAGGACCACGCCAGCTACTACCGCCACATCAACCAGGCGCTGGACCAGCGGCCCAACGTCACCATGGACGACGGCGCCGACCTGGTCAGCGAGCTGCACACCAAGCGGCGGGACCTGATCAAGAACATCACCGGCGGCACCGAGGAGACCACCACCGGCGTGATCCGGCTGCGCAGCATGGAGAAGGCGGGCACGCTGGCCTTCCCGGTGATCGCGGTCAACGATTCCCAGACCAAGTTCATGTTCGACAACCGCTACGGCACCGGCCAGAGCACGCTGGACGGCGTGCTGCGGGCCACCAACATCCTGCTGGCGGGGGCTTCCGGGTGATGCCGATGAAGGACGCCGCCCGGATCGGCGACCTGTTCCTGACGGTCACCGGCGACATCAACGTCATCCGGCCGGAGCACTTCCGGGCGATGAAGGACGGCGCCATCGTGGCCAACTCCGGGCACTTCAACGTGGAGCTGGACCTGCCCGGCCTGCGCAAGATCGCCAGGCGGGCGCGCGCCACCCGGGAGTTCGTCGAGGAGTTCACCCTGGCGGGCGGCAAGCGGGTGTCGGTGCTGGGCGACGGCCGGCTGATCAACCTGGCGGCGGCCGAGGGCCATCCGGCGGCGGTGATGGACATGAGCTTCGCCAACCAGTCGCTGGCCGCCGAGACCCTGGTCAAGAAAGGGCGCTCGTTCGGCCGCAAGGTCTACTCGCTGCCGGTCGAGATCGACCAGCAGATCGCCTCGCTCAAGCTCAAGGCGATGGGCGTCAAGCTGGACACCCTGACCCCGGAGCAGAAGAAGTACCTGGCCTCGTGGGAGATGGGGACCTGATGCCCGTGCGACCGATCGACGTCTCAACGTAGGAACGACGTGAGCCCGGCGTCGCGCCGGGCTCACCGAAGAACATCCAACTTTTCGGGGACATCCCTAGCGGTCACTTGAACGTCCGTGCCCTTCCCGGTCATCGCGATTCGGATTGCGGTGCCAGCGCATTCGGCGCCTGGCATGACGGGGGAGGTGCGGGTTCGGTGGCCGTTTTCGATTGCCCGGCGGCCGGGCCAAAGGGAAAGCCCGCAAGGCGGGCTCAGGGACAGGGGCTGTTTCGCATCACTTCGGCGCGCGGTGCATCAGCACGCCGCCGATCAGGCCGAACACGACGTTGGGCAGCCAGGCGGCCAGCAGCGGCGACATGGTGGCGTTGTGGCCCAGCGCCCGCGCGGTCTGCAGCATGCCCCAGAAGATGAAGCAGACCAGCAGCGAGACCGCGAAGCCCACCGCGGTGCCGCCCTTGCGGGCGTTGGCCAGCAGCGGCAGGCCGAAGATCAGGATGATCAGGTTGGCGAAGGGGAAGGAGAGCTTGAGGTAGAGGTCGACCACGAAGGACCGGGCGTCGACGCCGGAGCGGTTGAGCTGCTCGATGAAGGTCCGCAGCTGGAAGAACCCCATCTCGTCCGGCAGCGGACGCCGCTTGGCGAACGACTGCGGCGTCTCGTCGAACCCCGCCAGCACGTAGGTGTCGAACTGGCTGACCTCCTCGCCGCCGTCCGGGCCGAAGCGGCGCTCGGTGACGCGCTCCAGCACCCAGCGGTTGCCGATCCAGCGGCCGCAGCGGGCGTCGATCCGCTTGACCAGCGTGGTGGGGCCGGACCGCTGGGTGATGAACACCGAGTCCATCACCGATCCGGCCACGTCGTACCGCTTGATGTAGTACTGCTGGCCGCGGCTGCCGTCGTACAGCACGTTGTACAGCACCGTCGCGCCCTCGTCGCCCTGCTTGCGGATCTGGCGGCGCTCCAGCTGGCCCTTGCGCTGGTTGGTGAAGGGCACCGCCACCTCGCCCACCACCAGCACCGCCAGGCTGATGGCCAGGCCCAGCGCGAACAGCGGCGCGAAGATCCGGTAGAGGCTGATGCCGGCCGCCTTCATGGCCACGATCTCGTGGTGCCGGGCCAGCTGCCGCACCGTGGCCATGCTGGCCAGCAGCATCGCCACCGGCAGGGTGAGCACCGCGATGTAGGGGATCTGGTAGAGGTAGAACAGGGCCACCAGCTGCGCCGGCGCCTTCATGTCGATGAACAGGTCGAGCTTCTCGAAGACGTCGACCAGCACGAACAGCAGCACG
Organism: Candidatus Edwardsiibacteriota bacterium; assembly: GCA_025453955.1. Taxonomy (GTDB): domain Bacteria; phylum Edwardsbacteria; class AC1; order AC1; family EtOH8; genus UBA2255. The sequence goes on from JALOPJ010000074.1 coordinate 15,820, forward strand.
AAGGCGAACAGGGCGAACGCCAGCGTCTTCAGGAACTCCCGCACCAGGTAGCGGTCGAGGATCCTCACGGCGCGGTGCGCCTCCCGCGCCACTCGAAGTTCTGCCACAGCAGCAGGCCGGCGCCGGCCGCGCCCATCAGGATGTCGGCCAGCCACATCGCCAGCACCGGCGACAGCAGCTGGCGGTCGGCCAGCTCCTCGCCGCCCACCAGGCACAGGTAGTAGAGGGTGAAGAAGGCCAGCGACAGGCCGAAGCTGGCGCCCATCCCCCCCCTGCGGGTGAACGACGCCAGCGGGATACCCAGCAGCACGAACACCACGCAGGCGACGGGGATCGCCAGCTTCTTCTGGATTTCCACCTGGTAGCGCCGGATGTCGCCGGTGCGGTTGACGATCTCCTGCCGCAGGTCGTCGCGCTGCCAGGCGGGCAGCGCGGTGTCGGCCAGCTGGGACCGCAGCCCGGCGATGGCGCTGTCGACCCGGGCGATCACGGCGCGCATCATGGCGCTGGTCATCTCGCGGTCGCCGCGGGAGGTCCGGACCTGGGCGACCTGGCCGGCGTCGTAGGGCAGGTTGATGGCGTGGGTGCGGAAGCTCATCCGGTGGTAGCGGCCGGGGTCGCCGGGATCGGCCTCGTGGATCTCGCCGCGATTGAGCTCCAGCCGCAGCAGGGCGCCGCCCGGGTCCACCGACATCCGGCCCGATTCCGCCAGGATGATGCGCGGGGCGCTGCCCGGGGCCTGCTCGTAGATGATGATGTCCCGCAGGCCGGAACTGCGCGAGTCGACCTTGCGGACCATGATGTTGTACCCCGGGAAGTCGCTGTTGAAGATGTTCTCCTTGAGGCCCAACTCCGGCTTGGCCTGGTGGATGTCCATCATCAGGTTCTTGAGCGCGTGGTTGGCCTCGGGCAGCACCCGGTCGCTGAAGACATACACGCCGGCGGCCAGCGCCAGGGACGCGGCCAGCGGCGCCAGCACCAGCCGCAGCAGCGGCAGCCCGGACGATTTCAGCGCCGTCAGCTCGTTGTCCTGGGCCATCCGCCCGAACACCGACAGCACGGCCACCAGCACCGCCATCGGGATGGTCATCGCCAGGATGTAGGGCAGGGAGAGCCCGAACACCTGCAGCACCGTAAGCACGGGCACCCGCTTGCCGATGATCAGGTTGATCAGTTCGAACAGCTTGTCCATCAGCAGGATGAACGTCAGCAGGCAGAGGGCCAGCAGGAACGGCGGTGCATGCTCCTTCAGCAGGTAGCGGTCGAGGATCTTCATCCGCCAATCATACCCCGGAACCGGGGAAAATTCAAGAATTATATTGCAGCCGGATCGCACCGTATGATACACTGTCATGATGTCACGCGCTAACGACGTGTCCCGCAGGGCCCTGCTGGCGTTGCTGTGCGGCGCGGCGGCCGCCGGCGCCGCGCTGGGGCAGGAGAGCGGCAGCCTCGACTCGCTGGTGGCCGGATATCTGGCCGCCGGCCAGACGGCGCCGGCGGTGCGGACCGAGCGCCAGGCCGTGCCCGACCTCGGCCTGCTGCTGGAGCGGCAGCTGATCGCCGACCTGGCGCTGGGCACGGGCTACTACACGGTGGGCGGGTTCTGGACCGGCCTGCGGCAGCGCGGGCTGGCCGACCTGTGGCGGCAGGGCAACGCCGGCTACCTGGCCCGGCCGGCGGCGCAGCGCACCGGCGAGGGCCTGATCCCGGACATCCAGATGCCGCTGCCGGTGCTGGGCAAGGTGCTGGGCAGCGGCGCGGAGATCAAGCTCAACGGGCTATACAAGTTCACCCTGGGCGGGCAGCAGACGGTCTACCCCAACAACAAGGCGGCCTACGCGCTGGGCCAGCAGGGCAGCAACTTCGACCTGAAGATCAAGCAGGACTACCGCGTCGACCTGGAGGGCGTGGTCGGCGACCGGGTGCACGTGCTGATCGACTACGACTCCCAGATCGAGACCGAGAAGAAGAGCAAGGTGCGGCTGCGGTACGAGGGCAAGGAGGACGAGATCCTGCAGTCGCTGGAGGCCGGCGACACCGAGTTCTCGATCACCGGCTCGTCGCTGGTGGGCGGGCTGACCACCGTCCACAAGGGGCTGTTCGGCATCAAGGCGGTGACCAGGCTGGCGGGCCTGGAGCTGACGGCCATCGCCTCCAAGGACGAGGGCCAGAGCCAGAGCAACACCTTCACCGCCGGCACCAGCAGCCAGGCGGTGACCATCGACGACACCCGCTACATCCGGCGCCGCTTCTTCCGGCTGCCGGTCGATCCCGCCGCCGACTCGCTGACCGACGTCCAGGTGTACCTCTATCAGCCCAACCCGCCAACGGCGACCGTGACGCGCAAGGCCATCACCGTGGACCAGAGCTGGCGCGACTGGGCCGGCATCGACAGCGTGGAGATCGGCACGAACATGCTGAGCTTCGAGCCGATGAAGACGCCGGATTACTATGTGTACAACGATCCGTTCCTGCCCTCCGTCCTGTTCCTGCGTCAGAGCGTCAATGCCGAAGAGGTCCTGGGCGTGGTGCTGCATGTCTACGACCGGGCCACCGGGACGGTGCGCCGCATCCCGGACTCGACGGCCATCGGCTACGACACGCTGCTCAGCGTCATGCTGGTCAAGCCCAAGAACTGCAACCCGCCGGGCCCCGCCGGCGAGAACGGCTACGCCTGGCATTACGAGCTGCGGAACTTCTACGACCTGGGATCGCGCCAGATCACCAACCTGACCCTGAAGCTGCAGAAGAAGACCGGCGGCACCGATTTTCTGGAATATGACAGTACCAGCCGCCGCAGCTACCTGAACCTGGCCGGCCTGGACCCGGACACCAACGGCACGGTCGACGCCAACTACCTGCGGCTGGGCGAGGACGGTTACTTCTTCCTGCCGGACACGCAGCCGTTCAACTCGGCGGCGCTGCCGGACCCCAACTCCGACCTGTACCGGACGCCCAATCCCGAGCAGGTGCAGTCCAAGTACCGCTTCGTGGCCAGCTACACCTCGTCGGACGCCAGTTACCGGTTCCTGGCGTCGACCGGGCGGATCATCGAGGGCAGCGTCCGGGCGTCGCTCAACGGCGTGACGATCCCGGCCAGCGACTACCGGGTGGACTACGAGATCGGCGAGATCGAGTTCACCAACGAGGACACCAAGACGCGCATCAGGCAGCCGGGCGCCCAGCTGCAGATCGACTACCAGTACCTGCCGACCTTCGCCCTGGGCTCCAAGACGCTGGCCGGCGTCCGCGGCGTCTACAAGTTCTCGGACAAGGCCGTGCTGGGCGGCACCTGGCTGTACCGCAGCGAGCAGACGCCCGAGGAGCGGCCCCGGCTGGGCGAGGAGCCGCGCCGCATCATCGTGGCCGGCCTGGACGGCAGCGTCGAGGCCAATCCCGAGTTCCTGACCCGGGCCGCCGACGCCCTGCCGCTGGTGGAGACCGAGGCCGCGTCCAGCGTCAGGCTGGCCGGCGAGTTCGCGGCCAATTTCCCCAATCCCAACACCAGGGGCGAGGTCTACGTCGACGACATGGACGGCGCCAAGCAGAGCGACGGCCTGGCGATCGACCGCCGGTACTGGTCGCATTGCGGCAAGCCGCCCGGCAAGGACGATTCGACCTTCGCCGCCAAATGCTACTGGTACAACCCCACGGACCGGCCGACCATGGGCCAGATCAATCCCGAGATGACCGATGAGAACGCCAAGGACGATCCGGTCAGCACCCTGCGGTTGCACGTCGCGCCGCAGCTCGGGGACACGGCCTCCTGGGCCGGCATCACCACGGTGATCAGCAAGTCGGGGATGGATTACACCGAGCGCAAGCTGCTCAACGTCTGGGTGAAGGGCAGCGCCGGCCGGCTGCACATCGACCTGGGACAGCAGATCAACGAGGACCAGGTGTGGCGCACCGCCGGCGGACTGCACGGCTCGAACGGCCGCTATGACTCCGAGAAACCCGCGCCGGACGGGTCACGCATCTACACCGACGCCACCGACACCGGGTTGGACAGCGTCGCCGGGACCGACGGGCAGGGCGTCTCCGGCGACGACGGCAACGACGACTTCGACGGGAACGTGCTGTCCAGGATCAACGGCACCGAGCGCAACGGCCAGTTCGACTCCGAGGACCTGCTGGGCAACAAGGACGTCGGACCCGGCAACAGCCTGATGGTGGTCAACAACTACTTCACGTTCGTCAACCAGCTGTCAAAGGGCGATACCAACCGGTACGGATGGCATAAATACATCATACCCCTCTCCAGCGCCGGGACCGTCGGCGCCCCTTACAACTGGAACAACATCACCTACGCCCGGATCTGGGTGGACAGCCTGACCACAGCGACCGACGTGGAGCTGGCGCTGGTCGAGGTCTCCGGCAACTCCTGGCTGGAACAGCGCATCACCAAGCGCGATTCGACGACGCCGGACTCGGTCCGGCCCAGCGAGCGGTTCACCGTCGGGGTCAAGAACAACCGCGACGACGCCGACTACTCCGTCAATCCGCCCTACGACCCGGGCAAGGACGAGAACGGCAACCTCAAGTACGAGGGCTGCCTGACGTTCAACATCGAGGAGCTGCGCCACGGGCACGCGGCGATGGCCCGCCGCGGCCTGCGCGACCGCGAGACCAACTACACCGGGTACCGCCGCCTGCGGCTGTACGTCAGGGGGGCCAACGGGGCGTCGTCCCGCGACTCGTTCTTCGTGCGGTTGGTGGCGGGCCACGACTCCACCCAGTACTACCAGTACCAGGCGCCGCTCAGCGCGGCCTGGCAGGACGTCCAGGTCGAGCTGGACGCGCTGTCGGCGCTGAAGAAGCCCCCCTACGGCGGCTATCGCGAGCAGGGCTGCTACAGCGTGCGGGGCAATCCCAACCTCACCAACCTGTCGCGCCTCCAGCTGGGGGTGATCAGCGGCCACGACACGCTGCAGTACCCCTCCGGCTGGCGGGACGGGGAGGTGTGGTTCGACGACCTGCGGCTGGACGACGTGCGGCGCGACCGGGGGACGGCCTACTGGTCGACGGTCGACCTGCGGATGGCCGACCTGCTGAGCCTGTCCGGCACCTACCGCCACACCGGCGCCCACTGGTACACCATGGGCAGCGGCACCGGCACCGGCTCGGGCACCAAGACGGTCAACTACGCCCTGAACGGCGGGCTGACCCTGTCGAAGTTCCTGCTGGACCGGATCGGCTTCAGCCTGCCCCGAGTTCGGCAGCGACGACATCCGTCTCACCGAGGCCGAAAGCCGGGCCCAGCGGTCCTGGGGCCGCAGCCGCAACGCGGGATTCGAGCTGCGGCGCACCAAACCGACGGGATGGTGGCTGAGCGACGCCACCATCAACCAGATGCTCTACAACGCCAGCTGGCAGTCATCCACCGGATTCTCGCGCACCGCCGCCGACAGCCACACCACGCTGACCCAGAACCTCACCTACGGCTGGAGCCCGGCCCGCAACCCCGGCATCAGCGTGTTCAAGCTGACGCGGTTCTACTACCTGCCGTCGTCCCTGTCCTCCTCCTGGAACAGCGCCCAGGCCAGGCACTGGAGCCTGGAGAAGGCCACCGGGGTGCAGTCGACCAGCGGCAGCGGCGCCACACGCTCGCTCACGGGTTCGCTCGGGTGGAAGCTGACCGACCAGCTGAACGTCGCCTTCTCGCAGAACCGCGACCTGATGCAGGACAAGTGGGCCGGCGACCTGGCGCGGCGCCTGATGCTGGGGTCGGAGACCGGCCGCAGCCAGCGGGTGGAGTACGCCACCACCATCTCCTGGCTG
>JALOPJ010000075.1 GCA_025453955.1 Candidatus Edwardsiibacteriota bacterium
GGCACGCCGATGGTGGTGCCGCGGGCCGTCTCCACCACGTTGCCGATCAGGGCCGGGACCTCGGGGCGGCCCGGCAGGTCGACCCGGACGAAGCGGATGCCGCTGCCGGCCGGCGCCGGCTTGAAGGTCATCACGGTCTGGTTGCCGGTGTGCACCCCGACGCCGGAGAGGGAAACCTCCGACAGGATGGTCTGCTGCAATGTGCCCATGGTGGAACGGTCTCCTCGCCTTGGTCGTGAACGACAATCATAGCGCAAATCGGGGGCCGTGTCAAATGTTTTCGGACGGCTTGACAAACGGGGGGCGGCGGGGTATAATTGCGAATTATTCGCAACTGATGACGGCGGTGATCCCATGGCGACGATCGGCAACGGCGGGGACCGGCTGACCGGGCCGCGGCGGCGGGTGCTGGCTGCGGTGCGGGCGGCGCGGGGCCGCCACCTGGACGCCTTCGAGGTGGCGGCGGCCGTCAACCGCGGCCGCCCGGCGGTCCACATCGCCACCGTCTACCGCTCGCTGGCCTACCTGGTGCGGCGGGGCCTGGTCAAGCGCAGCTCGCTCAACCAGAACCACGCCCACTACGAGGCGGCGCGCAGCGACGGCATCCACCTGGTGTGCTCCAGCTGCGGCAGCGTGCGCGAGGTGGGCGGGCGGACATCGGCGCGGCTGCTGCGGACGCTGGACCGCTCGCTGCGGGGGCGGTTCACGGTGGCCACCCGGCTGGTGGAGCTGGGCGGGACCTGCGGCCGCTGCGCGCGCGCCAACGGGCGGGCCGCTGCCGGGAAACATCCGTGACGGTCCGTCCGTAGGGGAGGGAGGAAGAGAGGTACGATGGACACGCTGCCCGTGGTCAAGCCCGCCTGCGGCGGCTGCTGCAGCAAGCTGGAGCGCCTGTCGGTGTCCTTCGGCGACCACCGGGTGCTGGAGGACGTCAGCCTGCACTTCCACTGCGGCGAGCTGACCGCGCTGATCGGCCCCAACGGCGCCGGCAAGACCACCCTGCTGCGGGCCATCCTGGGCGAGGTGCCGCACGGCGGCGCGCTCCACTTCCTCGACCGGAGCAAGCGGCGGCCGGACCGGCCGGTGATCGGCTACGTGCCGCAGAAGCTGGAGTTCGACCCCACGGTGCCGCTCTCGGTGCTGGACCTGTTCGCGGCGGCGCTGTCGCGCTGGCCGGCCTGGCTGGGGCACCACGTGTTCCTCCGGAGGCGGGCCGAGGCGGTGCTGGAGCGGTTCGAGGCGGCCCACCTGGCCGGCCGGGCACTGGGCCGGCTGTCGGGCGGCGAGCTGCAGCGCGTGCTGCTGGCCCTGGCGGTGACGCCGGTGCCGGACATCCTGCTGCTGGACGAGCCGGTGTCGGGCGTTGACCAGGCGGGCCTGGAGCTGTTCTACCGGATGGTCTCCGGGCTGCGGCGGCAGCACGACCTGTCGATCCTGCTGGTGTCGCACGACCTGCCCGAGGTGATGCGCTACGCCGACCGGATCGTGTTCATCAACCGCCGGGTGCTGTTCGACGGGCCGCCGGAGGCGGCGGTCGACGACCAGCGGATGCGGCAGACCTTCGGCCTGGACCGCACGTTCCTGGAGCGGCGGGAGGCCGGCGACCCGGCCCGCCCGGCCTGCGTCGCGCCGCACTGCCCGGAGGACGCGCCATGACCGCCTGGCAGCGGCTGGTGGCGCTGTTGCCCTTCGAGTGGGCGCAGTACGCGTTCATGCAGCACGCCCTGCTGGCGGTGATCTGCTCGTCGCTGCTGTTCGCCCTGCTGGGCGCGCTGCTGGTCAACCAGCGGATGGCGTTCTTCTCGGACGCCATCGGCCACTCCGCCTTCACCGGCATCGCGCTGGGGGTGGTGCTGGGCCTGGGCGACCCGCTGTGGGCGATGGCGACCTTCGCCGTGCTGCTGGCGGCGGCGATGACCCTGCTGCGCCGGGTGACGCGGGCCAGCGACGACACCGTGATCAGCATCTTCATGTCGTTCGCGGTGGCGCTGGGCGTGGTGGTTCTGTCGCGGGGCGGCGGGTTCGCCAAGTACTCGGCCTACCTGATCGGCGACCTGCTGAGCGTGGCGCCGCCCGACATCGCGCGGCTGGCGGTGCTGATCGTCCTGACGCTGGCGTTCTACGGGGCGCTGTTCAACCAGACGATGTTCGTCAGCCTCAACCCGTCGCTGGCCGGCAGCCGCCGCATCAACGTCCGGCTGGTGGAGCTGGCGTTCGCGGTCCTGGTGGCGGTGGCGGTGACGGTCAGCATCCGGCTGGTGGGCCTGCTGGTGGTCAACGCCCTGCTGGTGCTGCCGGCCGCGACGGCCCGCAACGCCGCCGGCAACGTCGCCCGCTACGTCGGGACCGCGGTGCTGGTCAGCCTGGCCTCGGGCGTCGCCGGGCTGATCGCCTCCTACTTCTGGGCCACGGCCACCGGCGCCACCATCGTGCTGTTCGCGATGGCGTGCTACCTGTCCTCGCTGCTGCGGAGGAAACCATGACCATCGGGATCCATCACGGGAGACGACGATGAAGAGGCCGATCTGCCTGGCGCTGCTGCTGCTGCTGGCCGCGACCGCCCTGCTGGCGGCCGGGGGCGACGACCTCAAGTGCGCCACCTGCGGCCGGGTGATCAAGAAGACCAAGCATTACCTCGAGTTCGACGGCAAGCCATACTGCTCGCAGGCCTGCTTCGAGGCGGCCCTGCCCAAGTGCGCCACCTGCGGCAAGACCGTGGGCGACGGCGCCAAGCAGGGGGAGTTCCTCAAGTACAAGGGCAAGATCTACTGCTCGCAGGCCTGCTTCGAGGAGGCCCTGCCCAAGTGCGCAACCTGCGGCAAGCCGGTCAACGGTGGTATCATTGTCGACGGCAAGTACTACTGCAATGCGGACTGCCATCGCCAGTCCCTGCCCCGCTGCGCCGTCTGCGGCAAGCCGGTGGACGGCGGCCTGCGCGACCCGCTGGACCGCGACAAGGCCTACTGTTCCCAGGAGTGCTTCAACACGACGCTGCCCGCCTGCGACGTCTGCGGACGGCGGATGCGATCCTGGCGCACCCTGGACGACAAGCGCTACTGCGACTCCTGCGCCGCCCTGCCCCGCTGCTTCAACTGCGGGCACCCGGGCGCCGAGGCGGTGCTGCCCGACGGCCGGCGGCAGTGCCGGGGCTGCTTCGCGGCCGCCCTGTTCGACACGGCGCAGGCCCGGGCGCTGTTCGAGCGCGTGCGTAGGGAGGTCGCCGACAGCCTGGGCCTGGCGACGGACCGCGCCATCGCGTTCCATCTGGTCGACCAGCACCAGCTGGCCCGGGCCGCCAAGGTCAAGCGGGCCTCGGAGCGGGGCCTGTACCTGTACCGGGCGTCGGTGCGCGACTCGGCCGGGCGGCGGCGCACCGTGGGCGAAACGGCGGACATCTACATCCTGGACGGCCTGCGGCCGGCCGAGTTCATGGACGTGGCCGCGCACGAGCTGGCCCACGACGTCCAGCAGCAGCGGTTCCCCCGGGTCAGGAACAAGGTCACCACCGAGGGCTTCGCCGAGTACGTGGCCGGGCTGATGGCCACGGCCTGGGGGCGCGAGGAGCTCAACCGGGAGCGGCTGAAGAACGAGTTCGCGGAGTACGTCACGGGATACCAGCGGATGGTGAAGATCGGGCAGAACGGCGGGCTGAAGGCGGTGCTGGAGCACCTCAAGCAGCAGAACCGCAAGGGCGTGTAGGAAGCCCGACCGTGCGGCGAATGAACGGCGCCCGAATCGCGTCGCTGTCCGCGGCCCTGGTGCTGCTGTCCGCGGCCTCATGCAGGGATCCGCGGCAGCGGTTCGCGGCGTCGGGGAGCGACGACGGCCAGTGGAGCTGCGCCGTCGCGCCGTACGACTCGATCGAGGCCTTCGCATTGTCGCCGGACGGCCAGCGGATCAGCTTCCTGGGAAGGAAGGACGGCCGGTGGCAGTTCGTGGTCAGCGCCGGCTGGAAATGGAAGGTCAGCGACCGCGCCCGCATCGATGGCGACCCCGGGCGGGACACCGGCCGCACGCTGACGCTGAGCCCGGACGGCGGCCGGGTCGCCATCGTCTACAGCAGGACCAGCACGTGGCGCAACAACGGGCCGCGTCCGTTAAACGATGGGAACGACACCAACGGCCAGTGGTTCGTGATGATCGACCGCCATGTCTTCGGCGGGTTCGACCGCGATTTCAAGCCGACGGTCCGCTTCTCGAAGGACGGGACGCTGTTCGGGTTTCCGTACAAAAAAATGGGCCAGTGCTGCGTGCAGATCGCGGACACGACCTTCGGCCCGTACGAGCGAGCGGACGTGGCGTTCACCAAGGACGGCGAAGTATTCCTGGGCTACCTGAAGCACGGACGGGCGTACATCGAGATGGTCAAACGGCAGGACGACCCGGTGCGGATCAACGCATCAAGATAACGACCGACCAATGCCTATGTAGCATGCTCATGAACTTGCTGAAACTGCAGAACGGCGAAGAAGCCGACATCGTCTCGATCGACGGCGGCCACGGCCTGGCCGAGCGGCTGGAGCGGCTGGGACTGCGGCCGGGCGTGCGGGTGCGCAAGGTGTCCGAGGCCGGGCCGGTGGTGGTGGCCGTCGGCAGCGCCCAGGTGGCGCTGGGGCGGGGCATGGCGGCCAGGGTCGTGGCGCGGCCGGTCACGCTGCGGGCGCTGCTGTTCGGCAATCCCAACGTCGGCAAGAGCGTGGTGTTCTCGCGGCTGACCGGGATGGACGTGGTCTCGGCCAACTACGCCGGCACCACCGTGGAGTTCGCCACGGGGACGCTGTTCGCCGCCGGCCGGCGGGTGGAGCTGGTCGACGTGCCCGGCGCCTACACCCTGGAGGCCACCTGCAAGGCCGAGGAGGTGGCCCGCGACTTCTGCAGCCGGGACCGCGCCGACCTGCTGGTCAACGTGGTGGACGCCACCAACCTGGAGCGCAACCTGTACCTGACGCTGCAGCTGCTGGAGAAGGGCATCCCGACGGTGGTGGCCCTCAACAAGTCGGACATCGCGGCGCGGCGGGGCATCGCCATCGACGTGGCGGAGCTGTCGCGCCGGCTGGGCGTGCCGGTGGTGCCGGTGGTGGCGGTCAGCGGGCAGGGGCTGAAGGAGCTGGTCGAGAAGGTCGCGGCGGCGGCGGACGGGAAGATCCCGGCCCCGCGGCTGGCGGCCCTCGACCACGCCGAACGCTGGCACATCATCGGCCACATCAGCCAGGAAGTGCAGACCATCAGCCACCGCCATCCCACCCTGCTGGAAAAGATCGAGGACGCCAGCATCCAGCCGGCCAGCGGGACGCTGATCGCGCTGCTGGTGCTGGGCGCCACCTTCGGCCTGATCCGGGTGGTGGGCGAGGGGCTGATCCGCTGGGTGTTCGATCCGCTGTTCCAGCGGCTGTACGGGCCGGCGGTGCGCTGGCTGGTGGGGCTGGTCCCCGTCGGGTGGATCCGCACGCTGCTGGCGGGTTCGTCGCCGGAGTTCATGGAGTCGTTCGGCGCCCTGACCACGGGCGTCTACATCCCGATCGCGGTGGTGCTGCCGTACATCGTCTCGTTCTACCTGGCGCTGGGGTTCCTGGAGGACGTCGGCTACCTGCCGCGGCTGGCGGTGCTGCTGGACCGGACCATGCACCGGCTGGGCCTGCACGGCTACGCGGCGATGCCGCTGGTGCTGTCCTGCGGCTGCAAGGTGCCGGGGGTGCTGGCGCTGCGCGTGCTGGAGACCAAGCGGGAGAAGTTCATCGCGCTGGCCCTGCTGCTGATGGCCGCCCCCTGCATGCCGCAGTCGGCGATGATGGTCTCGCTGCTGGCGCCGCACGGCGCGGCCTACGCGCCGCTGGCCTTCGCCATCCTGGCGCTGGTGGCGGTGGTCAACAGCCTGGTGCTCAAGCGCCTGGTCCCGGGCGAGAGCCCGGAGATCGTGATGGAGATCCCGTCCTACCAGCTGCCGCACCCCGGGACGATGGCGCGCAAGCTGTGGTTCCGGATCAAGGCCTTCCTGCTGGAGGCGGCGCCGATGATCGTGCTGGGCGTGCTGGCCGTGAACGTCCTGGAGATGCTGGGCGCCATCGCCCTGCTGGCCCGCGCCGCCCGGCCGCTGGTGGTGGGCGTGCTGGGCCTGCCCGAGGCCGCCGTCAGCGTGGTGCTGCTGGGCTTCCTGCGCAAGGACGTCTCGATCGCCCTGCTGGCGCCGCTGGGGCTGACGGCCCGCCAGGCGGTGACCGCGTCGGTGTTCCTGGCGATGTACCTGCCGTGCGTGGCCACGTTCTTCGTGGCGACGCGGGAGGCGGGGTGGCGGGCGGTGGCCAGGCTGCTGGCGCTGACCCTGGCCTGGGCCACGCTGGCCGGCTGGCTGATCAAGGTACTATGGAGGACCTGATCCCGGATATCGAGAATGAACAAAGCGCCCCGATCGCTCGGGACGCTTTTTAAATACGGAAAAAATAACCCGCAGGTTATTTCTTCTTCGCCTTCTTCTTGGCAACCTTCTTCTTCTTGGCCGGCATGATTGTCACCTCCTTCGGTAATGATGGGTGATCGTTGTTGCTCGCTGAACTATCGGGAACGGTTCAGCTTACTTTTTCTTCTTGGCGACCTTCTTCTTGGCGGCCTTCTTCGCGGGCTTCTTGCACGGCATGGAAAACTCACCTCCTTACAGCGGGGCGGAAACCGTCCCATGATGTTGGATTGTGCTAAGTTGGTATAAATATACTACATATTGTGTATTTGTCAAGAAAAATCTTCACTTTAATTTAAAATATTTTTTGCGATGGCAAAGCGTTTGCTTGCCGGTAGTAAACATGGTTATCCACACCACTACCTGTAGTGGTGGAAAATCTGTTGATAAAACTGTGGAAAACCGCATAAAATGTGGATTCTCGGCGATTTTTTCTGTTCACCATCTCTGTGAATTTTCATCCACGACCGGGACGCGAAGTGCGCGGCAGTTTTTCCGAACCCGACGGCGCCAGTAAAAATAATTTTTCCGCTGCAACGAAAAAACAGGGACTGCTCGTCCCTGTTTTCCTTTTTCGCGAGTGCCGCCGGGGGAACCGCCCGTCCCGCTCCATCGGTCCGGTGCGGTCGCGCTCGATGCGCGCAGCTCATGCGGCCGCGGGGCGAAGCTGCCGCATGCCGGATATCACTTGGCCTCCACGATGCGGCGGTGGGGATACGAGACGCCGATGCCGAGCTTCGCCAGGGCCGCGCTGCCGCGCTCGTTTGGTGCCGCTCTCGCCGAACCCCGCCACCACGGCGAAGGGCCGCGGGTCCTGCAGCGTGTGCTGGTAGCCGCGGGCCTCGTCCAGCAGGGCCTGGCGCGCGGCGGCGAGGTCGGCGCCGGGCGCCAGCGGGAAGGTCAGCTTGAGGCGGCGCGTCCGGTAGCGGGTGAGGTTCACCAGCGTGCTCTTGACCAGCGTCTCGTTGGGGACGCGGACGTAGAGGTTGTCGAAGGTGCGCAGCTTGGTGGACAGCAGGTCGATGGCCGTGACCGTGGGCCTGGGCGGCGAACCCCAGCGCCACCGACATGATGCCGGCCGCGGCCAGGATGGCCGTCAGCCGGACGTTGAAGACGTCGAGCAGCATCACCGCCACCAGGATGAACAGCGCGTAGTAGACCACCTTGCCGATCAGCATCCCGGTGTGGTTGTCGGAGCGCCGCCGGGCTGCCTGCTCGGCGGCCGTGCCCAATATCTTGGCGACCAGCAGGCCGATCACCAGCACGGCCAGGCCCTTGAGGGCCAGCTCGGGCTTGAGCCAGCGCGGCAGCTGCTCGAGGATGCTCATCGGGTCTCACTCCTTGTCGTCGGTTGTTCCGCGGTGCGGCGCGCGGAACAGCCGCCGCGCCAGCGCGGCGCCGCCGGCGCAGAAGTTGACGCCGCGCGAGAACAGGTCCTGGGTCCAGAACCAGGGCGAGGCGTGGTCGGCCTTGCGGCGGACGCTCCAGGCGGTATCGCTCAGGTATACCCCGCAGCGGCGCAGGGCCAGCGGGTCGATGGCGCGATTGCGGCGCGGCGGGGCCAGGCTGCAGGCGGCGGCGTACCCGGCGCGCTCCACGGCGCGCCGCACCCGGGCGTCGTAGCGGCCGAAGGGGTAGCAGAACGTCCGCACGGGCATCCCCAGTTCCCGCTCGAGGATCCGCTTCGACCCGGCGACCTCGCGCTCCAGCTCCGCGTCGTCCAGGTGGCGGAGATCGCGGTGCGACGCGCCGTGCGAGCCGATCTCGATCCCGGCGGCGGCCAGCCGGCGCAGCGCGTCCCAGTCCAGGTGCCGGAAGCGCAGCCCCAGCCAGTTGATGTCCCAGGTGTTCTCCGCGCCGACGTAGTCGGTCAGCGCGAACACCGTGGCCGTGAAGCCCTGCCGCGAGAGCTCCGGCCAGGCATGGGTGGCGAAGTCCTGGTAGGCGTCGTCGAAGGTCAGGCAGACCGGCTTCGCCGGCCGGCCGCCGGCGCGCGGCGGCGCCACCGCCTGCGACAGCGTCAGGGATTCGAATCCGGCGTCCTTGAGCCGGCGCAGCTGGCGCGCGAACTGCGCCGGCGTGGTGCGGGTGCCGCCCAGCTCGAAGCGCGGGTCGACCTTGTGGTAGGCCAGGATGGGGACCGAGCCCGCGGGCGGCGGCCCGTAGCGCAGGCGCCAGTACAGGTACGCCGCAGCCGGCAGGGCCGCGGCCGCCAGGATGATCGCGAGGATGATCGGCACGACCCGATTGTACAGCGGGAGCGCCGCGGTTGTCAATCATTATTCGGACGGAGAAAACAGTTGCATGCGCGGGCGATCCGGTGTACACTATATCCTTCTTGCCGTCCCCTCCACCATCTTCCAGGAGTCCGACCATGAGACGGTCTCTCATCGTGCTGATCGCCGCCGCGCTGGCGGGCGCCGCGGCCGGGCAGGACCTCCATCCGCTGGGCGGGCTGGTGCATGACCCGCGCCCGCCGGAGCTGCGGCAGACCATCCCCGTGCCGCCGCTGACCGCCACGACGCTGCCCTCCAAGGTCGACCTGTCGGCCGGCCTGCCGCCGGTGGGCATGCAGACCGGCAACTCCTGCACCGGCTGGTCGGTGGGCTACTATTTCAAGACGCAGCAGGAATTCGCGGAGCACGGCTGGGACCCGGCGGACCCCGGCCACCAGTTCAGCCCGTCGTTCATCTACAACCTGCTGGACAGCGGGGTCGACTGGGGCGTCGACCTGTTCGACGCGCTGGAGCTGATGTGGTCGCACGGCTGCGCCACGGTGTCGCAGATGCCGTATGACGGCGGGTACACCGTGTGGCCGTCGGCGATGGCGTTCGACTCGGCGCTGCTCTACCGCTGCGAACGGTCGGGGTACCCCTGGTTCTCGTTCGGCAACGACGGCGGCATCGCCTACGCCAAGCAGCTGCTGTCGGAGAACAAGTGCGTGGTGTTCAACATCGGCGTCTTCTACAACTTCGACCACATCACCGACTACGACACGGTCTACTGCGCGGCGGACTCCAGCGGGAACAACCGCGGCGGCCACAACCTGTGCATCGTGGGCTACGACGACACCAAGGCCACCCGCGACGGCACGGGCGCGTTCCGCTGCGTCAACTCGTGGGGCACCGGCTGGGGCAACAAGGGATACTGGTGGCTGTCGTACCAGATGGTGCGCAGCCATCCCCGGATGGTCTACCCCTGGGCCGGCTACGTCCCGGACCGCGCCGCCTACCAGCCGACGCTCAAGGCGCGGGTGCGGATCGGCCATGCCCGCCGGGGCCGGATCGAACTGGTCGCCGGGATCGGCGACCCCGCCTCCCCGCTGTGGAGCCAGACCTTCTTCGTGGTCGGCAACGGCCAGGGCGAATACTGGTCGACCGGCGGCGACCTGCCGTTCCCGGCGACCGACCTGGTGCTGGACCTCAGCGACGGCGCGGACCAGCTCGACTCGTCAGCGGCCAACACCGTGTTCGTCGGCTGCATCGACACCTACGGCGACGGCATCAGCGGCAGCATCGGCCAATGCTCGGCCGAGTACCTGCCGTGGGGCGCGTCCGCGGTCTCGGCAGATCCGCCGGTGGCCATCCCCGACTACAACACCTACGCCTACTGCGAGATGACGCTGACAAAACCGGCCGGCGTCGCCGGTCCCGCCGGAGCGGGATCGCGCCCCGCACCACGGCCGATCGCCCTGCGGGTGTCGCCGAACCCGGCGCGGGAGCGGTGCCGGATCACGCTGGATGCGCCGGGCCGTGGCGCCGTGGCGCTATCGGTCTATGATACGGCCGGACGCCTGGTGCGGCGGTTCCCCGGCCGAGCGGCCGATCAACCGCTGGTCTGGGACACCAGGGACGATCGCGGCGCGCGGGTGCCGTCGGGCGTCTATTTCGCGCGCGCCCGGCTGGGCGATGCAACCGCCGCAGGGCGGCTGCTGGTCGTCCGCTAGCCTGATGACGGCGTGACGGGAACGGACGGGGCCGACGGTCCCGTCCGTTCCCGTCGGTTGAAAAACGGCGGGCGACATGCTATGATTACCATCAACGATATCCTGGAGCGAAGCGAGCGACCATGAGCCAGTTGAACGACGAGCAATACAAGCGGTGCGCCAACGCCCTGCGGGCGCTGGCCATCGACGGGGTGGAGCGGGCGAACTCCGGGCACCCCGGCCTGCCGCTGGGCGCGGCCGACTGCGCCTTCACGCTGTGGCACGACTTCCTGCGCTTCAACCCGGACGACCCGTTGTGGCCCAACCGCGACCGCTTCGTGCTGTCGGCCGGGCACGGCTCGATGCTGCTGTACGGGCTGCTCCACCTGTTCGGCTATTCCGTGACCGTGGATGACCTCAAGCAGTTCCGGCAGTGGGACAGCATCACGCCGGGGCATCCCGAATTCGGCGTGACGCCGGGCGTGGAGGTCACCACCGGCCCGCTGGGCCAGGGGCTGGCGATGGCGGCGGGGATGGCGCTGGCCGCCCGGATGGCGGCGGAGCGCTTCAACGACGAGCAGTTCAAGGCCATCGACCATGCGGTCTACGCGCTGGCCAGCGACGGCGACCTGATGGAGGGCATTTCCCACGAGGCGGTTTCGCTGGCCGGCCACCTCAAGCTCGCCAACCTGGTCTGCATCTACGACGACAACGGCATCACCATCGAGGGCGAGACGGGGCTGGCGTTCTCCGAGGACGTGCGCCGGCGGTTCGAGGCCTGCGGCTGGTACGTCCAGCGGATCGACGGTCACGACCCGGCGCTGATCGCCAACGCCCTGGACGCGGCCAGCCACGAGAAGGAAAAACCGTCGCTGATCATCGCCCGGACGCACATCGGCTACGGCAGCCCCAACAGGCAGGACACGGCGCAGGTCCACGGCTCGCCGCTGGGCAGGGACGAGCTGGCGGCCACCAAGCAGCGGCTGGGATGCGCGGGGGAACCGTTCTGCGTCCCGGCCGATGTGCTGGAGCTCTGCGCCCGGAAGGTGGCCGAGGCCAAGCTGCTCCACCAGCGCTGGCACGAGGAGTTCCAGGCGTGGCGCAGGCGCTGCCCCGACAAGGCAGCGCTGTGGGACGCCATGGCCAAGCGGGAGGTGCCGTCGGACTTGCTGGCCCAGTTGATTCGGGCAGTCCCGCCGGAGGCCGCCGCCACCCGCACGCTCGCGGGCAGGTGCCTCCAGACGGCCGCCGCGCTGGTCCCGGCCCTGGCCGGGGGCTCCGCCGACCTGACGCCGTCGACCAACACGGCGATCAAGGGCTCGCCCTCGGTCGCCGCCGGCGCCTTCGCCGGGCGCAACCTGCATTTCGGGATCCGCGAGCACGCCATGGCCGCCATGATGAACGGCCTGGCCCGATCCGGGTTCTTCATCCCCTACGGCTCGACCTTCCTGGTGTTCGCCGACTACTGCCGTCCGGCCATCCGCCTGTCGGCGCTGATGGGACTGCAGGCGATCTACATTTTCACCCATGATTCGATCTTCGTAGGCGAGGACGGCCCGACCCACCAGCCGGTGGAGCACGTCGCCGCGCTGCGCCTGATCCCCGGCCTGGCGGTATGGCGGCCGGCGGACGCCGTGGAGACGGCCGCTGGCTGGGCCGCCGCGCTGATGCGGAAGGACGGTCCGACCGCGCTGGTGCTGACCCGCCAAAAACTGCCGGTGGTCGAGCGCGCCAAGGGGTTCAGCCCCGAGGTAGTGCTCAGGGGCGGCTACGTCGTCGACGAGTACGGCGCGAAGCCCGCCGTGACGCTGGTCGCCACGGGTTCCGAGGTCGGCCTGGCGGTCGCGGCCGCGAAGCTGCTGCTGGGATCGAAGATCCACTCGCGGGTGGTCTCGGTGCCCTGCCTGGAGCAGTTCCTGTCGCAGTCGCGGGAGTACCGCGACTCGGTGATCCCGGCCGCGACGGTCACGGTCGCCATCGAGGCCGGCCGCGGCATGCCGTGGCACCAGGTGATCGGCGAGAAGGGACTGTTCATCGGCATCGAGCGCTTCGGCGCCTCGGCGCCGGACACGGTGCTGGCCGAGAAGTTCGGGTTCACGCCGGCCCAGGTGGCGGAGAAGGTCAAAGCCCATCTGAAACGATAACGATGAATGAAATCTCGAACCAGCTCACGGGAGCCTCCGTTCAGTGCTGGTGGACAACGACAATCGTTCCGGTCATAAAGGAGGGATTACCCTATGAAACAGGCGCTGGTAACACTAGTGGGATTATTCATCATGGGTCATGCGATGAGCGCGGAACAAAAAACCCTCCAGGTCGTCCCGCAAGTCGACCTGGCCCGCTACCTGGGAAAATGGTACGAGATCGCCACCATCCCGATGCGCTTCCAGAAGGGCTGCACCGGCGTCACCGCCACCTATACGCTGCGGCCCGACGGGGACATCACGGTGCTCAACGAGTGCCGCAAGGACTCGCTGGCCGGGAAGTACAAATCGGTCACCGGCAAGGCCTGGGTAGTCGACACGGCCACCAACGCCAAGCTCAAGGTCCGGTTCTTCTGGCCGTTCTCGGGCGACTACTGGGTGATCGAGCTCGATTCGACGGACTACCAATACGCCGTGGTCGGCCACCCCAACCGGAAATACCTGTGGATCCTGTCGCGCAGGCCGCAGATGGACGGGGCGCGCTACGAAGACCTGCTGGCGCGGATCAGGGACGTCCACGGTTACGACCTGTCGGGAATCAAGAAAACGCCGCAGCCGGCGGAGTGAACCGTATCCGAACCCGGACATGAGGAACGCATGAGATCCATCGCCCTGCTAACGCTCATCATTGCGGGAGCCGTTGCGGCCCAGCCCGTGACCGTCACCGACCAGGGGACCTACTACGAGGTGATCGCCGACTACGGCTGCGGCGTCACCCCGGATTCGATGGGCCGGGCGCTGGTGGCCGCGGTGCGCCAAGCGGTGCCCAATTTCGAGCCGCTGGTCGATTCCTATCTGGCCGAAAAAACGGGATCGAACAGCGTCTACAACGCCTGGCTGGCGCGGATGGCCGACATCCGGCCGCAGCTGGCGGCGGACCATGCGGCCGAGATCGAAGGCATGGCCTCGCAGGTCTCGGGCGGCACATCCAACGCCCGGGGCGACGGCAAGCTGTCGCGCGACGAGCTGTTCCTGCTCAACCTGTTCCCGGACGTCGCCCGTGGCAGCCAATGCTGCGGCCTGTCGGTCTGGGGGGCGCGCTCGGCCTCGGGCCGGCCGATGACCGCCCGTCTGCTCGATTGGAGCGACGGCTCGGCCCACCAGCTGTCGCAGATCCAGGCGGTGACGACCATTATGAACAGCTCATCGTCCGTGTGCCTGATCGGCTACCTGGGGTTCCTGGGCGCGATCACCGGGTTCAACGACGACGGGCTGTTCGCCGGCATCCTGGACTCGCCCTCGGGCGCCGCCTATTCCTCGTCGGGGAAGCGCTCCTACCCCTTCGACATCCGCAGCGCGCTGGAGGATCTGGGGTCGATCGCGGCGGCGGCGGATTACCTGTCCGACACGGCCAAGCATTACGCCTACAACCACCTGGTGCTGCTCTGCGACAGCGCGCAGGGCGGCGTGCTGGAGAACAATTTCTCGGGGTCCGGGACCAACGTTCACCGCGCCCTGCGGCGGGACAGCTCGGCGCTCAACCCCGGGGTGTCCTGGCCCCACGGCGACGCGGTGGCCGCGGTCAACTCCTTCGTGCTGGCGGGGAACGTCGACAACCACACGCCCTACTGGCAGAACTACGGGCGCTGGCACAGCTTCGACAGCCTGCTGGCGGCGGCCGGCACCGTCGACCGGGACGAGCTGAGGCTGATCGCCGGCTTCGACAACGGCAACGGCCCGGGCACGGAATACGGCGACCTCTACGTCTCCTCGAACCAGCAGATCGTGCTGTTCCGGCCCGACAGCATGGGCCTGGAGATCGCGTTCCGGCCCAGGAGCGGCATACTGCCGGCGGACCCGCTGTTCGAGCAGGTCGCGGTCCACATCGGGCCATCGGCCGGAGTGGCCGTGGTGTCGCGGCCACTCCCCGTTGCGCCGGCGATCGCCCTGCGATCGGAGCCCAACCCATTCCGCGGATCGGCCATGATCAGCTACCAGACCCCGGCCGCGGGCCACGTGTCGCTGCGCGTCTACAACATCGGCGGCCAGCTGGTGCGCACGCTGGTCGACGGCCCGCGGCCGGCCGGCCGTCACACGGTCCGCTGGGACGGCCGCGGCGACGGCGGGCTGGCGCTGGCCAGCGCCACCTACATCTGCCTGTTGACGGCCGGCGGCCGGACCGCGGCGGCGCGGACGACCCTGCTCAGATGAGGATGTTTCCGCACGCCGCCGCTGTCCTGGCGGTCGCGGCCGCGCTGCTGGCGCAACCGAATGCCCCGCCGTCACCGGCGGGGCAGGACTCTCGCTGGACCATCGCGCTGGCCGGCGACATCATGCTGGGACGCGGGGTCAAGAGGCAGATCGAACAGCACGATCGCGGCTACCCGTTCGCCCAGACCTGCTCCCTGACCGTGCGGGCCGACCTGGCGATCGCCAACCTGGAATCGCCGCTGACCACGGCCCCGTACCGCACGCCCAGCCCCTGGAAGTTCACCGGCGACACGCTGGACGCGGCGCGATCGCTGGCACTGGCGGGGTTCGACTACGTGTCGCTGGCCAACAACCACATGGCGGACTGCGGCCGCGACGGGTTCCATCACACCATGCGCTGGCTGGACTCGGCCGGCGTCGCCCATGCCGGGCGGACGGGCTGCGACACCGCCCGGTTCGACTCGCTGCGGGCCGCGGACAGCCTGGGCGCACGGGCGTACCGCGATTCGCTGTCCTGCCTGCCGGCGTATCGCACGGTCAAAGGGATCAAGGTCGGCTTCCTGTCGTTCTGCGAGCCGTACCTGCTGGCCATCGCCCGCGACTACGGCGGCGAGCTGGTGGCCCGGGCCGACTCGGCCACCGTGGCGCGCTCGGTGATGGCGGCGCGCGATTCCTGCGACCTGCTGGTTTGCTCGTTCCACTGGGGCGAGGAGTACCGCGACCACCCCACCAACATCCAGAGGAAGCTCGGCCGGCTGGCGATCGACCTGGGCGCGCGGATCGTGCACGGGCACCATCCGCACGTGCTGCAGGGCGTGGAATTCTACCGGGGCGGTCTGATCGCCTACTCGCTGGGCAACTACGTCTTCGACCAGCGCCACGAGCGGCCACGCCAGAGCGCGCTGCTGGCGATCAAGATGGACGGGACGGCGCTCGACTCGGTCGCGCTGCTGCCGCTGGAGATCGTGGCCAACCGGCCGCAGCCGGCGGGAAAGAAGGGATGGAGGGCGATCACGGCGCGGATGAGGAAACAATGCCAGCGTCTGGGCACGGCCGTCGAACCAGCGGGTAGCCTGCTGATGGTAAAACCACAGGCGGGAAAGAAGAAAGAGCCGGTCAAATGACCGGCTCTTTCCCTGCCCGAGGCATCGCCCATTATCTGAGCACGATGGTCCTGGCTGTGGCCGTGCCGCCGGGCGTTGTCGCCCGCAACAGGTACGCGCCCGCCGCCAGGCGATTTCCCGCATCGTCCCGCAGGTCCCATTCCCACCGGTGCGTCCCGGCCGTGAATGATCTGTTGACCAATACCCGCACCCGCTGTCCGGCCAGGTTATGGACGGCGACCGTGACCGGGCCACGAATGGCAGCCTGTAGCGTGACCGCGGCGCGGTCCCTGGCGGGATTGGGTGAAACGCGGAACAGCATGGACCGATGCGGAGCGCTTGCTGCCTGTGGCTGTCCCGTCACGCCCAGGTGATGCCCGACCGGCCGCAGGAACGGGTCGCCCAGCAGGGTCATGCCGTAGTGCCAGCACAGCTCGTCGAAGGTGACGCCGTCGGCGATGATGGCGCCGAACCAGTCGCGGAACGACTGGCCGAGGCTCTGGCCCTGGGCCAAACCCTGGTAGAACGGGGTGAACTCGAGCATGCTGCCGGTCTTGGACGAGGCGACCGCACCCAGGCCGTAGGATTGGGAAAAGACCGCCCGCCCGCTGCCGTACCCGCTTGAGGTATAGCGGCCGAAGGAGCAGCAGAAGAAGTTGTAGAA
>JALOPJ010000076.1 GCA_025453955.1 Candidatus Edwardsiibacteriota bacterium
ACGCAGATCGAGCAGCCGATGCACTTGGAGGCGTCGGTCTGCGGCACCTTCTCGTCGTCCAGCGTGATCGCCAGGTACGGGCAGCGGGTGCAGTTGCCGCAGTGCTGGCACAGCTCGGCGTTGACGTCGGAGATCTTCTTCTCGGCCGTCAGCGCCATGAACCCGGTGATGGGGTCCGGCAGCGCGCAGCCGATCAGCTTCTCGACCGACTTGATGCCGCGCGCTTCCATCAAATGCGACAGGCCCGAGTGCAGGTCGTCCACGATGCCGTAGCCGTGCTTCATCACGATGGTGCAGAACTGCACGGTGCGCGCGCCCAGGGCCAGGAAGTCGGACGCGGCCTTGTAGTCCATCGGCCCGCCGTTGCCGGAGACCGTGACGCCCAGCCTGGAGACGTTGGCCAGTGTCAGGTTGGAGATCGGGATCACGCCCGCGCCCGACATGCCCACCACGACGCCCTCGTCCCACGATTTCTTATCGCCCTTGCGGAACGCCAAAGTTGGGAATGTATTGGCTAATGTCACTCCTGCTTTTTTGTCCGGATACTTCGCAAAGACCTGCTTGATGGCCGTGATGATGGGATAGATCGCGGTCACCGCGGCGGTCAGCTTGAACAGCTTCGGCACATTGGGATCGGAAACCTCCATCACCCAGCCGATGATCCTGGCCGTCAGCTCCGCGTCCTGCGACACGATGTCGCCCTTGGTGCCGTCCCCGCCCTGGGGACAGGACAGCGAGTACTCGACGGCCATGGCGCCCGCGGCCTCGAGCTTTTTGGTGTTGGACTGCCAGACCTTCTTGTCCTCATCGTCATGCCCGGTGACCGGGCCGCCGGTGGAGGCGATGGTCAGGCGGTCGGGGAATTCCTTCACGAGTTTCGCGATCTCGTCGCATACCCGAGTCAATGAATGGCCGGAGACGTTGTCGCAGTTGGCGTAGGTGTCCTTGCTGAAGGCGAACATGTACTCGCCCGGGATGTGGATGTCGACGCCGTCGAACGCGGTCTTCATCACGCCGCCGGCCCAGCCCGCGTCGTAGGCGCGTTTCATCTGCTCGTATCCGTCCGAGGGCGGCGCGGCCGACAGCAGGAACGGGGAAATGATCCTCCGCCCGAAGAAGTCCGCCGTCACCGGCACCGGCAGCAGCCTGCGGCCGGGAAGGACCAACCGGCTCTTGACGGCCTTCTCGATGGCCGGCCGCTCCTTGCCCTTGACGAAGGCGTCCGCCAGCAGCGCCGCGTTCTTGCCCGCGGCCACGGCCTCGACCACGGTGGTCGGCCCGTTGGCGGCGTCGCCGCAGAGGAACACGCCGTCGGATTCCGTCTTGGCGATGCCCGCCCGCGCGCCGACGGCGGTGATCACGAAGTCGATGTCCTCGCGGTACTGCTTGGTGCCCTTGACGTCGGCCACCTCGCGGGGGTGGAACGGCCGGCCCCTGGGCAGGGACACCTTGCCGGTGCGCAGGCCCGCCACCTTGCCCTTCTTCGACAGTATCTCCTTGACCCGCGTGCGTCCGGTGACGGTGGCGCCCGCGTCCAGCAGGCCCTGCAGTTCCCTGGCCGTCAGCGGCAGCTCGGAGATCTTCTCCAGCGCGAACAGCTCGACCGACGCCGCGCCGTGCTGCACCGCGGTCTCGGCGCAGTCGGCGGCCACCGCCCCGCCGCCGATCACCGCCACGCTGCGGCCCCGCACCCGGAACCGCACCGGGTTGGCCAGGTAGTCCCGCCAGTTGACCGCCAGCTCCTCGCCCTCGATGCCCAGCGTGATCGGGACGGTCAGGCCCGCGGCCGCCACCACCGCCTGGTAGCCCTGCGCCAGCAGGGCCGCGGGCTGGGCCGTGTCCTTGACGTACTTGACGCTGATCTCGCCCAGGTCGGACAGCCAGAACAGGTCGGTCTTCAGCACCGACTTGTCCAGCCGGACGTCGGGGATCAGGGCGGCCGCCCCGCCCGAGTACTTCTCGCGCTCGTAGATGTCGACGACGTAGCCCAGCTGGGCCAGGCCCGCGGCCGCGCCGTAGCCGGCCGGGCCGGCGCCCACCACGGCGACCTTCATCCCGTTGGGCCTGGCCGGCGCGAAGGCCGGCATCACGCCCAGGTCCTTGGCCTTCTGGACGATGGTGGCCTGCACCGCCGGGATGTTGACCGCATGGTCGAACGTGGCGCGGGCGCAGGCCCGCATGCAGTGCTTGTCCGGGCAGACCGCGCCGCACACCCCGCCCAGCGGGTTGTGGCCCATGATCAGGGCCGCGGCCCGCTTGTAGTCGGAGGGCGCGCCCACCCTGGCCGCCATGATGAAATCGGCCGGCGAGCAGTCGGCCGGGCAGGCCTCGCGGCAGGGCTTCTCGGCGCAGTACTCGCACTTGGCGATCTCGGCCGCCAGCTGGGCGTCGGTCAGGAACGGTGTCTGTTGCTTCATTGCGCCATCACTGCTTTATCATCCGGTAGATCGTGGACAGGCACTGGTCAGCGCCGTCCATCGCCTGTTTCAGTTCCACCGCGGTACTGACGACGGCTGTCGTGTCCATCACCTCATCCGCGATGACGATGTCCGGCCGCACGCCGTTCCCTTCGAGGGGTCCCGACTTTGGCAGATAGATGTAACCGGTGGTGAGCTTCAACAAAAGAGTGTCGTTCATGGGCACAACCATCTGGACGGATCCTCGGCCTCGGGTAGGCTGGCCGACGACGGTCGCCCGCCCGTTCTCCTGCAGCGATTTGGCAACCATCTCTGCGCCGGCTGCGGTCCGGTCATCGACGATGAGATACAGCGGTCGCTCGAACCGCATCCGGCCCTCGGCTCGATACCGTTGCAGCGGCTCTCGCGGCTTTCCCTGCACGGTCGCGATCTCCGCATCCCTTTCGAGCAACGACTGCGCCAGCGCCACAGCCGACGGGAGCGACCCGCCCGGGCAATTGCGCAGGTCGAGCACATAATGCCGGCATCCTTCAGTTTCCAGGCTGTCGATCGCGGCAATCACCTGCCGGCCATTATCCCCCAGGTAGTTGAGCCGCAGGTAACCGATTCGTGCGTTCAGCAGCGAGGCGGCGATCGGTCGCGTCGTGAACGCCTTCCTGACGACGATGACCTCCCGTTCGACGCCGCCGGAAGCGACACCCAGGACAACGGACGTGTTGTTTCTTCCGCGCAGACGGTACTCGA
The DNA here is from genome assembly GCA_025453955.1 of Candidatus Edwardsiibacteriota bacterium. Lineage (GTDB taxonomy): Bacteria > Edwardsbacteria > AC1 > AC1 > EtOH8 > UBA2255. The sequence goes on from JALOPJ010000076.1 coordinate 3,162, forward strand.
TGTCCTTGTCGCGCATCCCGGACACGGGCTCCCCATCGACCGCGAGCAGGATATCGTGACGGCTCACTCCCGCGACCGCCGCGGGGGAGCCGATGTCGACGTGGAGCAGGACGCTGTCGTGAAATCTGAGAACACGGGCGCCGATGCCCGACTCCCGGCCGTGCAGGTCGCCGCGCCGCATCAGTCGCGCGCCATCCCCAAGGAGGTCGCACAGGCTGTCGAGGGAACACGTTGACAGGGTGTCGAACTTGACCCCGCCACCGTTTGCCCTGACGAAGCGCGCGTTGATCGTCTTGATGATCGTCCGCCGCAGTTCCGCTTCATCGCCATAAAGCATCGTGCCCTGACAGGCGACCAGCGCTGTCGCGAACACGCAAAAGAATGCCCTCTTCCCCATCGGCTCGCTTCCAAACGTCAGGTTCGTACTCTGGTCAGCCCTTCAGCTTCTCCGCCGCCAGCACCACGGCCTCGGGCGTGGCCGGGAACGCCAGGTCGGCCTCCGCCTTGTGGTCCGACAGGGACTCCAGCGCGTCCTTGATCCCGAACCAGGCGGCCTCGCCGTAGATCAGCGGCGGCTCGCCGATGCCCTTGCTGCCGAACACGCTGGAGCACTTGCGCGGCCGCTCCACCATCTCGATGGCGAACGTCTCCGGCAGGTCGCGGATGGTGGGGATCTTGTAGGTGGACGGCGTCACCGCCAGGTAGCGGCCCTTGGCGTCGTGGACCACCTCCTCGAACGTCGCCCAGCCGTAGCCCTGGATGAAGGCGCCGGCGATCTGGCCCCGGTCGATCTCGGGGTTGAGCGACGAGGCCGTCTCGTGCACGATGTGGACCGCGACCGGACGGGCGTGTCCCGACACCAGGTCGACCTCCATCAGCGCCAGGGCGCAGCCGAACACGAAGTAGTGGAAGGGGTGGCCCTGCCCCGCGGCCCGGTCGAAGTGCACGCCGGGCGTGGCGTAGTAGCCGTGGGCGCCCAGGCCGACCCGGTTGACGTAGGCCTCGTGCACCAGCTGGGCGAACGTGATCGGCTTGTCGGGATGCCTGGGATCGCAGACCCGATCATTCGCAAACACCAGGCGATCCTCCGGGACCTTGATCCCGTGCCGCTCCTTCAGCATCCGGGCCGCCACCGGCGCCAGCCGCAGCCTGATCTGCCCGGCCGCCTCGCGGGCCGCGCTGCCGTTGAGGTCCGAGCCGGTGGAGGCCGCGGTGGGCGAGGCGTTGCCCACCCGCTTGGTGTTGGCGCTCTCGACCCGGATGCGGTCCAGCGAGATCCCCAGCTCGGTGGCCGCCACCTGCGCCACCTTGGTGTTGACCTCCTGGCCCATCTCCACCCCGCCGTGCGACAGCGACACCGTGCCGTCGGTGTAGACCCACAGCAGGGCCGAGGCCTGGTTGAGGAAGGCGGTGGTGAACGAGATGCCGAACTTCACCGGCACCACGCCGATGCCGCGCTTCAGCGTCCGGTGCGACGCGTTGAAACCCGCGACCTCGCCGCGCAGGCGGTCGTACTGGGCGTTGCGCTGCAGGCGGTCGAACAGCTCCGGATGGCAGGCCTCGTCCACCGGCTGGCCGTATGGCGTGGGCTCGCCGTCGCGGTACGAGTTGAGCTTCCGGACCTCAACCGGGTCCCTGCCGGTGATGCGCGCGATCCGCTCCATCACCCGCTCGATCACGAGGATGCCCTGCGGCGCGCCGAAGCCGCGGAACGCGGTGTTGGGCGGCAGGTTGGTGCGGCAGGCCCGGCCCACGACCCGGGCGTTGGGGATGTGGTAGGCGTTGTCGGCGTGGAGCATCGAGCGCTCCAGGATGGCCATCGACAGGTCGGTGTAGGCGCCGCCGTTGGCGTTGAGCTCGACGGCATACGCGGTCAGCTTGCCGTCCCTGGTGAAGCCGGCCTGGTACCTGCTCTCGTAGGGGTGGCGCTTGCCGGTCCAGGCCATGTCCTCGATCCGGTCCAGCCGCAGCTCGACCGGCCGCCCGGTCTTGCGGCAGGCCAGCGCCGCCAGGCAGGCCCAGATGGTGGCCGCCCGCTCCTTGCCGCCGAAGGCGCCGCCCAAACGCTTGACATCGACCGTGATGTCCTTGGCGGAACACCCCAGCACCTGCGCCACCACCTCCTGCACCTCGGCCGTGCTCTGGGTGGCGGCATACAGGACGATCTCGTCGTCCTCGCCCGGCACCGCGCGGCAGGCCTGGGTCTCCAGGTAGAAGTGCTCCTGCCCGCCGCTGATCACCGTCCCCTCGATCACGTGGTCGGCCTTGGCCAGCGCCTGGTCGACGTCGCCCCGCTCGATCCGCCGCTCCGGCGCGTACAGCAGGTCCTTCTCTAATGCCTTCTGGATGGACAGCACCGGCTCCAGCTCCTGGTACTTGACCCCGATCAGCCTGACCGCCGCGGCGGCGATCGCCTCGCTCTCGGCCGCCACCAGCGCCACGGGCTGGCCGGCGAAGGCCGTCTCCTCGGCCGGGAACAGCGGCTCGTCCTTGACCGCGTGGCCGATCTGGTTCTGTCCCGGGACGTCCCGGTGGGTCAGCACCGCGGCCACGCCGGGCAACTTCGTTGCTTTTTCAATGTCGATAGAAATGATCCTGGCCTTGGCGTACGGGCTGGCCAGCAGCTTGGCGAACAGCATCCCGGCCGGCCGCGGCTCGTCGACCACGAACCGCGACTGCCCGCACACGTGCAGCGCGCCGGACAGGTGCTGGGGCGACGTGCCGGCCGCGCCGTCGGTCGGTTGTATCCTTCCCTGATCCATCGATCTCTGTGCCTCCGTGCCTCTGTGGCAGATCACAACAGCTTTGACAGGTGCTTCGCCACATGGTTCCGGACCAGCGCGCTGCGGTACTCCCGGCTGCCGCGCACGTCGCTGATCGGCTCGACCTCCGACGCGGCCATCCGTGCGGCCTGTTCGATCAGCGCCGCGTCGATCTCCTTGTCCGTCAGGAGCTCCATCGTCCTGCGCGCCAGCACCGGGGTCGGCGCCACGCCGCCCAGCGCGATCCGGGCCGACACGATCCTCCTCCCCTCGACCTGCGCGGCGAATCCGGAGCTCACCGCCGTGATGTCGACGGCGCTGCGCTTGGCCGATTTCTGGAAGTCCCAGGCGACGTCCGCGGTCGGCACCTCGACGGCCGTGACCAGCTCATGGGCGCACAGCTCGGTCTGCCGGTATCCCTTGTAGAAGGACTCCACCGGGACCTTCCGCTCGCCCAGCTTGGTCGTCAGCACCGCCACCGCGTCCAGCGCCAGCAGGGCGGTCCCCGCGTCGCCGATCGGCGAGGCCGTGGCCAGGTTGCCGGCCAGGGTGGCGGCGTTGCGGACCTGCAGCGATGCCATCTGGGACAGGGCCGCGCACAGCAGGGGCAGCTTGGCGCGCACGGCGGGGTGGAGCAGGATATCGGTCATCGGGACGTTGGCGCCGATCACGATCGTGCCCGCATCGTCGCGGATGGACCGCAGGCCGGCGATCCGCGAAACGTCGACCAGGTGCTTGGGCACCGCTCCCTTGACGTTGGCGTCCACCATCACGTCGGTGCCGCCGGCGACCACCCGGTAGTCCGCGGTCTCGGCGATGCCCCACATGATGTCGAACGCCTGCTCCAGCGTGGCCGGCAGGTGGTATGCCAGGCATCTTTCCCCCGAGGGTTCCGAGACCTCGACCGTTTCGATCGGTCGGTCGAAGCGGTGCAGCTGTTCGGCGACCTCCCCGCAGTAGGCAGGCAGGATCTGGCCGCGGATGTCCCCGGCATTGATCTTGATTTTTTCCGCCAGCGCGGCCCCGGCGCCGTCGATCGACAGGTATCCCGTGCAGCGGCAAAGGTTGCCCTCCAGCGCCTCGGCGATCTCCGCCCGCGTCGCCGCGGGATTGCGGGCGAACAGGCAGAACAGCGACATGACGAACCCCGGCGTGCAGAACCCGCACTGCGTGGCATGGTGGTCGAGGAAGGCCTGCTGGATGGGGTGCGGCCGTTCCGGCGCGCCCAGCCCCTCCACCGTGATGACGTGCCTCCCGTGCAGCCGCGTCGCCGGCAGCAGGCACGAGGTGAACGCGCGGTACTCGACCGTGCCGCCGCGCAACTCCCCCAGGGCGACGGTGCAGGCGCCGCAATCGCCCTCGTTGCAGCCCTCCTTGGTCCCGGTCAGGCCGAACTGCCGGCGCAGCACGGTCAGCGCCGTGTCGCCGGGCGACACCGCGGCGACGGCCGCCCGGCCGTTGAGGAAGAAGGAGATCCTCGGTTTGCGCATCGTCTCGGTCATGTCGTCCCCTCCTGGTCGAGGAACAGGTCCACGAAGGTGAAGGCCGTGGCGTCGACCAGCCCCCGGTCGGTCAACCGCAGTTCCGGGATCGGCACCAGCGACAGGAAGCTCAGCACCGCGAAGGGGTCGACGATCGCGCAGCCGGCCTGCCGGGCCGCGGCGGCCAGCCGCCCGGCCGCGGCGGCGACGTCCTCCAGCGGCCGGTCGCTGACCAGGCCAGCCACCGGCAGGGCCAGCTCCGCCAGCACCCTGCCGTCGCTGACCAGGACCTGCCCGCCGCCCAGCTCGATCACCCGCGCGGCGGCCGCCAGCATGTCGCGGTCGTCTGTGCCCAGCACGCACAGGTTGTGGCTGTCGTGCGCCACGGACGACGCCAGGGCCCCGCGCCGCAGGCCGAACCCGCTGACGAAGCCCAGCCCGATGTTGCCGCTGGCGCGGTGCCGCTCGATCACCGCGAACTTCAGGAGGTCGCGGGCGGGATCGGACACCGCCAGGCCGTCCTCGACCAGCGCGTCCGCCGCAGTGCTGGCCGTGACGATCTGGCCGGGGACGGTCCGGATCACGCGCAGCCGCCTCCCCCGGGCCGGGACCCGGAAGCTGTCCCCGGTCAGCCGCGCCGCGTTCATCGTGCCGCGGATGTGGGTGTGCTCTGCCTCGCGGGCCTCGAACAGCGGCGCGCCGTCCCGCGCCACCAGCGCCCCCTTCTTGAACACCAGCCGGGGCACGGGACGCTGCAGGTCGTCGAACACCACCAGGTCCGCCCAGTAGCGCGGGACCACCGCGCCGGTGTTCCGCAGCCGGTAGAACTGGGCGGTGCTGACGGTGGCGATCCGGATCGCCGTCACCGGGTCCAGCCCGGCCCGGATGGCCAGCCGCACGCAGTGGTCGATGTGGCCCTCGGCCAGCAAGCTGGCCGGGCTGCGGTCGTCGCTGACGAAGCTGAAGTTTTCCGCGTTGTGCGGCGTCACCAGCGGCAGCAGGTCGCGCAGGTTGTGCTCGGAGCTGCCCTCGCGCAGGTGGATGTGCATTCCCCGCCGCAGCTTCTCGCGGGCCTCGTCCGCGGTGGTGCACTCGTGGTCCGAGCGCGCGCCGGCCAGCACGTAGGCGTTGAGCTCCCGGCCCGACAGCCCCGGGGCGTGTCCGTCGATCCGTTTGTCGCGGCCCACCGCCAGCTTGTCCAGCGTCCCGGGATCGGCCGCCAGCACGCCGGGGTAGTCCATCATCTCGCCCAGCCCCGCCACCCGCGGCTCGCCGATCAGCAGGTGCAGGTCGTAGGCCGAGAGCCGGGCCCCGGAGGTCTCCAGGGCGGTGGCCGGCACGCAGGAGGGCAGCATCACGAAGACGTCCAGCGGCAGGTCGGGCCGCTGCTCCAGCACGTAGCGGATGCCGTCCATGCCCAGGACGTTGGCGAACTCGTGGGGATCGGCCACCACCGCGCCGGTGCCGTGCGGCACCGCGGCCCGGGCGAACTCCGGCACGGTCAGCATCGTGCTCTCGAGGTGGATGTGGCCGTCGATGAAGCTGGGCGCCAGGAACGATCCGGCCAGGTCGACCACCTGCGCCGCCTGGTAGCCGCCGAAGCCGGCGATCCGGCCGTCCACCACCGCCACGTCGGCGGGATGGACCTCGCCCGACATCACGTTGACCAGCCGGGCGTTCCGCAGCAGCAGGTCGACCGGCGCCCGGCCCAGCGCCCGGCCGATCTTGTCAGCGACCGCCCGCATCGCCGGAGACCGGTCGCGCAGAA
>JALOPJ010000077.1 GCA_025453955.1 Candidatus Edwardsiibacteriota bacterium
GCGTACAGCGGCTTGACGCCCTCGATGTAGCCGATGCAGCCCCGCAGCCGGCCGCCCTTCTTCAGCGTCACGAACACGCCGCGCAGCTCGGACAGCACCGGGGTCAGCGGTTTGTTCCTCGGCTTCGGCAGGCCCTTGACCTCGGCCTCGATCGCGGCGTGCGCGATGCGGAACAGCTCCTGCTTCTCCTCGGTGGTCAACTTCTCCGGTTGTCCCCCTTTTACCGTTTCCCCATTTGCCCTTGTATCCTGCATTTTCGGTTTTTCATTTTCCATTTTGCCTTTTGACGAGTAGAGCCCGGCCGCCAGGTACCCCACCACCTGCGCCCGGTCGCCCACCACGTCGCCCGAGGTGCGGTAGTCGTAGACCACGGCCGTGTCCGCGCCTAACAACCGGCAGGCCTGCATCACCGCCACGATCGGCCCGCCGCCGCAGGCCTCGCACTTCTCGAAGGCCAGGTCGGCGGCCAGCTGCTCCGGGTCGTAGGCCGCCACCGCGTCGGCCACCAGCTTGTCGAGCTTCCTGGCCTGGGCGTCCGGATGGTAGTGCGACAGGTCGCTGGAGGCCAGCAGCAGCACGTCGTCCCGCCCCTTGACCGCCTCGGCCACGGCCTGCGCCAGCCGCTCGCAGGCGGCCAGCGAGTGGTCGAACAGCATGATGGGGACGATCGCGAAGCCCGGCGCCAGCACCGACTGCAGGAACGGCAGCTGGATCTCCAGCGAGTGCTCCTCGGCGTGGGCCGCGGGCAGGTCGTGGATGTAGGCAGTGTCGCGGGCGATGATCTTGCTCGCCAGGCCGGCGTCGACCGGGACCCTGCCCAGCGGCGTCTCCCAGGCGCCGGCCGCGTAGACCGCGGCGCCGGTGAAGTAGGCGCGGTGGCTGGGCCCGACCATCACCACGGTCCTGGTCTTCCTCCCGGTCAGGTTCTTGTAGGCGCAGGCGGCCACCGGTCCGGAGTACTGGTAGCCCGCGTGCGGCACGATGATGCCCAGCAGCTCCGCCCTTGCGGGATGCAGATTCGCCGCGTCCAGGTATTTCCCGAGATCGGCCGCCAGCCTGGCCTTGTCGCCGGGGTACCACGAGCCGGCGATGATCGACTTGCGGACGTTCATGACCGCCCCCTTCTTGTTCGGCTGCGCCTGGCAGGACACGCAGCAGAGGATAACGGCGAAGACATTGACGATCCCCACTGCGTTACACCCGGTGAACGCCATCATCCCCCCTGTGTCTCCGGGCCTCCGTGGCAAACCTAGCCCCGGTCCGCGAACCGCGGGTAGTCCATGCCGAACCGCCATTTGTGGTAGTATCTCAGGGCGGCGTAGGTGACCAGCAGCATCACGAAGAACACCGGGAAGATCAGGCCCACCAGCGCCACCAGCAGCAGGGCGCCGCCCTGGTAGGACAGCATCACCCAGCGCATCTGCTGCGTGATCACCGCCAGCAGGAACAGCGGCAGCGAGCAGGCCGCCGCCACCAGGCACAGGTTGTCCCCCAGGCGCCAGGCCAGCGCCGCGGACGCCGCCATCAGGGCCAGCGCCAGCCACGTCGTCGCCTTCCCCCCGATCAGCACGCCGGTGGTGACGTTGCCGGTGGCCTTGTCGGACCGGTAGTCCGGCAGCGTGGTGTTGAGGTACACCGCCGAGACCGACAGCACGTACGGCAGCGCGGCGATCCATGCTTCTGAGGCCGGGGCGCCGGTCGCGGTCCAGCCGGTGGCGAAGGCCAGCCCGCCGTAGCCGGCGCCGTTGGCCAGCATGTCCAGGAACGGCTTGGCCTTGAACTTGAACGGCGGCACCGAGTACAGCAGCCCCAGCAGTCCCGAGGCCGCCACCAGCCAGACGACCAATGGAGGGTACCGGAGGAAACTGACTACGATCGCGACCGCGAACAGTAGGACCGCCTCGATGACGATGCCTGGTTTGCTGACGTACCCCTCGGCCACCAGGAACAGTTTTTTATTGAGCCGGTCGGTCTCGACGTCGAAGATCTGGTTGACGATGTAGGCCGCGCCCATCAGGCCGCTGTAGAGGGCGATCATCAGCCACAGCTCCGGCGGCAGGCGCCACGTCATGCGGTCGATCCCCGCCGAACGGTAATGCCCGGCCAGCAGCATGGTCCAGGCCGGGACCAGCAGGATCGGCCGCAGCACGAACAGGTAGTCGAGCGCCGACCGCCGCCGGCCGGCCGCCGGCCCCGGCGCCGCCGTGCTATTTCCTCCCGGGCTGGGCCTGGCCACTCTCCGCCGCCTTCTCGGGGAACAGGGAGACCTTGACGTAGCGCGCCGGGTCGAGGTACCGCAGGGCCGCCTGGCGGACGTCCTCGGCCGTCAGCGAGCGCACCAGGTCCGGGTAGCCGGGGATCTTGGCCGGGTCCTCGCCGTAGCGGGCGTACTGGTAGAGGATGCTGCTCCAGTACCCGTTCTGCTTGCTGTTGGTCTCCCACTCCTTGAGGTCGATCTCCCTGATCTTGGCCAGGTAGGATGCGGGGATGCCCCGCTGGCGCAGGCTGTCGATCTCGGCGAACACCGCGGCGGTCAGCTCGGCCGTCCGCTGCGGCGCGCAGCCGAAACCGATGTTGATCAGGCATTGCGGCGCCGGCTCGGCGCTGGCGTACGGATACGCCCAGATCGAGTAGGTGCCGCTCTTGTCCTCGCGCACCACCTCGCGCAGCCGGATGTCGAGGTAGTCGCCGATCACGTCCGCCAGCAGGCGCTCCCGCTGGTTCCAGACGGACCCGGCGGGGAACGCCAGCCGCACGGTGGCCTTCTGTTCGACGCCCTTGGCGATGGACCGCTGGTTGATCCCCGCCGGATAGCGGATCCCGTCGTCCTTCCAGCGGGCCTTGCCCGCGGCGGCCGGCAGGCTGCCGAGGTAGGTCTCGACCAGCGGCCGGATGCTGTCCGGGTCGAAGCTGCCGACGATCACGAACGTCTGGCCGCCGGCGCCGAACCGCTGCTGATAAAAGGAGAAGGCCTTGTTGAGATCGACCCGCGACAGCACCGCCTCGGTCATCGGCCGCGAGCGGAAGCTGTGCCGGCCCAGGATCAGCTGGAACGAATCCGACAGGGCCGTCTCGGGGCGGGCGTCGCGGTTGCGCAGGTCGGCCGCCATCCGGTTGACCAGCGAGCGGAAGGCGGAGCTGTCCCGGCGGGGCGCGGCCAGGTAGAGATGCGCCAGCTGCAGCATGGCGGTCAGGTCGCCCGGCGACGCCGACGCCGCCAGGCCCTGGTCGAACCGCCCCAGCACGGGGGACACCGAGACGATCTTGCCCGCCAGGTACTTGTCCAGCTGCACCCGGTCGTACTCGGCCAGGCCGCCCTCGCTGACGATGCTCGCGGCCAGCTGGGCCGAGGGCAGCGTGGCGGAGTCGGCCAGGGACGTCCCGCCCAGGGCGAACGAGCGCAGCAGGACCTCGTCGTTCTTGAAGTCGGTCGGCTTGAGCAGCACCCGGGCCCCGTTGGAGAGCTGCCAGTCGTGCAGGCCCAGTTCCCGGTTGAAGGACTTCCTCACCACCCGGCCCGGCTTCGGTTTCCGCGGCATCAGGTCGCGGCCCGCGACCTTGTCGACGTAGGGCGCGACCTCCCGGGACTCGGCCCGCTCGGACGCCAGCTGCAGCCCGGCCTCGGTGGCGATCGTCAACCCCTCCCGTCGCGGCCCGCTGGCCAGGACCACCGGGCTGCCGGAGGTCAGGTCGCGGGCGGCGGCGTTGACCTCGTCCAGCGCGATGGCCGGGACCAGCGCCCGGGCCAGCTGGTAGTCGGTCTCGGCGCTGGTGTGGGTGTCCCCGCCCATGAAGCTCCGGACGTAGCGCCAGGACAGGCGGCGCGACTCGGTCTTGTCGCGCTCCTGGTACTGCCGCTCGGCCTGGCGCAGCAGCTCGGCCTTGGCCCGCGCCAGCTCGGTGGCAGTGAAGCCGTGCAGCCGGACGCGCCGGGCCTCGGTCAGCAGCGCCGCCAGCCCGGCCGGGACGCCGGTATCGGGCACGGCGGCATTGAGCGAATAGCTCGCCAGGGATTCGACGACCCCCTCCTCCCCGGCCGATGCCGCCAGGAACGGCGGCCGCGGCTGCCGCGACAGCTCGTCCAGCCGCTGGTTGAGCATCGTGCCGGCCAGTTCGACCACGATCTCATGCCGCGCCCCGCCCACCGTGGTGACGGTGTCGGGCGGACGCAGGAAGTTGACGCTGACCGTCGTGGCGGTGGCCTCGGGGTCGGTGGCGACCGAGTAGCGGGGATGCGTCTGGGCCGGCACCGGGTAGAGCGGTCGTTTCGGGCCGCTCGCCCGCCTGATGGCGCCGAACTGCCGCTTGATCATCGCCGCCACCGAATCGCGGTCGAAATCGCCGACCACGATCACCGCCATCAGGTCGGGCCGGTACCAGCGGCGGTAGTAGTCGACGATGCGCTGGGGCGGGAAGTGAAGGATGACGCTGGTGTCGCCGATGGGATGACGGCCGGGGTACCGCGAGCCGGCCAGCAGCACCTGCGCCTGCTGCTCCCAGATCCGCCGCTGGGCGTCCCGCCCCAGCCGCCACTCCTCGACGATCACCCCCCGCTCCTTGTCGATCTCGGCCGGGTCGAACGTGATCTGGTGGGCCCAGTCCTCGATGATCTGCAGGCCCTTCCGGAACAGCGGGGCCGAGTCGGTGGGCACGGTCAGCATGTAGACCGTCCGGTCGTAGCCGGTGCCGGCGTTCATGTTGGCGCCGAACCGCATGCCGATCGACTCGGTGTAGTCGATCAGCGCCTGGTGGGGGAAGTTCCTGGTGCCGTTGAAGGCCATGTGCTCCAGGAAGTGCGACAGCCCGAGCTCGTCGTCGCGCTCCAGCACCGAGCCGGCCCGCACCGCCAGCCGCAGCTCGGCGCGGTTCGCCGGCTTGCGGTTGGCCCGGACGTAGTAGCGCAGGCCGTTGGGCAGTACCCCGCTGGCCACCGCGGTGTCGGGCGGCAGGGGCATGGCAGGATCGGGCAGCGCGGGCAGCGGTTGGGCCAGTGCCGGGATCCATCCCGAGGCCAGCAGCAGGCAGGCGAGCAGACGGGGCTCCTTTGGCGTTGCGAACACGGTAGATGATCGGTGCAAGACCGAAACTTTATTATAACAGCGGCACCTGGGGCTGTCAAGCGGCAAAACCGGCCGTTCCCTTACTTGACTGACCGCAACCCGTTGTGGTATCATAGCAATATTGCGGGCCCTTAGCTCAATGGTTAGAGCAGCGGACTCATAATCCGTTGGCTGAAGGTTCAAATCCTTCAGGGCCCACCAGAAAGCGCCGTGACGAGATCCCTTGATCCTGTGTATCGCATCGGGGCTGACGTCGTACGGGTCGTCCGACAGGCAAACGAAGTCCGCGGCTTGGCCCGGTTCCAGCGTGCCCTTCCACCGCTCGTCGCCCGAGGCGTAGGCCGCGCCGGTGGTGTAGGCCCTGACCGCATCATACACCGACAGGCGCTGTTGCGGGTGGAACGGCGGCCGGTCCGCCGGTATGCGCTGGCGGGTCACCGCGGCCTGGATGGCGGCGAGGGGATCGGGAGACTCGATCGGCGCGTCCGAGCCGAAGCAAAGCTTCGCTTTGTGCTGCTGCAAGGACCGGAACGGGTACGCGTTGCCACCGCGTGCGCCCCAGTGCTTCTCGATCAAGTCCAGGTCCGAGGGGCAATGGACAGGCTGCACCGATGCAACCACGCCCAGCCGCGCGAACCGCGGGATATCGTCCGGGTGCACCAGCTGGCAATGTTCGATCCGGTGCCGCAGTCCGACGTCGCCCGTCCGGGCCTGCTCGAACGCGTCCAGCGTGATGCGGTTGGCCGCGTCGCCGATGGCGTGCACCGCGCAGGCGATGCCGCCGGCGGAGGCTGTGGTGACCAACGACAGGAGTTTATCGCGGTCGGTGGTCAGCATGCCGCGCGTTCCGCCTTCGCGATACGGCTCGAGCAGGTACGCGGTTTGGGAGCCCAGCGAGCCGTCGGCGAACAGCTTCAACCCGCCGAACTTCAGCCGGTGGTCGCCCAGGCCGGACCTGATCCCCAGGGATATCAGGGATTCCAGCGCCTGTTCCCTCAGGTAGTACACGGCGCGCAGCCGCAGCTTCCCTTCCTGGTTCAGCGACTGCAGCAGCACCGCTGCCTCCTGCGTCTCCATGGTGTGGAACCCGGTCAGTCCCATCCGGACGAACCGCTTCTGCCCGGCGACCAGCGCCGCGCGGTACTCCCCGTCCGTCGCCTTGGGGACGAGCGCATAGTAATGGTTGGCCGCCTCCTCGCGCAGGATGCCGCTGGCGCGGCCCTTGGGATCCTGCTCGATCACGCCGCCGGTCTTCCCCTGTTCCGCCGGGGTGATGCCGAGCGCGCGGATCGCCGCGCGGTTGACCCAGGCCGTGTGCCAGTCCTTGCTCCACAGGAACGCGGGATTGTCCGGCGTGACTGCGTCGAGGTCCGCCGCGGAGGGCAGCCGGTCGTCGTCCCAGATGTTCCGGTCCCAGCCGCCGCCCACGATCCATTCGCCCGGCCGTTTCCCCTTGGCGTACGCGGCGGTGACATCGAGGCACCCCCGCAGTGAGCGGATCCCGTCCAGCTGCGGCCGGGATACCAGCAGCGCCCACGAGCAGAAATGGGTGTGGCAGTCGGTGAATCCCGGCAGCACGGTAAGGCCCTCGAGGTCGACGATCTCCGGTCGGCAGGACTTGAACCGGGACATGACCTCGCGGTCGCCGCCGGTGGCCAGGATCGTCCCGCCGTGCGCCTCGCAGGCCAGCGCCCGCACGACCCGGTGCCCGCGCATGGTGCGGATCCGGCCGTTGCGGAAGACCGCGACCGGCGGCCTAGGCATCGTCCCCATCCCCGGAGTGGTGGTGTTCCCAGCGGTCGTAGAGCCGCTGCAGCTCCCGCTTGTTGCCGTCGAACTCGTTCATCAGCTCCTTCATCCGCGCCCCGTCGCTGTAGACCGCGGGGTCGGCCAGGCCGCCGGTGGGGCTCTCCAGCTGCTTCTGGCGCTGCTCGATGCCGTGGATCCGCTCCTCCAGCTCGGCGATGGCCCGTTGCCGGCGCCGCAGCTCGGCCGTCGACTGCGCCTTCTGCTTCTTGGCCTCCTGCCAGTCCTGCTTCACCGCGGCCGCCTTGGCGGCGGCGGCCGTGGTGCCTTTGCGCTCGTCCTCCGGGTTGCGCTGCGGGATCTCGGCCAGGGCCAGCCCCTCCTGCTGCTTCTTCCAGATGTAGTCCGTGTAGTTGCCCGGGAAGACGCGGACGCGGCCGTCGGCCACCTCGACGATGGTGTCCACCACCTGGTCGATGATGTAGCGGTCGTGGGTCACCAGCACCACCGTGCCGCGGTACTCCCGCAGGGCCTGCTCCAGCACCTCCTTGCCCTTGAGGTCGAGGTGGTTGGTGGGCTCGTCCATGATCAACAGGTTCGCCGGCAGCAGCAGGGTGCGGCACAGCGCCAGCCGGGCCTTCTCGCCGCCGGAGAGCACCGCCACCTTCTTGAAGACGTCGTCGCCCGGGAACAGGAACGAGCCCAGGATGGTGCGGATCCGGCCCGGCGTCTCGCGCGGCACCACCTGCTCGACCGACTCGTAGACGGTGCGCGCCGGGTCCAGCATCTCGGCGGTGTGCTGGGCGAAGTAGGCGATCACGGCCTGGGGCGAGACCGTCTTCTCCCCCGCGGACGGCGGCTCGACCCCGGCCAGGATCTTGAGCAGCGTGGTCTTGCCCGCGCCGTTGACGCCCACCAGCCCCAGCTTGTGGCCGTGCTCCAGCGACAGGTCGGCCCCCGCGAACACCGTGCGGTCGCCGTAGCGCTTGGTCACGCCCCGCAGCTCGGCCAGGAACCGGCCGGCGTGGGGCGGCTCCGGCAGGTTCAGCCGGAACGACTTGGCGCCGGACGGGATCTCGATGCGCGCCGCCAGCAGCTTCTCCAGCCGCTTCTCCCGGCTGGTGACCATGTGGCGCTTGGTGTAGCTGCCCTTCCAGCGGCCGATGAACTCCCGGACGTGCTCGATCTCGCGGTCCTGCTCCTGCTGCTGCTTGGCCAGCAGCTCGCGCCGCTTGTCCTTCTCGGCCAGGTACCCCGTGTAGTTGGCGTGGTAGGTCGAGAACCGGCCCAGCTCCAGCTCGTAGATCTTGTTGACGGTGCGGTCCAGGAAGTAGCGGTCGTGGGAGATGATCACCATCGTGCCGCGGAACTCCCGGAGGTAGCTCTCCAGGTAGTCCATCGACTCGATGTCGAGATGGTTGGTGGGCTCGTCCAGGAACAGGTAGGAGGGCTCCTCCAGCAGCAGCTTGGCCAGCGCCAGTCGCATCCGCCAGCCGCCGGAGAAGGTCGCCACCGGGCGCCCGAAGTCGTCCCCGCGGAACCCCAGGCCCTGCAGCACCGACTGGGCGCGGCTCTCCAGCTGGTAGCCGTCCTGCCCCTCGAACCGGTGGTGCAGCTCGCCGTAGCGCTCGATCACCGCCGGCAGCTCCGGGTCCTCGGGCGGCAGCGCCGCCATCAGCCGCGACAGCTCCTCGGCCTCCTCCAGCACCGCCTGGCGGTCGGCGAACACCGTCATGGCCTCGGCCAGCACGGTGCCGGTCGAGGGCGCCAGCTCCTCCTGCGGCAGGTAGCCCAGCCGCATCCGCCTGGAGCAGGTGCGGGTTCCGCCGCTGGGCTGCTGCAGCCCCAGCGCGATGCGGAACAGCGTGGTCTTGCCGGCGCCGTTGGGTCCGACCAGGGCCACCCGCTCGTTGAGGCCCACGTTCCAGGTGATGTCCCGGAACAGGTCCTGGTCGCCGAAGGACACGGTGACGTTGGTGAGCTGGATCATCGCGGCAATTGTAGCATATCCGGCGGTGTTTTTACAAACCCCTATTGACAAACCGCCGGGATGGGTGGATAATGACTGTCTATGAAAGGAACCTGCGGATGAGAAAGCTTCTGACCGCCGCTCTGGCGCTGTGCCTGTCGGTCCCGGCCTGGGCCGGCACCGTGCCGCCGGACTCGACCATCTTCCCGGGAATGACCAGCCAACCATTGCTGGATTCTCTGGTATCGAAGTTCAAGGCGAGTTCAAACCTGGGGTACAATTCCGGTCGTGACACCATGTACGGCGAGATCGACATCGTGGGCGACAGCTTGCGCTGCGTGTACCTCGGGCTCTGGATCCACGGTGGACCGACCGCGGCGCCCCGCACCTGGATCAACAACAACGGGTTCAACTGCGAGCATACCTGGCCCCAGAGCATGCTTTCCGGCATCGCGGTCTCCGACCTGCACCACCTGTATCCCACCGAGGCGGACGTCAACAATGCCCGGGGCAATCTGCCGTTCGCAGAGCTCGATGACTCCACCCAGGTAACGCGGTGGTACCGTTACGATCATTACAACCCGTACCTGACGACCTATCCTCCCGACCATTGGGAGGAGTACAGCAAACTCCAGAGCATCTCAACGGCCTTCGAGCCTCGCGACGACCACAAGGGCCGAGTGGCGCGGTCGATGATGTACGTCTTCACCATGTACAAGTCGATGTATCCCGACACCGGCTCTTTTTGGCTGGGGCAGAAAAGCACGCTCTACGCCTGGCATGTCACGCATCCAGCCAGTGCAGCCGAGATCTCCCGGACCCGGAAGATCGCCATGCACCAGCAGGGCAAGGTCAACCCCTTCATCATGGACAGCACGTTAGCACGGCGGGCATTCTTCCCGGGACTGGGTGTCGCGGGATCCCCAGCGGCGGTCGCGCCGCCGGCCGCGCTGGCGCAGAACTCCCCCAATCCGTTCCGCGGGACGACCCGCATCAGGTACACGCTGTCCCGGCCCGCGGCGGTCCAGCTCGGGATCTACGACGTGCTGGGCCGGGAGGTGTTCCGGACCGCTCGCCCGGGTGAGCCCGCGGGATCGCACGAGATCACCTGGGACGGGCGGGCGCTGCCCCAGGGCGTCTATTTCTGCCGGCTGACGGCCGACGGCGCGGTCGTCGCCACCAGGCGGATGACCCTGGTCAGGTAGAGGTCCCCGGGAGAGCGGAAAAAGCGGTGCCCTGGCACCGCTTTTTCGTTGTGCTAGAACACCAGCTTCATCACCCGCTCGTCGTCGTCCCACTCGCCGGTCTCCACGAAGCCCAGCTTCCGGTAGAAGGCCGACGGGTCACCCTCGCCCGGCACGTAGCTGAGCGTCAGCTCCGAGGCGCAGTACTGCCGCTTGACGTGCTCGATCACCAGGCCCATCGCCCGCCGGGCGTAGCCCTTCCCCTGGTGGTTGCGGTCGATCATCAGGCGCCACAGGGTGTACGTGGCGTACTCCGGCTCCAGCGCCAGCATCACGAACCCGACCGGCGTCTCGCCGGCGTAGATGGCGCGGAACCAGGCATGCTCGGAGAAATGGGCCTCGGCGATCGACACGGCGTTGGCCGCGACGAACTTGCGCTGGCCCTCGGCCACCTCCAGCCGCAGGATGCTGCGGCAGGTCTCCTTGGTGATCTCGCGCAGCGTGACTGGTGTTTCGTTCTGTGTCGTGATCGTTCAGTCCTCTCGTTCCCCGGCCGCGGGGGATTCGCGGTCCTCGCCATGCTCATATTACTGACGATGCTCCGCTGATTGCGCAGCGATCGCTGGTGTCGGTCCACCCGTTCCGCATTCGTCGGCAGGTTTGCTCGTCGTCGGTCTTGTCGGACGACCCATGATTATACCATCTTTCTTCGGCAGGAGCCGGGAAATCCATCGGGAGATCCACGGCCGTGATGCGATACGAGCATGGCCGCTTCGCGTCAGATCGCTTCACTCACCCGTTGCGTTTCAGCTTCCCGGTGCGCTTGGCGTAGATCTCGGCCTGGTTGAAGGCGATCAGCCCCAGCGGGATCAGCAGCACGCCGATGGCCAGCAGCAGCAGCACCGTGGGCCACAGCTCGGCCAGCGACTGGCCCTCCAGCAACGCGCCCCGCAGCGCCCGCAGCGAGTAGGTGGCCGGCGAGAACGCCGACAGCGGCTGCAGCCACTTGGGCAGCACCGAGACGTCGTAGTAGACGCCCGACACCAGCAGGATCACCGCCTCCATGATGTGGGTGGCCTGCGCGCCCTTCTCGGTGGACATCAGCGGCAGGATGGCCGCCACCAGGCCCAGCCCGATGAACGACAGCCCCGAGACCACCAGCACCACGAAGGCCGCGCCCAGGTCCGCGCCTTTCAGCGACAGGCCCAGGAACAGCGCCACGGCCAGCAGGATCAGCACCGTGCGGATCAGCCCGTAGACGATGGCGAACAGGCACGAGCCGAAGAGCTGGGTGAAGCGGTGGATCGGCGCCATGAAGGTGTACTCGATGGTGCCCTCCCAGCGCTCCCAGGCCACCGACTCCGAGATCTCGTGGAACAGCACCGACAGGAAGCCCCAGATCAGCGCGCCGATGGTCAGGTACATCACGAACTGCTTGCCCTGCGTGACGCCGATGAACCCGATGGTCAGGGCGTTTACGATGTTGTAGGTCATGAACACGATCTCCCAGCCCAGGTAGCGCTTGACCAGCGACAGGTTGCGCTCCAGGAAGCCCAGGGTCGATACGATCTCGGTCCTTGCTCTCATGGTCCCTCTCCAGTTCCTTCGGTCGTGCGCCGGCGCAGCGTCCGCCGCAGCGCGTGGCCCGACCAGAGCTGATGCGCGACGCGGCCGGCATCGGTCGCCACGCCCTGCCTGCGGAAATACTCGCAGACGGTGCTGACGTCCCGTTCGAACAGCGACTCGGCGCCGCTGCTGGCCGCGATCAGCACGGCCTGCGGGAAATCGATGATGACGGGCCGGCCGCCGTGGTACAGGATGTTGTACGGCGACAGGTCGCCGTGCACGATCCCGGCCTCCAGGAAAACACCCAGGTTGCGCAGCACCGCCGCGAAGCACCCCGGGGCATCGGGCAGCCGGTTCCTGATGTCGGACAGCCGCGATGCGCCGGACTCCGCCGTCCCGAAGTACTCCATCACGATCGACCGGCACCCGTGCGCGACCACCCGCGGCACGTCGGCGCCCGCGGCCGACAGGATGCCGAGGGTCTCCGCCTCGCGCTGGCACCACAGCCCCTCCGCCACCGCCTTGCCGAAGCCGGACCGGTTCGCCATGGCCCGGGCCTCGCGGGCATGCAACGGCATCATCGCCATGTGATAGTCGGCCCGGTTCCGGAACGACCGCTCGTTCCGCTCCTTGAATACCTTGACGGCCAGCAGGCCGTCGCCCTTGGCGGCGAGGTGCACCGTGGCCTCCTTGCCGCTGGAGACCACGCCGAGCCAATCGTCGATCATCCCCTGTTCGATGTAGCCTGCCAGTTCCTCCGGACAATAGTCCACTGGTCCCTTTCCTGCGCCAGGCCGGTCCGATGATCCCATCGGATGCATGCGGGGCGGGATGGCGCGAATGATGTTCTGGTTTGCACCCGGGCCCAGTCGTCCCGGGCCGGGCCGCTGTTGCGTCGGCAACCCGCCGATCCGTTCCGTTCCGTCATTGGCCATCTCCTTTCTGCGGGGGGACCCCGCGGTCACGTGGTCGGACAGGATCCTGCCGGGGACCGGGACGGTCTTAGTCCCGGTCCTCGGCGTCCTGCTCCGACTCCTCCCATTCCCGGCCGGTGCTCCGCATGAACACGGCCTCCAGATCGTTGACCCCGAACCGGTCCTTGAGCCGCTCCGCCTTGTCCACCGCGATGAAGCCGCCGCCGTTGATGATGGCGATGCGGTCGCACAGCGTCTCGGCCTCGGCCATGTCGTGGGTGGTCAGCAACACCGTGATGTCGGTCTGCCGCTTCAGCCCGAAGATGAAGTCCTGGACCTCGCGCTTGGAGCGCGGGTCCAGCCCGGTGGTGGGCTCGTCCAGCAGCAGCAGGATCGGTGACGTGAACAGCGACCTGGCGATGGCCACCTTCTGCTGCATGCCGCGGGACAGCTCCTCCAGCGGCTCGTCGAAGCGCTTCTTGGGGAAGCCCATCGAGTCCAGGATCGCCAGCGTCCGCTCGCGGGCCTGCTGCTTGGGCACGCCGTAGAGCCGGGCCGCGTACCGGAGGTTTTCCCAGGCCGACAGCTTCTTGAAGAAGGCCGCGTCCACGCTCACCCGGTTGATCATCCGCCGCACCGCCATCGGGGATTTCACCACGTCGTGGGTGAACACCGTGGCCGACCCGGTGTCGGGGATCAGCAGGGTCGACAGGATCCGCACCAGGGTGCTCTTGCCCGAGCCGTTGGGCCCGATGATGCCGAAGGTCTCGCCCTTGGGGACCGTGAATTCGATCTCCTTGAGCGCGATCACCTTCTTCTTCTTGAAATGCTTGTTGATGTTCCTGCAATGTATCGCGTTCATCGCGATCGCGTCCTTTCCCTGTACCCTGGGACCGGTGGTGCCGGTCCGGTTCAGGCCTTCACCGCCGTCATCAGGTATGACAGCGGGATCCCCTTGCCATCGAGATCCCCCGAGCCGATGCTGCCGATGTCATGGTCGTACTCGGTCAGGCCGGTGATGGTCAGCCCGTTCCGCACCATGGCCCCCACGATGGCGGTGAAGGGATGCGACCAGCTGTACAGCGGCTGCGACGGATACGTTTTCCCGGCCAGATAGAAGATGCCGTCCGTCTCGATCCATGGTTCCGCCTTGAAGTACGAGTTGGCCAGCCGCGCCGGGTCGTCGGCCCGGTATTCCTTTTCGCCGGGGACCGCCAGCATGTTGACGACCGGGTGCGTCTCGTGGATCAGCATCGTCCCGCCGCGTTTCAGCACCCGGCGGGCCGTGCCGAAGAACGGGTCGAGATCCCGGAACCAGGTCAGCGCCCCGATGGTGACCAGCAGGACGTCGAACCGTTCATCATATCCCTCGATGCCGAGGATGTCGGTCCGCACGAACCGGCAGTCGAGATCGAGCCCGCGCGCCAGGGCCGTGGCCTCGTCGATGAAGTTGTCGGCGATGTCGAACCCGACGCAGCCCGCGGCCCCGCGCCGGCAGAGCGACAGCAACTCCTCCCCGTTGTTGCAGCAGAACTGGGCGACCGCCCGGCCCTGCAGCGGGATCGTTGCCAAGGCGTCGACGATGTCATCGTGGATCAGGTCCTCGCCCGCCCGGAGGCGGGCCAGCGCGCGCGCGAAGCTGCCTGCCGGCTTCTTGGTCTGGGCCTCGTTCCAGGCCCTCCGGTTGGCCTCGGTATAGTCCGTATGGTCCATTGGCATGCCCTATCCTTGTTTGTGGTCGACGCCGTTGCCGTTCTCCTGCAGCTGCTCGCGCTCGCGCAGGGTCACATAGTATCCGTTGCGCGCCATCAGCTCGGCGTGCGAGCCCAGCTCCTCGATCCGGACGCCCGGCAGCTTTTCCTCCAGCTCCTGCCAGACCAGGGCTTCCGTGGTCGCGTCCAGCGCCGAGGTGATGTCGTCCAGCACCAGGATCCGGGGGTGGCCGGCCGCGATCCGCTCCACGATGGCCCGCGCCAGGGACGCCCGCTGCTTCTGGCCGCCCGACAGCGACAGTCCCCGCTGGCCGACCAGGGTGTCGAACCCCTTGGCGAAGGCC
>JALOPJ010000078.1 GCA_025453955.1 Candidatus Edwardsiibacteriota bacterium
GGAATGCTACGTGCCGGCGGCCAAGCGGAAGTACGGCTACTTCTGCCTGCCGGTGCTGTGGCGGGAGAACCTGGTCGGCCGGATCGACCTCAAGGCCGAACGCCAGCGCAAGGCGCTGCTGTTACAGTCACTGCACTTCGAGCGGGGCTTCAGGCCCGATGCGGATTTCCTGGCCGCGCTGGCCGCGACGCTGGGCCGCTGGCGCGTGTTCCACGGCTGCGATACGGTGGGGTTTTCAGATACGATATCCCGAAAGGTCCGACGTCAACTCACAACCTCCCGGTAACCCCTCCCTTTATCCCTCCCCTCGAGGGGAGGGGCGGGGTGGGGTCATGAAAGGCGACCATGGAACCCAAGACCGTCCTGATCCCGGACAAGAAGCGGATCGCCGTGGTGGCGCACGATAACAAGAAGAACGACCTGCTGGAGTGGGTGCGGTACAACAGGGGCACGCTGTCGCGCCACCAGCTCTACGCCACCGGCACCACCGGCACCCTGCTGGAGAAGGCGGTGGGCGTGCCCGTCCACAAGCTGCAGAGCGGGCCGCTGGGCGGCGACCAGCAGGTGGGCGCCCTGATCGCCGGGGGCGAGATCGACTTCCTGATCTTCTTCTGGGACCCGCTGCAGCCGATGCCGCACGACCCGGACGTCAAGGCGCTGCTGCGGATCGCGGTGGTGTGGAACATCCCGATCGCCTGCAACCGGGCCTCGGCCGACTTCATCATCTCGTCCTCGCTGATGGACGCCGAGTACGAGCGGATCATGACGGATTACGAGGGGTACCGGAACCGGGAACTGAAAGTCCAGTGATCACCAACATTTCATAATAAAGGAGCGCAATGCAGACGCAACGGATCGACCACGTGGGCATCGCGGTCAAGAGCATCGACGAGGCGGCCAAGCTCTACGCCGACCTGGGCCTGGCGCTGGAGGGCGCCGAGGTCGTGGAGAGCCAGAAGGTCAAGGTGGGGTTCATCAAGATCGGCGAGAGCAAGATCGAACTGCTGGAGTCCACCGCGCCCGACGGCAACGTGGCCAAGTTCATCGAGTCCAAGGGCGAGGGCATCCACCACATCGCGGTGCGGGTGGACAACGTCGAGCAGGCGCTGGCCGAGCTGTCCGCCAAGGGCTACCAGCTGATCGACAAGGCGCCGCGGCTGGGCGGCGGCGGGCACATGATCGCGTTCCTCCACCCCAAGTCCACCCGGGGCGTGCTGCTGGAGCTCTGCCAGGACGCCCACTGACCCCTGCCCGGTCCCTCTCCTCGAGGGGAGGGACACAGGGAGGGGTCCCGAGGTCTATGCACGTCTTCAAGCGTTTCCAGCTGTACGCGCGGCACCACCGCCGGCAGGCCGGCCTGGGCATGGGCCTGTCCGCCGGCGCGGGGTACGCGGCCGCGATGCTCTTCTCCCGGGCCTCATGGTCCGCCGGCCCGGGCGGCATGCCCCCGGCCGCCTACCTGGTCGTCGCGCTGGCGCTGGTGATCGGCCTGCTGGTGCTGACCTACGCGTTCGAGGTCTGGAAGGAGAAGCGGCTGATCGAGAACATCCCCACCTCCAAGGTCCGCTCGCTGGCCATGGGGCTGGTCGAGGTCAAGGGCGGGGCCCGGCCCAAGGCGCGGCTGAAGAGCCCGGTCACCCTGACCGACTGCGTCTACTACCGCTACAAGATCGAGAAGTACGTGCGCAGCGGCAAGTCCAGCCACTGGTCGGTGGTGGACGAGGGCGCGTCCACCAATTACTTCTACGTCGAGGACGAGACCGGCAGGATCCTGGCCGACCCGGTGGACGCCGACGTCCACCTGGGCCGCGACTACCAGTGGACCGGCGACAAGCCCGGCAGCGGCTGGGGCCCCTTCGGCGGGGACAAGATGCGCTACAGCGAGTGGTGGATCGTGGAGGGCGAGCCGGTCTACGTCATCGGAACGGTCACCCGCTGGAAGGACGCCCGCGACGACCGCCGCTTCAAGATCGCCGAGCGGCTGCGGGCCATCAAGGCCGACAGGGATCAGCTCAAAACGTTCGACCGCGACGGCGACGGGCGGGTGAGCGCCGACGAGTGGGAGCAGGCGCGGCAGCGCGTCGAACAGGACGTGCTGCGGGAGGAGCTCGACCACCCGGCCGACACGTCGGACGACTTCGTGATCACCAGGGACCAGGCCAACGGGGTGATGATCGTCTCGGACACCAGCGAGAAGGACCTGGCTCGGCGCTACGGCTGGCAGGCGGCGGGGCTGTTCGTGCTGGGGGCCGGCCTGGTCTCCTGGATGGGCGCGCTGTTGCTGCGGTGACGGCCCGGCGACACAGCGAAAATCCGTAAAGGCGACCGGCCGGTCGCCCCAACAAGAAGGAGGGTACCATGGTCCTGGGCACGATGATCCTGATCGGCTTCCTGGTGCTGGTGATCGCGGCGATCATGTACTTCATCGGCATTTACAACCAGCTGGTGCAGGTCAAGGTCAACATCGACAAGTCGTGGGGCAACATCGAGGTGCTGGAGAAGCAGCGCTTCGACGAGATCCCCAAGCTGATCAAGATCTGCGAGGGGTACATGCAGTACGAGCGGGAGACGCTGGAGAAGGTCACCGCCGCCCGCACCCATTTCCTCGACGCCAGGACCCCGGCCCAGCAGGCGGCCGCCGGGGGCGAGATGACGGGCGCGCTGAAGACGCTGTTCGCGGTGGCCGAGAACTACCCGCAGCTCAAGGCGGACTCGAACTTCGCCCATCTCCAGGCCCGGGTCAGCGGGCTGGAGAACGACCTGGCCGACCGCCGCGAGTTCTACAACGAGTCGGTGGCGGTGTTCAACACCCGGATCAGGCAGATCCCCGATATGTTCGTGGCCAACATGCTGGGCTACCAGGCCCGGGAGATGTACCAGGTGGCCGAGGCCGAGAAGAAGTCGCCCGAGATCAAGTTCAACCTGCCGAAGTGACCAATCTTTTCACACGAAGGCGCCAAGACGCGAAGAATCGATACTGTATCGTGGTGTGGTAATGTGAAATCGGGCATCGCTGCAATCCTGATATTGTTGGCCGCGACGACCGCCCACGCCGGGATCGGGGCGCGGGCCGGGGTCAACTACACGGCCATCACCGCCCCGGAGATCAGCACCACCATGCGCTCGGGCCTGACCCTGGGGCTGGTCTACTACGCCGAGGTGGTGCCGTCCGCCGGCCTCCAGTTCGAGCTGCTGTTCGAGCGGCACCAGATGGCGTTCGAGGACTCGGCCGTCCGCTACGACATCGGCATGGACTACCTGCGGGTGCCGGCGCTGCTGCGGCTGCACCTGGCGGGGCAGGACGGGCCGGTCACCGGCTTCCTGCAGGGCGGGGCCGACCTGGGCGTCAAGCTGCGCGACCGGGTCAGCGCCGGCGGCGACACCGCCGCCATCGAGGGCTTCAGCCCCATCGACTGCCGCTGGATCCTGGGCGGCGGCGCCGAGGTGGCGGGCTTCCTGTCGGCCGACCTGCGCGTCGCCCGCAGCCTGTTCGCCATCGCCGACAAGGACGAGATGGGCGACCTGCGGAACGTCAGCGTGACCCTGGGCCTGGGGTTCCGGTTCTGACCGGCGCACGACACGAGGAGGACACCATGGCCATCGACCGCAGCGCACTGGTGGCGCGGCTGCAACAAGCCCTGCTGGATTCGCCCGATGTGGCGATGATGATCCTGGACCGGACGTTCACCATCGTCTGGCACAACCGCGCCTTCGGCGAGGAGTTCGGGGAATTCCCCGCCATCGACGGCATGAAGTGCTACGACGTCACCAAGAACGGCAAACCGCACCAGGGATGCCCGATGGCCAAGGCCCAGCAGGACGGCAAACAGCACCGGGGCATGATCGACATCGGCGAGCGGTTTTTCCACTTCAGGACGATCCCGCTGGGCGACGGCTACGTGGCCAAGGTCCACAGCTACCTTCCCAAGCAGCCGTTCGGCATGGAGGAATGAGCCCTTGATCCAGCGATTTGACAGGGACCCGGTCCCTGTGGTATAATACCCCCGGTCATGAACTAGGCTTCGACCAGTTTCGAAACCACCCAGACCGCCATTGCGCGATGTGGGTGGTTTTTCCATTATCCGGCAGGAAAGGGGGGACGGCCATGAGGACGGAGGCGATCGCAAAGCCAGCCCTGCTGGTGGTCGATGTCCAGAACTACTTCTTCGACCGCCGGTCGCCGGCGTTCCTGAAGGCGTCGGCGCGCATCCTCCCGCGCATCAACCGGCTGGCCGCGGCCGCCCGGAAAGCCGGCTGGCCGGTGATCTACACGGTGCACTGCCGGCCCGGCGACCGGAAGAACCTGATGGCGGCACGCTGGAAGCATCTGCCCGCCGGAGCGGAGTCCGATCCGTACCCGGGATTGCACCGCCGGGTGGGCGAGGCCGTGATCAAAAAGGAGCATTACTCCGCGTTCATGGGAACGGGCCTGACCGCGTTGCTGAAGAAAAAGGGGGTCCGGGACATCGTCCTGTGCGGCGTGATGACCCACCTCTGCGTCGATACCACGGCCCGGCACGGGTTGATGCTGGGCTTCCGGCCGGTGATCGCCGGCGACGCCTGCTGCTCCAAGGACGCGGGGTACCACCGGGCCGCGCTGCGCTGCCTGCGGCACGGGTTCGCCCGCGTCGCCACCACCGATGGCCTGCTGGGAGCGATGGCGTGCGCGACCTGATCGTGATCGGGGCGGGACCGGCCGGCCTGGGCGCGGCGCTGCAGGCGGCGCGGGCCGGCCGGGACGCGCTGGTGCTGGAAAAGGAACGAGTGGGAGGCCGGTTGAACCTGGCCCGCGCGGTCGGCAACTTCCCCTGGCCCGCGGCCGGGCAGACCTCCGGCGCGGCCATCGTGCGCGGGCTGCGGCGGCAGGCGCGGCGATCGGGGGTGCGTATCTCTCCGGAGGAGTGCCGGTGGATCGACCGGACCGGCCGGTGGTTCATCGTGCGGACCGCGGCGGCGGCATACCGCTGCCGCGCCGTGGTCGTCGCGACCGGGGTGCGCCCGCTGCCGCCGGCCGTCCCGCTGGATCCTGCAGTGGCCCGCCTGGTCCATTACCGGTGGAACGATATTCCAATGCGGCGCGGCGGCCGGGTGGCGGTGATCGGCGCCGGGGAGGTGGCCTTCGACCAGGCCTGCTCGCTGGCCGAGCGCGGGGCAGCGGTCACGGTGCTGTGCCGCGGCGCCCGGCCCCGGGCGTATGCGGGTTTGGTATCGCTGGCCCGCTCGCTGGGCGTCCGGCTGATGCTGGATCGCCCGGTGTCGCGCATCGAGACGTCGCGGATCCCCGGGGTGACGCTGGTCACGCCGCGGGGCAGGACCAGGGCCGACGCCGTGCTGGTCGCGATCGGCGGCGAGCCGTCGCTTCCCGCGCTGACGGCCGCGGCGCGGCGCATGCTGGGTCACGGCCTGTACATCGCCGGCGACGCGGCCGGAGGCCGACGGCAGGCCGCCATCGCCTTCGGCGACGGCGTGGACAAGGCGATGATGGCGGCAGGAACGATCGGAAAGGATGGAGGGGCATGCTGACGGTGCTGAACAAAACGGGCCGGCACGGGCTGGCCGAGGTGTACCTGGGCATGGTGCGCCGCGATCCCGGCCTGCTGGTCGAGTTCGTGGACGCCTGCGACCCGGCCCTGGGCGGCCGGGACCGCAAATGGGTGGTAGTGGTCTCCACCCAGCTGGGCTGTCCGGTGGGCTGCCTGATGTGCGATGCCGGCAGCCGCTACCAGGGCAACCTGTCCGCCGCCGAGATCATGGCCCAGGTGGAGCAGGTGGTCGCGGCCAACGGCCGCGACCCCAACGACAGCCTGAAGTTCAAGGTGCAGTTCGCCCGGATGGGCGAACCGGCCCTCAACGGCGAGGTGCTGCGGGCGCTGTGGGCGCTCAAGGAGCGCTGGCCGCAGGTCATCCCCTGCGTGGCGACGGTGGCCCCGGCCGGGCGCGACCGCTGGTTCGACGCGCTGCTGGCCCTGCGCGAGTATTTCCGGGACTTCCAGCTGCAGTTCTCGGTCAACAGCACCGATGACGGCCAGCGCGACCGGCTGATGCCCTACCCGAAGATGCCGTGGCAGGCGATGGCGCGCTACGGCAGGAGGTTCTACCGGCCGGGGCAGCGCAAGCCGGCGCTCAACTTCGCGGTGGGCGGCGACTGGGAGCTCGACGCCGCGGCGCTGGCGTCCCGGTTCGATCCCCGCTGGTTCGCGGTCAAGCTGACACCGCTCAATCCGACGGCCACGGCCGCCGGCAACGGGCTGGCGGCCGGCGGGCCAAGCTCGCTGCTCGACCGGAGTGCGGATGAGCTGCGCTCCCGGGGCTTCGACGTCATCGTCTCGATCGGCGACCCCGGCGAGAACGACATCGGCAGCAACTGCGGCCAGGCGGTCTGGCGGCACCGGCACACCGGCCTCCGGGCAGCAGCAAGCCCCGCTCGGTAGAGCGGGGCTTCGTCGTGGTCCCGTGCCGGGCCCGGTCACTCGTGCTCGGCCAGGAACGTTCCCTGGTTCCAGGCCAGCAGCCGGGCCAGCGTGTCGCTGCCGGACTGGCCGTTGAGGGTGCAGATGCCGATGGTGGCGTTCTCCAGCTCGATCCGTCCGGTCTGGCCGTCGCCGGAGGTCAGGTCGATGTAGCCGGACCAGCCGCCCATGAAGAACATGTCGAGCAGCGAGAAGATCGAGATGATGGACAGGTCGCCCTGGAACTTCCTGGCCTTCTCCGCGAACATCGCCTTGGCCTTGTCCGCGTACTTCAGCCGCATGTCGATGATCTTGAGCAGCTCCTGGCGGTTGCAGGGCTTGGTGATGTACTTCTCGCCGCCGATGGCGTAGCCCTGGATGCGGTTCTCGATGCCGGTCTTGGCGGTGAGGAACAGGAACGGGATGGCCCGCAGGTCGGGATTGGACTTGACCCGGCGGCACAGCTCGTAGCCGTCCATCTTGGGCATCATGATGTCCGAGACGATCAGGTCCGGGCGGTCGCGCTCGGCCACCCATAACGCCTCCTCGCCGTCGAACGCCGTCAGAACGTCGTAGTTGTTCTTCTTCAGCTCGAACTCGAGGATCTTGACGATGTTGGCCTCATCGTCGGCTATCAGGATCTTATAATTGCCCATACAATATGATAATATACGGGAATTGACCGGTCAAAGTCAAGCCTATTTTTCTGAAAACTCACCGTTCCCGGGCCCGCGCCTCGGCGCGGGCCGGCGGCGACAGCCCGATCCGGATGGCGGAGGCGATCTCGGGCGCCGGGCAGAACGAGGCGCCGTCGGGCAGGTGGATCACGATCACCCGGACCTCGCCGACCTCGCGCGGCGCCGGCGGTTGCTCGAAGACCGGCGCGGGGGCGTCCTTCGCCGCCATGATCATCGCGGGCCCGGCCGGTACCATCGCGACGGCCGTTCCCGGCGCCGTATCGGCCGGGGGCGCCGGGCGGGACTTCTCCTCCGCTGCGGGTGCGGCCTGCGCATCCGCCACCGCCCGGTCGTACTCCATCGCCGCGGCGGGCGAGGACTTCGCAGCGGCCCGCTTCATGGCGCGCTCGCCGCCGGCCGTTTCCTCCTTGTCCGCGGCGCCGGACAGGGCCAGGGCCTCGGGCCGCGGCGGCGCAGCGGCCGGGGACGTCATCGCGGGTGCTGCCGGTGCGGCGATCTCGTCGTTCCTGGTCCCGGCCTGTTCCCGCTGGTCGCCGCCGGCCGCCATCTCGTCCGGCGTCGGCCAGTCCGCGGTTTCAGTTTTCACGGCGGCCGGTGACGGGATCCTGACCAACTGCCGCATCGCGGTCCGGGGTTCGTGGTCCAGCGACACCACCAGCGCCAGCGCCGCCGCTGCCGCGGCCGGCACCAGGCCCCACCAGGCCAGCCGCAGTTTCCGCAGCAGCGGGACCGGCCGTTTGGCTGCCGCGATGCGCGAGGCCACCCGAGAGTTGAAGGTGTCGAAATACCCGGCCGGAGCATCGGGCGACTCCGCCCGCTCGATCCCCGCCGCCAGCGCCCGCAGGCGGTCCACCGCCGCGCGGCATTCCCCGCAGTCCGCCAGGTGGCGCTCGACGGCCCGCGTCAGGGCGTCGTCCAGCGCGCCGTCGGCGAAGGCCTGCAGCTGCTCGAACGAGCAGGCATGTCCGTTCGGTTCCTTCATAAGACGTCCTTGAGCGCCCCGGAGAGGGCCTGGCGGGCGCGGTGCAGCCGGGACATCACCGTGCCCATCGGGATCCTCAACACCGAGCTGATGTCCTCGTAGGAGAGTTCCTTGTCCACCCGCAGCAGCAGCACCGCGCGCTGGTCGTGCGGCAGCCGGTCGATCTGGGACCGGATCCGGGCACAGGTGTCGTTCTGCTCCGTCTCCTCCAGCGGGTCGTCGCCCGACTGCGGCTCGGGCGCAATGTCCAGCGGGATGGTCCGTTTGCGCTGCTTGAGCGAGTCGCAGCACAGGTTAAAGGCGATCCGCGACAGCCAGGTGTAGAACCGGAACGAGGGGTCGTACTGCTTCAGCGCGAAATAGGCCTTGACGAAGGTCTCCTGGGCCGCCTCGTCGGCCAGGTCGTGGTCGCGCAGCATCCGGCGGGCGAGCGCGTAAATGGCCCGCTGATATTTGGTTACCAGCCGTCCGTAGGCCGGGCCGTCGCCGGCCAGCGCCTGCTCGATAAGCTGTTGGTCGCTTTGTTGTTCCGACACTATATACTGCGCTGACCGTTGGGATATTCCCGGACGTGTCAACTGTCCAATGACCGAATGTCGTAACGTTCCAGGGACATTCGACCTTCAACAGGGAACGATCTTGACCCATACCTGCCGTTTCCTCGGCCCGTCGAACTCGCAGAAGTACAGCCCCTGCCACGTGCCCAGTTCCAGCTTCCCGTCCCGGACGATCAGGGTCTTCTCGCAGCCCACCAATGACGACTTTATGTGCGCGGCCGAGTTGCCCTCGCCGTGGGCGTAGCCGGCGTCCCAGGGCGCGATCCGGTCCAGCCCGGCCAGCAGGTCGCGGGCCACGTCGGGATCGGCGTTCTCGTTGACCGTCAGGCCGGCCGTGGTGTGCGGCACCCAGACGTGGCAGAGGCCACGATGCGCTGCACTTGGCCGGTGATGTCGACCAGCTCGGCGCGGGAGGAAGTTGATAGCGCAAGGGAATGCATGTCATGTTTTCGTCATTCTGAGCCAGACACCATGCCTGACAAGTCGAAGGATCCAGCTTTGGCAGATTCTTCGCCAGCGCGGCGCGGCGTCCTTCTCGGAATGACGTTGCTATGAATTCTCCAGCTGCTGGAACGGCTTGTTGAGCTTGCGGGTGCCGGGCAGCACGAA
>JALOPJ010000189.1 GCA_025453955.1 Candidatus Edwardsiibacteriota bacterium
TACCTCTACCGGCTGACGGCGCCGGGGTGGTCGCAGACGCGCAAGCTGAGCCTGGTGAAGTAACCACGGGACCGACGGCGGCCCCCCGGCGACGGGGGGGCCGCTTCATTATGCAATTATTTTCACAAATATATTGACTTTATGCAATAAATGGCCTAATATAGTAAAATACTTGCATTCCCACATTATAACCAGCGAAAGGGTGATACCATGCCACGGTCATGTCGGTTCCTCCTGGCGGCGCTCGTCACCGCCGCATTGTGCGGCAGCGCCCCGGCGGTCACGCACCAGTACACCGGACTGTGGGGACAGCCGGGGCTCAACGTGGTCTCCAGCACCAAGGGCGGCGTGGAGATCACCTATTCCCTGGACAAGGTGGACATCACCGACATCGACGTCAACGGCGAGGCGATGCAGGCCGTCAACATCGGCGGGCTGTACCTGCCGAACCAGTCGGGGGCGCCGAACCTGCCGAGCTTCAGCCGGTTCATCGCGGTGCCGCAGGGCGCGACCGCGACGGTGGAACTGCTGGCCGAGCAGCGCGAGACCATCGACGGCGTCGACCTCTCCCCGGCGCCGATGATCCCCAAGGACAACAACCGGGACCTGCCGGTGTACAGCAAGAACGCCGCCATCTACGGGGCGGACAAGCCCTACCCGGAAACGCCGGTCGAGGTGTCGCCGCGGACCATGCTGCGCGGGGTCGACGCCGTGATGCTGCGGCTGACGCCGTTCCAGTACAATCCCGTGACCAGGCAGCTGACGGTCTACCGCAACCTGCGGGTGCGGGTCAGCTTCGCCGGCGGCAACGGCCGGTTCGGCGACGACCGGCTGCGCAGCCGCTGGTGGGACCCGATCCTGGCCGGCAACCTGCTGAACTACCGGTCGCTGCCCGAGATCGACTATGCCAAGCGGACGACCGGCGGCCGCGACGGCTACGAGTACGTGATCATCTGCCCCAACGAGGCCAACTGCCTGGCCTGGGCGGACACCATCCGCAACTGGCGGAAGCTGCAGGGCATCTCCACCAACGTCTACACCACCGACGTGGTCGGCCCCGGCGCCCAGGCGATCGAGACCTGGATCAACAACGCCTACAACACCTGGTCGACGCCGCCGGTGGCGGTGCTGCTGATCGGCGACGTGCCGGGGCAGGGCTTCTCGGTCGATACCCTGACCGCCAGCTACAGCTCCTACGGCGAGTACTTCCCCAGCGACAACCTGTACGCCGACGTCAACGGCGACCACCTGCCGGACATCAACGTGGCCCGGATCGAGGCCGACGTGGCGGGCGACCTGCCGACGATGATCAACAAGATGCTGGACCTGGAGCGGGACCCCTACACCAGCGCCGGCTACTATAACAACCCGATCTCCTGCGTCGGCTACCAGAGCGACCGCTGGTTCCAGCTGGCCGGCGAGGTGGTCTACGGCTTCTGGAAGAACCACCAGGGCAAGGCGCCGAAGCGCGAGTACTACTACGGTGGCACCGCCCCGTCGGTCGGCGCCCAGTGGTCGAGCAACGCCAACACGCCGACCGTGATCGATTATTTCGGCAACCCCAGCCACGGCGGCCTGGGCTACATCAACGACACCATCCCGGCGGGGATCAGCTGGAACACCACCTACTCGCTGATCAACGCCGACATCAACGCCGGGTGCTTCATCGTCAACCACCGCGACCACGGGTCCGAGACCGGCTGGGCCGACCCGGCCTACAGCCAGGCCAACGCCCTGGCGCTGACCAACACCATGTACCCGTTCCTGTTCACCATCAACTGCCTGACCGGCGCCTACCAGCAGTCGGGCAGCTACGGCCAGTGCCTGGGCGAGGCCTTCTACCGCCAGAGCCACGGCGTGCTGGGCTACATCGGGCCGACCGAGGTGTCGTACTCGTTCGTCAACGACGCCTTCATCTGGGGCATCTACGACGCCATGTGGCCGGACTTCTGCCCGGACCTGGGCGACACCTTCAAGTTCCACGACCGGGGCCAGAAGCCCGGCTTCGCCCACGTGTTCGGCAAGCTGTTCCTGGCGGCCTCCAGCTGGCCCTACAACCCGTCCGAGAAGAACATCACCTACGACCTGTTCCACATGCACGGCGACCCCTTCCTGACGATCTACTCGCAGATGCCGCAGGACCTGACGGTCAGCCATCCCGGCGTGCTGACGGCCGGGGTCACCGCCTTCCCGGTGACGGCGGACGAGGGCGCGTTCATCGCGCTGACCGTCAACGGCGAGATCATCGGCACCGGCACGGCGCCGGCCAAGGGCACGGTCAACATCGCCATCCCCGGCCAGACGCCCGGCAACACCATGGTGGTGACTGCGACCAAGGACAACTACCGCCGCTACACGGCCGACGTGCCGATCACCGCGGCCAGCGGCCCCTACGTGACGCACCTCAAGCACACACTGACGGACGCGGGGGGGAACGGCGACGGGATCGCCAACCCCGGCGAGACGGTGCGGATCCCCACCTGGGTGATCAACTACGGTACGGTGACGGCAGCCAGCGTCGTCGGGACGCTGCGTTGCGGCAACGGCAACGGCACGGTGACGGACAGCGTCTGCACCTACGGGGACATCGCGGCCGGGGACTCGGCGGTGTACTCG
>JALOPJ010000079.1 GCA_025453955.1 Candidatus Edwardsiibacteriota bacterium
GTGCTGGACGACGGCCGGCTGACCGACGGCCAGGGCCGCACCGTGGACTTCAAGAACACGGTGGTGATCATGACCTCCAACATCGGCTCGCAGTTCATCGCCGAGCTGGACGACGAGGCCCAGATCAGGGCCAAGGTGCTGGAGGCGATGCGGCAGCACTTCCGGCCGGAGTTTTTGAACCGGGTGGACGAGACCGTGATCTTCCACCGGCTGGAGCGCGCCCAGATCGCGGCCATCGTGGACATCCAGCTGCAGCACCTGTACCAACGGCTGGCCGAGCGCAAGATCGCGCTGACGGTCACTGCCAAGGCCAAGGAGCTGCTGGCCGACGAGGGCTACGACCCGGCCTTCGGCGCCCGGCCGCTGAAGCGAGTGATCCAGAAGCTCATTCAGGATTCGCTGTCAATGAGGATACTGGAGGGCGAGTTCAAGGAAGGCGACACGGTCACGGCCGACGCCAAGAAAGGCGAGATCGAATTCTCGAAGAAATAGCGAGTCCGACTATCCAAAGAAGAAGCCCCGCCGCGAGGCGGGGCTTCTTCTTTGTCCCCTCTATTGAGAGGGGAATGAGGGGTGTGTAGCAGTCATTGCGAGAACGGCTGTTCCGCCCGCAGCGGCGTGGCAATCATCAGGATGACCCCACTCCTGTCCTCTTCGGTAGCATTATGCGTGGCCTTCTCAATCCAGGCTCTCCCCGAATGCATTCGGAGAGGGGTACCCCGTCAGCCATTTTCGATCAGTTCGATCTCTTCCTTCGTGCGGCCGAATGTATCGTACGGTGAGGCATCGCCCCTCTTGCATTTTCCCATGTGGGCGAGGTACAATTATACTCTAATAACGATCCACAATGCCCCATACGATAACCGACATTCAACAAAAGCTCGACGCCCTGGGCGACCGGCCCGATGCCGCCGCCCAGCGGCTGGACCTGTCGATCCAGCTGGCCGACCTGCTGGCGGACCGCGACGTCGCCCGCGCCGAGGCCCTGGGTCGCGACATTTCGCGCCTGGCGCGGCAGCTCGGCAGCGCGGCGGGCGAGGCCCATGCGGTCCGGATCGAGGCGGTGCTGCGCTACCGGGCGGCGGACTACATCCCGGCGATGGCCCTGGCGCTGGAAGCGCGCGACCTGTTCCAGCGCTGCGGCGACCGCCCCGGCCGGGCGTCGGCGCTGGCCCTGATGGCCAGCATCAAGTTCAAGACGGGCGACTTCCCGGGGTCGCGGGAGCTGAACGAGGCGGCACTGGGGTTGTTCCAGCAGGACGGCGACGGCGCGGGCGTCATCCGCAGCTGGAACGCCATCGGCGCCTGCCTGGAGCGGCTGGGCGACACCGCTGCGGCGCTGGACCATTACCGGAAGGCCCTGCGGCTGGCGACGGAGACCGGCGACGTCCGCAACCAAGCGAACTCCCATCTGAACATCGGCGGCATCCATGTCATCCGGGACGATCCGCCGCAGGCCCTGCAGGCCTACCAGCGGGGCCTGGAGCTATTCCGGCAGGCCGGCGACCTGCGGGGTCAGGCCTACGTCCTGAACAACATCGGCGGCATCCATCTCAACCGGGGCGAGCTGCCGCAGGCCCTGGACTGCTACCAGCGGGGGATGGCCGCCGGCCGGGCGGCCAGCGACCCGCACATCGAGATGGTGATGCTGCTCAACATCGGCAGCGTGCAGGAGCAGCTGGGCGACCTGGCGCAGGCCCTGGAGCAGAACCGCCGCGGCTTCGACATGGCGCTGGAGAACGAGGAGCGGCACTTCCAGGTGGCCGCCCACGTCAATCTGGCCCGGATCTACGGGACCATGGGCAACGACGCCCTGGCGGTCGAGAACCTGCACGAGGCGATGGAACTGGCCGACCTGATCCAGTCCAAGGACATGTCGCTGCGGGCGCGGCGCGAGCTGGCCAGGAGCTACCAGCGGCTGGGGAAGCCGGAGGTGGCGGAGGGATACCGCCGCGAGTGCGAGCGGCTGGAGGGCGAGCTGGCCGGAGGAGTCACGGAGGGCGGCGGTTGATCGCGATAGCGATGTGTTCGGAAATGGCGAGAGCCCCGCATCATGCGGGGCTCTCGCTGTGAATACCGGTTCACCGGCCCTGCCGGACGATCCGTTTTCCCGGGAGGTCCCCACTCTGCGCAGCCGCTCCCGGTCCAGGCACTCCTCCATCACCGGCCACTGGGCCAGGGAGTTCTCGAACCACACGGCGAGCCCGAGCAGCGCCCCGCCGAGGCAAGACGTGACCGCATCCTTCCTGCGCGGCGCTCACGGGAACGCCGGCGCGCCGGAAAGCTTGCCCATCACCGCGTCGTGGCAGGTGGTGCACTCGAAACCGCGCTCGGTGCCCGACTTGCAGTCCAGGTTCTGGTGCATCCGCACGCAGTCCGGCAGGGCGAACGTCCGCCGGATCGCGGCGATGTCCAGCACGCAGTCGAAGTACACCCACTCGCGGCAGTTGTCGGACCACGCCTGGCCGCGCGAGGTGACCGTGAACCCGCGCTCCAGCAGCGCCTGTTCCAGCGCCGACAAGTGCTCGCAGACCATGCGCTATTTCTTCTTGACGGCCCGCCAGGCCAGCAGCAGGATGATCGCGCCGCCGATGGCCAGCAGCAGGCTGACGAAATTGAACCCCGTGACCCTGCCGATCCCCAGCAGCGAGCCGATCCAGCCGCCCAGGAACCCGCCGGCGATGCCGATCAGGATGGTGACGACCAGGCCGCCCGGGTCCTTGCCCGGCAGGAGGAACTTCGCCAGCAGGCCCGCGATCAGGCCCATGATGATCCAGGAGAAGATGCCCATGGTGGTGCTCCTTTCCCTGTGGTTCGAACGGGTTCAGCCCAGGCCGTCGCCGTAATACTCGCGGTGGGCCGCGCAATGGCATTTCTTGTCCCACGGCGTCCCGCAGCGGGCGATGATCGCGGCCCAGGCCTCGCCCTGCTCCCCGGTGAACGGCCCCTCCAGCGAGGCCGAGCCCTCGCCGCAGAACACGTCGATGTAGGCCTCGACGGTGTAGCTGCCGCAGCGGCCGCAGCGGTAGAGGGTGTCGGTGCGCTCGTCGCTTAGCAGCTCGCAGCAGATCGAGGCGACGCGGGTTATCGCGCCGTCGCCGGCCGCCCCGCACTTCAGGCAGCGGACGCCCGCGGGGACCATCGGCGCGGCCCTAGGACGGGTTCTCGACCTCCTGCAGCCAGCCGTCGCACCCCGGCACCTTGCAGGCGCCGGTCTCGACCAGGCAGTGGGCCGCGCCGCACTTGTCGCAGCGCATGTGCTTCTGGCCCGGCGCCACGTCTGACTCCCCGCTACAGCCGGGGCAGGTGATCTTGATCCATTCGCCCATCGCTCATTCCTTCCCTAGTGGTTCCATGTTGTCCGCCTGCGGCCGGCGGAGGGCGTCCGCCAGCAGGCGATGATCGTACCGGCCCGCTTCGGCCGCGCTCATCGATCCGACGATCTCGCGCCCGCGGGCCGCCAGGCGCCTCCGGGCGGCGAACGGCCGTTCCGGGAGATCGCGGCGGTTCTCCAGCAACACCAGCACCAGGCGCCAGTAGAGCAGGGCCTGGAACCGCTCCCGGTTGAACCACAGGACGTCGTTGTGCCAGTTGCACAGCAGGTAGCGCTGGACGGCGGGCTCGTCCCACAGCGCGGTGAAATCCTTGGCGCCGTGCTCGAACAGCAGCTCGGCCAGCGCCGCCTCGGCCCGCGCCGCCGCCGGGTCATTGACGGTCCGCTCCAGCACGGTCGCCAGGCGGTCCCACAGCACGCGGCGGGCGCCGACGTCGGGCGCCAGCGGCAGCAGTTCCGGCAGCAGCGCGGCGCAGTAGAGGATGCGGGCGCCGCCGTCGTTGGCCAGCGACTCCGGCAGCTCCGCCTCGTCCAGCAGCGCCAGCGCCCGGCCGAACAGGCGGGTGCGGCGCAGCTCGGCGATGCCGCTGCCGCGCAGGAAGCCGTGGATCTCCCGCAGCCGGGCGACGGCGCCCTCAGCCACCGGCGGCGCGCCGTCGCCGAACAGGCCGCGGCAGCCGCCCTCGAAAGCGCCGAGCTCCTTCGCCACGTCCGCGGTGAAACCCTCCAAGCCCCCCTCCGCCCCGCCGTCGACGATCCGGGCGAAGCGTCCGGCCAGGCCCTCGCCGAACAGCGCGTCGAAGGACGGCATCACCGGCTCCAGCCGCAGCTGCCACAGCGCCCGGACGATGTCCGGCACGCCGCGGCCGTCCAGCCGCTGCGCCAGCCGGAAGATCTCGCCCGCCGGGTCGTCCAGCCGGCGGAAGTCCGCGAAGGCGTTGTAGCGGTAGCCGTCCAGCTGGACGAACAGCCCCTGGTCCCGCAGCTGCTCGGCGGTCCGCAGGTACTCCAGGCCGGCGGTCAGGTCGCGGAAACTGTACCAGCCGTCCGGGGCCAGCCCCAGCCCCTCGGCCAGGGACCGGGTCCGCGGCGGGCCGCCGCCCGGCCGGTAGGGCACCGACCGATCGATCCAACCGGCGTGCCGCTCGAAGCTGTTGTTGTAGACCACCAGCGCGGCGTCGCCGCCCCGGCGGTTGGAGTAGGCGTAGACGTCCTGGTGCACCCGGCCGTCGCCGTCGACCACGTCGTAGAGCAGGAACTCGGCCGCGCCCGAGAACAGGCGCCGCCGCCGCAGCAGCGGGAAGATCTCGCGCTGGTGCCGCTCGACGAAGCCCTGGTCGACGTGCTCGTCCCAGTAGCTGCGGCCGTACTCCATGCCGTACTTCTCGTAGAAGCCCTCGACCTGGCCGTGGCCGAACATCGGCAGGCCGGGCAGGGTGGCCATCATCAGGCAGACGCCGAAGTACTTGTCGCCCTTGCCGAACTGCACCGCGGCCGGCTCCTCGTCCGGGTTGTTCATGAAGTTGACGAAGCGGCCCAGGATCTCGGGGTTGAACTCCAGCACGTTGCGGAGCGAGCGGCGGTAGCCCTCGTTGTCCTCGCGCTTCAGCATGTTCATGAAGGCGCTGTTGTAGACGCGGTGCATGCCCAGCGTCCGCACGAAGTAGCCCTCCATCAGCCAGAAGGCCTCGGCCAGCAGCAGGGTCTGGGGCGCCTCGGCCGCCACCCGGTCGACCACCTCGCGCCAGAACTCCCGGGGGAACACCGCGTCGAACTCCTGCCAGGACAGGCCGTGCTGGGCCCGCGAGGGGATGTCGCCGCCGCTGCCGGGCTCGGGGAACCACAACCGCTGGTAGTGCTGCTTGGCCAGGGTCATCGCCGCGTCGAACCGGATGATCGAGGAGTAGCGGGCCACGTGCAGGATCTGGCCGATCACCGCCTGGCGCACGGCCGGCAGCAGGAAGTTGAGCTGGGCGGTGTCGTTCCACGGCATGTGGGTGCCGTCGTTGCCGTGGTAGATGTAGCGGGTCTGGCCGCTGTTCCTGTCGTGGCGCTTGAACACCACGGCGGCGTCGCTCTTGCTCCAATAGCCGTCCTCGATCTGGATGACGACCGACGGGTCGTGCGACAGGTCGGGCCCGTTGAAGCTGTAGGAGGGGAAGGGCGGCCGGTCCAGCTGGACGAACCAGTCGGGGTGCTCCACCACCCAGCGCGAGAACACGCCGGTGTGGTTGGGCACCATGTCCACGGCGATCCGCACCCCGCGCTCCAGGGCGCGGTGCTTTAAATTCCAGTACGCCTCGTCGCCGCCCAGGTCCTGGGCGATCACGTAGTCGTAGAGCGAGTAGGCCGAGGACAGCGCCTCGGGGTTGCCGCAGATCCGCTTGATGGCGGCCGAGGCCGGGCTGCGCTCCCAGACGCCGATCAGCCACAGCCCGTTGATGCCGCGCTCGCGCAGCAGGTCCAGCTCCTGGTCGGGGATCTGGTCCAGCCGGCGGATCTCGCGGCGGTACTGCCGCGACAGCTGGAACAGCCAGACGTGGGTGTTCTTGGCGACCAGCACCGCCTCGGGCATCCAGTCGTGGTCGGGCGAGAAGGCCTCGGGCTCGTGGCGGGGCCGGCCGGACCGGCCGCCGAACGGCGCGCCGCCGCCGGAGAAGTCGAGCACCGCCGCGGGGCCGGGCCCGCCGCCGCGCGGCCGGTCCTCCTCGCGGATCACGTCCAGCGCCGTCAGCAGCCGCCGGAACAGCTTCTCCAGGATGTCGGCCGGCAGGAAGGTCAGCCAGTGCTGGCGGATGAAGGCCAGCTGGTCGGCCAGCGAGCGGGGCGAGGCCTTGGCCGGCATCCGCAGCATGGCGACCAGGCTCTGGTTGAGCGGCCCGAAGGTCGGCTGGGACTGGAAGAACGTCTCGACGTCCGTTATCAGTTGTTCGTACTTCGTCGTTCGCTTCAGTAGCGAGTCGTCGAACAGCTCGGCGAACGGCGCGAAGCCCGGGTTCTCGTTCGCCAGGCGCAGCAGCAGCAGCTCCTCCAGCGCCACCTCGCGGTGGGAGCGGCCGCCGGTCGCACCGGCGAGGTACTGCTCCGGCGTCGACTCTTTCCTGTGCACGGCCAGCGGCGGGAAGGTCCTGACGAATTCCAGCAGGCAGGCGTCCAGCGCGGCGGGCGTCAGCGTATCGGCCAGGTGCGCCAGGGCGGCGGCGAAGGCCGCCGGGTTCCTGCGGGCGCGGTACTGGGCCACCACGTAGTGCAGCAGCTCGTCCACCAGGCCCATGGCGGCGAGCAAGCCGGCCCGCACCGCCAGCTCCGGATGACTCTTGGCGTCCCGCGCCTGGTTGATGCTCTCGGCCAGGTCCTGCGCGGCGCCGAGGTCGGCGAACACGACGTTGCCGGAGAACGTGAACAGCGCGGTGTCCACTGCGTAGCGGGCACGGCAGTCCGCCGAGATGTGGAACTCGTACAGCGGCTGGTCCCCGCTGGTCGCGGCGGGCGACGGCAGGATGATGTGCAGCGAGCGGTCGTTCATGAGATAATAGCATACCGTATATAAGGGGAAAAGACAAGGTTTTTTTGTCGTCGAACCCGCTTGCACAACGGGCGGCCATCGGCTATACTTCATCCTGAATGTTCGCGAGCCCATCGACATGAAACGGGCGGCAGCGGTTCCGCTGAAACGGCTGTGGTTGACGGCGCCCGATGGCGCGCCCCGGCCATACCAGGTGCTGTCCCGGGTCGCGGAGGTGCGGACGCTGACCGGACAATGGCCGCAGGTCGAGGAGATCTACCGCGGCAACCTTGACTGGGCGCGCCGCGCCGCCGGGCGAATGGTCCTGGCCGAGGCGCTGCTGCTGATGGGGGGGTTCCACCTGCGTCGCGGCGAGTACCTGCCGGCCGAGCCGCTGCTGCGGGAGGCGCTGGGGATCTTCCGGGACCTCGGCGACCACCGCGGCGCCGGCCGTGCCTGGGGCGATCTCGGCGCGATCCGCCAGCGGCAGGGCGATTTCCCCGCCGCCCTGGAGGCGTTCGGGAACGAGCTGTCCGAATCGGCCGCGGCGGGCGACCCGGTGGGGCAGCTCTACGCCCACGGCAACATGGCGATCATCCATTTCTACCGGGGCGAATACCCGGCGGCGCTGGACCGGTTCGAGCGCCGGCTGGCGCTGGCCCGGGAGCTGGGCGACGAACGGGTGATCGGACACACCATCGGCAACATGGGAGTGGTCCACCGCAGCACCGGCGACCTGGACCGGGCGATGGAGTGCTACCGCCAGGACTGCGCCGTCAACCGCCGCACCGGCGATCGCAACGGCACCGCCGTGGCGCTGGGGAACATCGGCATCATCCACCTGAGCCGGGGCGAGCTGGACCAGGCCGCGGCCTGCTTCGCGGAAAAGCTGGCGATCGCCGAGTCGATGGGCGACCGCATCGGCCTGAAGAGCGCGATCGGCTACCTCTGCCTGGTGGAGTGCGACCTGGGCCGGCCCGGCGCGGCGCTGCCCCTGGCCCGGCGCCACCTGGCGCTGGCCGAGGAGCTGGGCGAGAAGAAGTCGATCGCCGAGGCGCTGGGGGACCTGGCCAACATCCACGGCGACCTGGGCGACGCAGCGGCCGCCGAGCGGTGCCTGGCGCGGGCGCTGGCCATCGAGCGGGAGCTGGGCCTGAAGTACTACCTGTGCGAGCATCTCTGCCATCGGGCCGAGCTGCGCTGGGCCGCCGGGGACGGGACGGCCCGGGGCATGGCGGAGGAGGCCGCCGCCCTCGCCGCGGAGGTGACGCGCGCCGATGTCGAGCTGGGCAGTCGGCTGCTGCTGGCGCGGATCGCCGCCGCCGCCGACCCGGCCGAGGGCGCACGACTCACGCGGGAACTGGCCCCGCGCTTCCCCGGCGACGAGGCCCAGGCCCTCGTCGCCCGCCAGCTGTTCGAGCTGACCGGCGACCAGGACCAGCGCCGGCGGGCGCTGGAACTCTACCGTGAGCTCCAGAAAAAAAGCAAGAAATACCGCTACCGGCAGGCGATCGAGGAGGTTTCCCGATGAGCCGGAGCGGACGGGTCCGGCCCGCTCCTTTTATTCTTGAAAAACGAATCCCTATAATGTATAATAACAATCTATCGTGCAGCCCCGGACTACGCGGCGGTTGCGCCGTTTCCGCCTTAATTCCTCAATCCACATGAGGTTGCCATACGATGTCTGAACGCACCATCGAAACGCTGATCAAGGCGCTCGAGGACAAGAAGTCCGTGATCGTCGACGCCGACGGCAAGCGGGCGGCCAAGCAGCACGACAAGGGCAAGCTCTCGGCCCGGGAGCGCATCGACCTGCTGCTGGACCCCCAGAGCTTCGTGGAGTTCGACGCCTTCGTCAAGCACCGTTGCGACACCTTCGGCATGGACAAGATCGAGATCCCGGCCGACGGCGTGGTCACGGGCTACGGCACGGTGGACGGCCGGCCGGTGTTCGTGTTCTCGCAGGACTTCACGGTCACCGGCGGATCGCTGGGCGAGGCCCACGCCCAGAAGATCGTCCTCCGGCGGCGCGCGGATCCAGGAGGGCGTCGACTCGCTGCACGGCTACGGCATGATCTTCTTCCGCAACTCGCGCGCCAGCGGCGTGATCCCGCAGATCTCGGTGATCCTGGGCCCCTGCGCCGGCGGCGCGGTTTACAGCCCGGCCATCACCGACTTCGTGTTCATGGTGGACAAGGTTTCCAACATGTACATCACCGGCCCCCAGGTGATCAAGGCGGTGATGGGCGAGGAGATCGGCCTGGAGGACCTGGGCGGCGCCCGCACCCACAACGCGGTGTCGGGCAACGGCCACTTCATCTACCCCTCGGAGGAGCACTGCTTCGCGGGCGTGCGCAAGCTGATCTCGTTCCTGCCGGCCAACAACCTGGAGGACCCGCCGGTGGCCGAGAACTCGGACGAGCCCGGCCGGATCGACATGGAGCTGCGGACCATCGTGCCCACCAACCCCAAGATGCCCTACGACGTCAAGGACATCATCCTGCGGGTCGTCGACAACGGCGACTTCCTGGAGGTGCACGAGCTGTACGCGCCCAACATCGTGGTGGGCCTGGGCCGGATCAACGGCCACACCGTCGGCGTGGTCGCCAACCAGCCCACGGTGCTGGCCGGCTGCCTGGACATCAACTCCTCGGACAAGGCCGCCCGCTTCATCCGGTTCTGCGACGCCTTCAACATCCCGCTGGTGACCTTCGTCGACTGCCCGGGCTACCTGCCGGGGCGCCAGCAGGAGCACGGCGGCATCATCCGCCACGGCGCCAAGATCCTGTTCGCCTACTCCGAGGCCACCGTGCCCAAGATCACCGTCACCCTGCGCAAGTCGTACGGCGGCGCGCACATCGCGATGTGCAACAAGGACCTGGGGAGCGACCTGATGCTGGCCTGGCCCCAGGCCGAGATCGCGGTGATGGGCGCCTCGGGCGCGGTCAACGTCATCTTCCGCAAGCAGATCGACGCGGCCGAGGACAAGGCCAAGCGCCGCGACGAGCTGATCGAGGAGTACGAGACCATGTTCTCCAACCCCTACGAGGCGGCCAAGCGCGGCTACGTCGACGCGGTGATCCCGCCCGAGGAGACGTTTCCTGTTGACTGAACGGGAAACGGTTCAACGGGAAAACGGGAAACAGGATAGAGTATGGCACAGAAAAAAGAGAAGATATCCGCCGACATCCAGATCGCCATCGCGGCGGCGCTGGGGCGCTACCTCAAGGACGACAAGCTGGCGTTCCACATCGTGGGGATCAAGACCGTGCAGCACTCCGAGATGAACCTGTGGGCGCTGGCCGCCCGCCAGGACAACATGGTCCGGGTCCGGGGCTGACCTTGAACACGAAGACCCGAAGACGCCAAGTTTTCTTCGTGTCTTAGCGTCTTGGTGTGAAAGAAATAATAAACGAGGTGCGAGATGTCCCGCAAGTATATAGTCAAGGTCAACAACAAGGCCTACGAGGTCGAGGTCGAGGAGGTCGGCAAGAAGCCGGTGGCGGCTCCGCCCCCGATGCCCACCGGGCCCAAGACCATCTCGGTGACCCTGCCCGCCGCCCCGGCCGCCCCGGCCGGCGCGCCCGCTGCCCAGCCGGTCGCCGCCGGCCAGAAGGCGGTGCCCGCGCCGATGACCGGCACCATCATCAAGGTGCTGTGCCAGGTCGGCCAGGAGGTCAAGGAGGGCGACGTGCTGCTGAAGCTGGAGGCGATGAAGATGGAGACCACGCTGTCGTCGCCGCTGGCCGGAAAGATCGCCGAGATCCGGGTCAAGGAGCGGCAGAACGTCACGGCCGGCGAGGCGCTGGTGGTGCTGTCCTGACCGCGCCGCGCCGATCGATGAATGTCCACCGCAGCCATTAGCACGAGGACGTCATGCTGAAAAAGATAGTGAAGAAGGACGACCAAC
Organism: Candidatus Edwardsiibacteriota bacterium; assembly: GCA_025453955.1. GTDB lineage: Bacteria > Edwardsbacteria > AC1 > AC1 > EtOH8 > UBA2255. The sequence continues at coordinate 10,750 of JALOPJ010000079.1, forward strand.
CCGCCGCCCCGGCCGCGGCGGTCAAGCCGGGCTCGCACCTGGTGAACATCACCGAGACCGCCTTCCGCGACGCCCACCAGTCGCTGATCGCCACCCGGATGCGCACCGGGGACATGGTGCCGATGATCGAGCAGATGGACCGGGTGGGCTACTGGTCGTTCGAGATGTGGGGCGGCGCCACCTTCGACACCATGCTGCGCTTCCTGGACGAGAACCCCTGGGACCGCATCAGGGTCTTCAAGCAGCACGCCAGGAAGACCAAACTGCAGATGCTGCTGCGGGGCCAGAACCTGGTCGGCTACAAGCATTACGCCGACGACATCCTGGAGCGGTTCATCGGCAAGGCCGCGGAGCTGGGGATCGACGTCTTCCGGGTGTTCGACGCCCTCAACGACATCCGCAACATGGAGAAGGCCATCCGCACCGCCAAGAAGGAGGGTGCCACGGTGCAGGGCGCGCTGTCCTACACCCTGTCCCCGGTGCACAGCATCGACGGCTTCGTCAAGTTCGCGCTGGAGCTCAAGGACCTGGGCTGCGACATCATCACCATCAAGGACATGGCCGGGCTGATCACGCCGGCGGCGGCCGCCGAGCTGACGGCCAAGCTCAAGGCGCGGGTCGGGCTGCCGGTGTGCCTGCACTCGCACTGCACCACGGGGATGGCGCCCACCTCGTACATCGCGGCCGCCGCGGCCGGGGCCGACATCCTGGACTGCGCGATCTCGCCCTTCGGCTCGGGCACCAGCCAGCCGCCCACCGAGGCCGTGGTGGAGATGCTGGACGGCGCCGGCTACAAGCTGAATGTCGACAAGTCGCACTTCCTGGAGATCGCCGAGTACTTCCAGGAGGTCAAGGACAGCTCCTACCACCACCTGATCACCAACGTGGCCGAGCGGGTGGACGTGCGGGCGCTGGTCTACCAGGTGCCGGGCGGGATGCTGACCAACATGGTCAGCCAGCTGGAGAAGCAGAACGCCTCCGACAAGTTCGAGGCGGTGCTCAAGGAGATCCCCAAGGTGCGGGCCGAGCTGGGCTACGTGCCGCTGGTGACGCCCACCTCGCAGATCGTCGGCACCCAGGCCACCTTCAACGTGCTGGCCGGCGAGCGCTACAAGATCATCATCCAGGAGGTCAAGGACCTCTGCCGCGGCCTGTACGGCCGCACCCCGGCGCCGATCGACCCGGCGGTGATGAAGAAGGCCATCGGCGAAGAAAAACCGATCACCGACCGCCCGGCCGACCACATCGCGCCGGAATGGGAGAAGTGCAAAAAGGAAATGGCCGGCGTCTCGGACAAGGACGAGGACGTCATCTCCTACGCGCTGTACCCGGCGGTGGCCAAGGAGTACTTCGAGGCCCAGAAGGACCCGCTAAAGAAGAAGGCCCGCCAGGAGGCGCTCAAGACCGGGGTGCGGGCGCCCGACGGCCACCCCGAGCGGCACTTCGTGATGCGGGTCAACGGCGACGACTACGACGTCGGGGTCACCGAGCTGGGGTAGGGGCCGAAGGGAACCAGTAAGGGCGGGTTTGAAACCCGCCCCAACGATAAAAAGGATCGACATGGACAAGAAGACCGACATCGGCGGCGGGGCGCTTTCCACCATCCTGGCCAAGGGCACCAAGTGGAACGGCACGCTGAAGGCGGAGAGCGGCGTGCGGGTCGACGGCGAGTTCGAGGGCGTGCTGGAGACCGCCGGCACGCTGGTGGTGGGCAAGGACGGCCTGCTCAAGGCGGAGATCCGGGCCAAGGACGCCATCATCGGCGGCAAGGTGGTGGGCAACGTCACGGCGACCAACAAGATCGAACTGCAGGGCGGCTCGTCGCTCACCGGCGACGTCAAGTGCCGCGGCATCATCATCGACAGCGACGTGTTCTTCGAGGGGCACAGCAAGATGGGCGCTGGCCACGAGCCGGGGAAGTGACCATCGTCCGGCCCGGAACGCAAAGCCCCTGCGCGAGAGCGCAGGGGCTTTGCGATGGTGCGATGTGACGGCCGCTATTTCCGCTTGCCGTGCGGCTTGCCGGAGCCGCCCTTGCCGGGCTTGCCGCCGTCGCCCTTGGCCGGCTTGGCGTCCCAGCGCTTCTCCTTTTCCCATTGCTTCCAGCCGTTCCGGACATCGTTCCACTTGAACCGGGCGTGGCCCGGCGGCAGGGTGCGCCAACCGGCGGGCAGCCTGAAGAACGGGGCCGGCACCAGCCGCGGCGCGACCACCACCCAGGGGCCGTTGTACCCGGCGGCACGGAACCACTTTGTGCCGTGGGGCCGCCACCAGTAGCCCCGGTAGAAGAAGAAGTCGTCGCTGCGGCCGACGACGAAGTAGACGTAGGTGCCGGGGATGTACGTCAGCTCGGGCTCACCGTCCAGCACCACCACCGGCAGGCCGATGTTGACGTCGACGTCGACGTCGGCTGACAACGGGGTAACGGCGGCGAGCAGCGCCGCGACCAGCAGCGGGACCAGG
>JALOPJ010000080.1 GCA_025453955.1 Candidatus Edwardsiibacteriota bacterium
GGGTTGATGTCGAACAGCCCGCCGGCGAAGGCCGTGGCCGTCTCCATCAGGAACACGAACTGTCCCACCGCGTGGGCGTTGATCTCCGGGAAGATGAACGCGCAGTTGGGACGGCCGTTCTTGGCCAGGGCCATGGCCGTGGCCCGCTGCTCGTAGTTCAACAGCTGGCCAAATGAGTGTCCGCCCAAATACGCCAAATCGGGAATTTTCGGATAGGCCTTGGGGATCTTCTCGTCGCCGCGGAACCGCTCGACCCGCAGGAAGGTCACCGATTTGTCGCGCGGGCCCTCGATGTAGAGCTGGACCTGCGAGTGCTGGTCGGTGGCGCCCAGCGCCTTGACCGGCGTCGGGCCGGTCTCCACGGTGGCGCCGCGGTTGTCGATCCGCTTGCCCAGGCTCTCGGCCCACAGCTGGCGGAACCAGTCGGCCAGCGGGTAGAGCGCGTCGGAGTACGGCATCATCACGTTGATGCGGCAGCCCTTCTTGTAGAGCAGCCACTGCAGCAGGCCGTAGAGCCGGGCCGGGTTGCGCCAGGGGTTCTCGTTGACGGTCAGCTCGCGCACCGCTGCCGCGCCCTTCACCAGCGAGCGGACGTCGACGCCGCACAGCGCCAGCGGGAACAGGCCGACCGGGGTCAGCACCGAGAAGCGGCCGCCCACGCCGGGCGGCACCTCCAGCGACATCAGCCCCTCGTCCCGCACGATCTGCCGCATCAGCCCCTTGTCCGGGTCGGTGGTGACGACCACCCGGGCCGTCCACTTTTTTCCCAGCCGCCGCTGCAGCCACTGCCGCACCCACAGGAACTGGGCGCTGGTCTCGGCCGTGGTGCCGGACTTGGAGATGACGTTGACCAGGGTCCTGCGCGGGTCGAGCAGGGCCAGCTGGCTTTTCAGCTTCTCCGGGTCGACGTTGTCCAGCACCCACAGCCGCGGGAGGCTTCGCCTCTTTTTCTTATCCAGGAAATTGTGGTGCGGGGAATTGAGCGCGGCGTGGATCGCGCTGGTGCCCAGCGCCGAGCCGCCGATGCCCAGCACCACCAGGTCGTCGCAGGTCCCCTTCAGCTTGGCGGCCAGCGCCAGCGAGGCCGCCAGTCCCTCCGGTTTGCCCGGCAGGTCGAAGAAGTCCAGCCCGCCCTTGGAGCGCTGGGTGTAGAACCACTGCACCGCGCGCGTCACGTCGGCGCCGGCCTTCTCCACCTGGCCGTAGTCGATGCCGCGGCCGCCGGTGCGCTCGGCCATCAGGTTGTTGAAATCGAACCGGATGGGATCGGTCTTCATTGCCCCGTCTCCTCGCTCGGTTGGTCGTGCGGTTCCGGGACCGGTCGGTCCTCCGGCCGGGGCGCCGGCGGCGCCGCCGCGGCGGGCGGCCGGTGCGCGTAGCCCAGGGAGAACGCCACGATGTTCTGGTTGTTGCCGCTGCCGGACAGGGGGTGGCTGGTGGCCGCGCCCAGGTCGGCGGCCAGCCGCCGCCAGCGCAGGCCGGCGCCGGCCGTCAGGAAATACAGGCCGTGCAGCTCCGGGTGCCGGTCACGGTCGGCCGGGTCGATCGGCGAGACCAGCGAATGGCCGCCGGCCCGCAGGGTCAGCCAGGGGGCCACGGACAGCTCCAGCCCGGCGTGCCAGTCCAGCGTCCCCACGTAGCCGTCGATCGCCGCCTGCCAGGCGGTGAACTCGACCTGGCCGGCTGCGGCGAAGCCGGAATCGATCTGCCAGCGGGCCGTCAGCCCGGCGGCCGAGGGCACGATGCTGTAAAGCTCCAGGGTCCGCAGCGTGTCCAGGTAATCGAACCCGGTGGACCCCTCGAACGTGGTGCGGGCCCGGTAGAACAGGCCGAGCGTCAGGTCACGCCGCACGTCGGCCTCGCAGCCCAGCGCGAAGCCCTGGCTGTTGACGGCGGCCTGGGCCAGCCGGTGGGAGGTGTCGGCCCAGTCCATCGTCAACCGGTCGAACCCCAGCGCCAGCCCCACCCGGGCGCTGCCGCCGGCGGCGATGCGCCAGGCGCCGCGCAGCTGGTCATGGTTCAGCTCCAGCCGCTCGACCACCTGCGGCCGCCGGGGATCATCGAAGTCCAGGGTCGCCCGCTGGGCCCGCCGGGCGCCGAACGCCAGGCACTGGCCGCCGGCGCCCCAGCCGGCGATCAGCGTGGCCGGGACGGCCAGCGAGGCGCGGGTGCCCAGGATCTCGTGGCTGCGGAAGGCGGAGACTGCCGAGCCGCCGGCCTCGGCCGCCGGCCCCGGCCCCCCCGCCAAGGCGGCGGGATTGGCGAACACCGGGGCCAGACCGGTGAGGGCGGCCCAGCAGTCGCCGCAGCCCAGCGCCCGCGCCGAGACCGGATGGAAGGCGTTGTACTGCAGGGGCAGGTCCAGCCGGTAGCCGGCCCGGGCCGGCCGCGGGACAGCGGCCAGCGCCAGCAGCGCCAGCAGCGGGAGGCATCGCATCGCCATCAATCCCCGAAGGCGGTGCCCAGGGCCCGCGCCGCCCGCACCACCTCGTTGTCCGGCTCCACCCGGCGCAGGCCGCCGGCGGCCTCGGCGATGGTCACCGCCTCCACCCGCAGCCCCTTCAGCGCCGCCATCTTCCCGAAATCGCCGGCCGCCGCCAGCTCCGCCGCCTTGACGCCGAACCGCGTGCCCAGGATGCGGTCGAAGGCGGTGGGGCTGCCGCCGCGCTGCAGGTGGCCCAGCACCGTCACCCGGCACTCGATGCCGGTGCGCTCCTCGACCTGGTCGGCCAGCTGCTGGCCGATGCCGCCCAGCCGCAGCGAGTCGGTGGATTCCTTGATCACCTTGCGCACCACCATCTCGCCGCCCTCGGGCCTGGCGCCCTCGGCCACCACCACGATCGAGAACCGCTTGCCCCTGGAGTTGCGCTCCAGCACCTTCTGGCAGACCCGGTCCAGCCGGAACGGCAGCTCGGGCAGCAGGATGATGTCGCCGCCGCCGGCCACGCCGGCGTACAGCGCGATCCACCCGGCGTAGCGGCCCATGGTCTCCATGATCATCACCCGGTGGTGCGAGCTGGCCGTGGTATGCAGCCGGTCCAGCGCCTCGGTGGCCACGGTCAGCGCGGTGTCGAACCCGAAGGTGACGTCGGTGGCGGCCAGGTCGTTGTCGATGGTCTTGGGCACGCCCACGCAGGGGACGGTGTCGAACCCGAAGGTGACGTCGGTGGCGGCCAGGTCGTTGTCGATGGTCTTGGGCACGCCCACGCAGGGGATGCCGCGCTTGATCATCTCGGCCGTCATCGCCATCGTCCCGTCGCCGCCGACCGCCACCAGCGCCTCCAGGTGGGCCTTGTCATAGTTGGCCCGCACCTGGTCGAAGACGTCGCGGAACTCCAGCTCGCCGCGGTCGTTGGTGACCGGGTACTTGAAGGGATTGTCGCGGTTGGACGTGCCCAGGATGGTGCCGCCGGTCTGGATCAGCCCGGAGACGTTCTGGGCGGTCAGCTCGCGGAACTTGCCGTGGATCAGCCCGGCGAAGCCGTCCTCGATGCCGATCACCTGCATGCCATGGACGCCGGCGGCGGCCTTGGTGACGGCGCGGATCACCGCGTTGAGGCCGGGGCAGTCGCCGCCCGCGGTCAGCAGGCCGATGCGGCGGATCTTCTTGGCCATGGTCGTGCGTCCGATGCGTTGTGTGGTCGGGGGCGCGGGGCCTAGACCAGGCCCGCGATCAGCTTGGCGATGCGCTCGGCGGCGTCGGGCTTGCCCAGCCGCTGGGCCGCCGCCCGCATCGCCGCCAGCCGGCCGGGCGTGGCCAGCACCTGCTGCACCTTGTAGGCCACGTCCACGGTGTGCATGGCCTTGACCCCGGCGCCGTTCTCCAGCACCATGTCGCTGTTCATGTCCTCCTGGCCGGGGATGGGGTTGATCACCACCATCGGCAGGCCGCAGGCCATGGCCTCGGCCGTGGTCAGCCCGCCGGGCTTGGTGACCACCAGGTCCGAGGCCTTCATGTACTCGTCCATCTGGTCGGTGTAGCCCACCGGCTTGAGGTGGAACGGCACCCGGCGGGCCAGGTCGCGCAGCAGCTGGTACAGCTTCTTGTTCTTGCCGGCCACGGCCACCAGCTGGAAGCTGGTGCGCAGCTTCTCCAGGTCGCGCACCACCTGCTCGATCGGCCCCACGCCGAACCCGCCCGACAGCAGCAGCACCGCGGGCAGGCCCGGGCGCAGCTGCAGCTTGTGGCGCAGCGCGCGCCGGCCCTTGTCCTGGGCGAACACCGGCATCACCGGGATGCCGAAGGCGTGGATGCGGGACGGCTCGATGCCCATCGCCGCCAGGTGGTTGCGGGCGGCCTCGTCGGCGGCCACGTAGTGCTCGCTGTGCTGCGAGAACCAGTAGGAATGCAGGCCGTAGTCGGTGGTGACGGTCACCAGCGGCGCGGCCAGCTTGCGCTTGCGCTTGAGGTCGGCCACCAGCTGGGTGGCCAGGAAGTGGGTGGACACCACCGCGTCCCACTGGTTGTCCAGCATGTAGTTGATGAACTTGCGGGAATTGAGCGAGTCCATCCAGCGCCACAGGAAGTCCGGCCGGTTGTTGCGCTTGATCTTGTCCGAGGCGTCGAAGATGTAGCCGTAGAGCTGGGGGGTCTTGGCCGCCATGTACAGGTAGACGTCGTGGTAGATCATCTTGTACAGGGCGGTGGAGAAGTGCAGCAGGTCGATCGGCACCACGCCCAGGTCGGGGCGCTTCAGGGCGTAGAGCGAGTGCTCGACGGCCCGCGCCGCGATGACGTGGCCGGCGCCGGCCGAGGCCGAGATGATCAGGACCTTTTTCATGCATACCCCGCGGTGTCGTCATGCTGTGGAAAAACACTATACCATACCGCCCGGCAAAAAACAAGGGAAACGATGGCCGGCCGCCGTTGCGGTCATGGCTCCAGCCGCGCCAGCCGTTCGTGGTACTCGCGCTTGGGCGATGAAGACGCCAGCGAACGGTAGTTCCCGGCGGCCTTATCCCGGTGCGCCGCGGCTCCGGAAAGCTCCCACAGCGCATACCACAGTTCGGCCCTCGTTTCGTCGGTGGGCGCGTCGGATGCCAAGGCGGCAAGCCCATCGAGCTCGCGGGCCTGCGCGGTATCGTCGCTCGCGGCCAGGACGGCCAGCTGGTGCCGCTGGACCAGGCAGCGGAACCGGTCCTCGGGGTTGTCGAGCTCCGCGGCGAGAACCGACGCCCGGTCGTTGTCCGCCTGCGCCTCGGCCAGCCGCCCCAGCAGGCGCAGCGCGTCGGCGCGGTGATAGCGGAAGTCCGCGAGGTAGAACTTGATCCCCAGCGGCTCGCCCAGGGCGATGGCCCGGTCGTAGCACGACAGCGCCTCGTCCAGCAGGCCCCGCCGCTTATGCAACCCGGCCAGGTTCGCCAGGTTGATGGCCAGCAGCCGCCGGTCGTCGAGCCGGCCCGCCAGATCGATGGCCTCGTCGTAGCTGTGCCGCGCCAGGTCGTCATCGCCCAGGTCGGCGTGGACCATGGCCAGGGAACCGACGGCGTACGCCAGTCCCGAGCGGTCGTGCAGCAGTCGGGCGGTCCGCAGCTTCTCCCCGAAGCAGGCCATCGCCTCGGCCAGCCGCCCCCGGCCGTAGTGCAGGATCCCCATGCTGCCGACCACCTGCGACTCGCGCAGCACATCGCCCTGCCGCCGGAACAGGTCCAGCGCCTGCTGGTAGTGGCGCAGCGCCGCGTCATCGTCGCCGCGGTTCTGCTCGATGGTGGCGATGTTGGACAGCGCCACGCCCTCGCTGTGGGCGTCGCCGGTGCGCCGCGCCAGCTCCAGCGAGCGGCCGTAGCACTCCAGCGCCGGGCCGAACTCGCCCATCCGCCAGTGGGTCCCGGCGATCTGGGCCAGGGCCCGGATGGTATTGTGGTCGTGGCCGTCGCCGCGGGCCAGGTCCAGCGCCCGCGTCAGCAGGCCCAGCGCCTGGGGATAGTTGTTGCGGAGCAACTCCAGGCGGCCCAAGTCGAGCAGCGAATTCGACCGGCGGCGGACGTCTCCCTCCTCCTCCGACCACGCCAGCGTTCCCCGCATCTCGGCCTCGGCGTCGTCCCACCGACCCATGAACAGCAGCAACTCGGCCCGGTAGTAATGCACGTAGTAGGGGTAGAAACGCCGGCCCTGCGGCGTGTCGCTGCCGACCACCGCGCCGTCATGCCGCCGGGTCCGCACCACGCTGGTCATCGGGCGGCCGCGGGCCTGATTTCCGGCCCCCGCCGCATCGCCGCCCGGCCGGTCATGGTCGGTTGCTCACGGCGACTGTTTCATCGCGATCAGCTCGCGGCAGGCCCGGCCCAGGTCCATGCCCCGGCCCCGCTCCATCGCCGCGGCCAGCCGCCGCTCGCCCAGCTCGGCCCGCAGCAGCTCCAGCAGCGGCTCGGCGTTGGCCCTGATCTCGTCGTTGTACTCGTTGTGGGCCCGCACCATGCCCAAGGTCTGGGCGGCTCGCTCGTGGCCGCCGGCCCGCGCCTCCAGCAGGGCCGCGCCCACCAGCACCTCCAGCAGCACCGAGTAGGCGCCGATCTCCCATGACCGTTCGATCGCCGCCCGAAAATTGCGCAGGGCCTCGGCGTCGTCGCCCAGCGCGGCGTGGCTATGCCCCAGATTGAGCAGCAGGATGGCCGTCCCCAGCCGGTTGCCGATCGTCTCGTAGATCGCCATCGCCTCCCGGTAGCGGGCCACGGCCTCGTCGTACCGGCCCTGGCGCCGCATGCATTCGCCCTGGTTGGCGCCGCCGGAGCCGACGCCCCAGCGGTCGCCGATCTGGGCGAACACCGACTTGCTCTGGGTGTGGTAGTGGTACGACTCGGTGTAGTCCTCCCGCATGAAGTGCGACAGGCCGATCACCCGCAGGGCGCTGGCGATGCCCTGCTTGTCGCCCAGCTGCTGGTACAGCTCCAGGCACTCGGCGCCGAAGGCGGCCGTGGCCGCGGCGTCGCCCTGGCGGTAGGCCACGTCGCCCAGGTGGTTGAGCACGCTGGCCTTGCCGACCCGGTCGTCGGCGACGCAGGCGATGGCCAGCGCCAGGTCGAGGTGCTTCTTGGCCTCGTCGTACCGGCCCTGGCCCATCACCGCCCAGCCGATGCCGTCCAGGGCGTTGACCTCCATCTGTCGGTCGCCGGCGTCCCGGGCGTGCTGCAGCGCGGTACCGTGGTGCTGGCGCGACGCCGGGAAGTCGGAAAGCCGGCGCAGGGTGTTGCCGATGTGGACGTTGATCGCGGCCAGCTGGCGCCGGTCATCGGGCGGGCACAGGGCCAGGGCCCGGCGGTAGAGGTCCAGCGCCTCGCGGTAGGAGCTGACCCGGTACTGGGCGTTGCCCTGCTTGCGCAGGTAGCGGGCGGCCCGGGCGGCCTCGCCGGCCAGCTCGTAGTGGTGGGCGATCAGCCCCAGGTACTCGGCCAGCCGCTCCCCGGCGTTGGCCTCCAGCCACAGCGCCACCTGGGCATGGAACCGCTTGCGCAGCCGCAGCAGCACGGTCTCGTAGGCCACGTCCCGCAGCAGGGCGTGCTTGAACAGGTACTCCTCGCTGGCGGCGAAGGCCGAGGGCGCGTGGCGGAACACCAGCTCGCGCCGCTGCATCGACTCCAGCAGCGGGCGCACCGCGCCGGCCGGCTCCGGCCGTTCCTCGGCCTGCAGCACCGCCACCGCCGAGTCCCAGAACCGCCGGCCCACCACCGAGGCCCGCTGCAGCACGTCGCGCTCCCCGGCCGGCAGGCTGTCCAGCCGGGCCTGCAGGATCCCGGTGAGGGTGGACGGCACCCGCAGCGCGGCCAGCTTGTCCGGGACCACGGTCCAGGGCTCGCCCCGCACGATCACCCCCTCGTCCAGCAGCATCTTGACCAGCTCCTCGACGTAATAGGGGTTGCCCTCGGCGCCCTCCACGATCAGGTCGCGCAGCCGCTGCGGCACATCCGCGACCTTCTGCAGCACCAGCGACACCAGTTCGCGGCTGCGCTCGGCCGGCAGCGGCGCCAGGTCGATCCTGCACCCCCCCTTGCCCCAGCCCGGACGCCGCTCGTACAGGGTGGGCCGCGCCAGGCAGACGATCAGCAGCGGCGCCTCCGGCAGCTCGGCGGCCAGCCGCTCGGCCGCGTCCAGCGAGCTGTCGTCGGCCCAGTGGGCGTCCTCCAGGAACAGCAGCAGCGGCTGCCGCGCCACCGACCGGAAGTACGCCGCCAGCTGCAGGCCGGCCTCCTTGCCGAACGACGTGCTGCCCAGCAGCTCGGCCACCGCCGGGCTGGCGCGGAAGTCGAACCCCAGCAGGTGGCCGACGATGTCGGCCTGCTCCGGCGCCAGCGCGCCGGCGCAGCCGGCCCGGAACTTCTCCAGCACCGCCGCGGACGGGTCGCTTTCCAGGATGCCGAAGCGGGTGGCGAACACCTCGCGCAGCAGCCGGTAGGGCACCTGCTGGGCGGCCGGCGCGGCCCGGCCCTTGAACAGCAGCATGGTGTCGGGCAGCAGCTCGATCCAGTTCTCGAACTCGAACAGCAGGCGCGATTTCCCCACCCCGGCGTCGCCGCAGACGGTGACCAGCGCCGTGCGCCGCTCCCGCACCGTCCGTTGCAGCGCGTCCTGCAGGGTTGTGAGCTCGGCGTCGCGGCCCACCATCGCGGTCTCCACGCCCTCCACCCCGCGGCTGGCCATCCGGAAGGCCAGCGGCTTGGCCTTGTCCACCACGTAGGCCCGCACCGGCTCGCGCTTGCCCTTGATCGTCAGCTCCGCGGTGGGGGTGACGTCGAAGATGCCCCGCACCAGGCGGTAGGTGTCGTGCGATGCCAGCACCCCGCCCACCGGCGCCTGGTGCTGCAGCCGCGACGCCAGGTTGACGGCGTCGCCCATGGCCGTGAACTCGGCGGTGGTGCCCACCGCCCCCAGCAGCACCGGACCGGTGCTGACGCCGATCCGCATCCCCAGCCGGACCCGCGTGTTCCCGGCGAACCGCGCCACCTCGGCCTGCATCGCCAGCGCCGCCCGCACCGCCCGCTCGGCGTCGTCCTCGCGCACGGTCAGCGCGCCCCACAGCGCCATCACCGCGTCGCCGATGTGCTTGTCCACCATCCCGCCGTGGGCGGTGATCACGCCGTCCAGCCGCTGCCACAGGGCGTTCATGGTGTCGCGCACCAGCTCGGCGTCCATCCGCTCGGACAGCGCGGTGAAGCCCGAGACGTCCGCGAACACCACGGTCACCTGGCGGCGCTGCTCGGGCGTGCCGGCGGCCCCGGAGGCGGCCAGGGCCTCCAGCTTCTCGGACAGCGGCCCCAGCGCGGCGTCGACCACGGCGTCGCCCAGCAGGGCCCGCTGGGCCTCCAGGTGGGCGATGGCGGATCGCAGTCGTTCCTGTTCGGTCATGGGATAAGCATACAATGAACGGCCGTGAAAAATCAAGGCGAAAACGCCGGGCGTGGGCCCGGCGCGCAATGTAGGGACATGGCGCGCCATGTCCCTGCTGTTTCGGTGTCGTCCCGTCATCACGCGGGCACGACCTCTCCCCTGCCCCTCTCCACTGTGGAGAGGGGTCTCGCTGTTTAGTATACTAGAATGCGCCCCCTTCGCATCGGAGGGGGAAGGGGGCGGTCGGAACTGCGGGGGAAGGTCAAGTCTGGGACATGGGAGCAGCCAGACCTGACCTCTCCCCTGCCCCTCTCCACTGTGGAGAGGGGTTTCGCTGTTTAGTATGCTAGAATGCGCCCCCTCCGCATCGGAGGGGGAAGGGGGCGGTCTGAACTGCGGGGTCAGGATATGATCGCCCTCAAATTCCTCGGGAACACCGACAGCTCCAGTCCCGCCCGCCCCAGCCGGGCGTCCATGGCCTTGGCCTTCTTTCCCGCGAACTTCCCCCGCAACAGGTACGCCGTGTCCTGCTCCGAGAACCTTCCCCGGTCCTCCACCCTCCCCAGCACGCCGCGGTTGGCCGGGCAGGCCGCCTGGCAGCGCAGGCAGCCGATGATGCAGTTGTGCCACCCGGGCTTGATCCATTTCGGGAACGGCACGTCCGGCGGCCGCTCGTTGTGGTAGGTGATGCACCTGCCCGCATGGACCAGGAACCGCTTACCGTCGATGGTCCCGGTGGGACAGGCCGTGACGCAGGCCCGGCAGGCGCGGCATTGGTCCAGCATCCTCGGTGTTTGCAGCCGGGCGTTGCCGGCCGGGATGTCGGTCCAGAAGGCGAACAGCTTGGCGAAGCTGCCCCAGCCCGGGACGTAGGCGATGTTGTTCCTGCCGTATTTGGCCAGGCCCGAGCGCACGGCCAGCGTCTTCTGCGGCAGCTTGGAGCGCGCCATGCTGAAGCCGTGTTCCTTGAGTATCCCCCGCACCTCGCGCTCGCACGTGTGATGGTCGAAGTACGTGGGCGGCACCAGGGCGCGCAGGGTTTTCCCCTTGTGCCGGAAGATCACGCGCAGCACGGGCTGGGCCTTGGCCAGCACCAGCACCGAGCGGGCGGCGGGGAATTCCCCCGGGGGTTCGTAGTTCAGGAAGGACAGGTAGCGCCGGATGGCCGGGTCGGCGGACTTGAGGCGGGCGGCAAAGGCGTGTTGCAGCGCGGGCAGGCGCGTGATGGGGACCAAACGGGCGCGGTAGCCATGACGGGCCAGTGCTGCCAGCAGACAATTCGTATTATTGCTTTTCTTCTTCATTTTCTGTTCGGGTGGCTGGAAAAAGATAGCCGGTCATACCGGCTATCTCTCATCTATCTGGCAGAAGGGCATGTCTTTCGGCTTGGCGGATTGAGATCGATCCTCATCCCCAAAGCATCGCACACGCGAAGAAATGTAGTCATTGTAAAATTGCTGCCGGTCTCCACCCGCGATAGCTGCTGTTGCGTGATCTTGGCACGGCTGGCTAGTTTGACTTGTGACCAGCCCATCTTTTCCCGGGATTCGGCGATCTTGAGGGCCAGATCGCGAAGCTCGCGCTCTTCGTTCAATGCCCGTGCGAAAGCTTTGTTTTTAAGCTCTTTGGTCAGATATTTTCTAAACGTCTTCATCGGTCATCTCATGTAGCATTTGAAGGGTGTATCGTTTCAGAACATCAGCACGCGCCGATTTGGCCTTTCGTATCTCAGCCTTATCGATCTCACTGGTCAATTTGCGAAGAGAATGCGTCAAGACGATAAAATCACCGCGACAAAAGAAGTATAGAATTCTATATTGACCACCGGAAAGCTTGACCCTTAATTCGTGTATGCCATCCTCCAATAGATCAGCATACGGCCTGGGAAGATTGGGCCCATTATCCTCCAGTGCTTCGATCCAGGAAACCGTCTTGGCGCGATTGGCATCGGACAGGGAATCCAGGAACTGCTCGACATCACAATCACCACCTGCCGTCTCGTAGAATACTATTTTCCATTTCCTTATCATATGCATCTTACATCATTTATGATGTATTGTCAAGGGGTATCAATAGTTTTTTCAATACATGCCCTTGGCCAGCACCAGCACCGAGCGGGCGTCGGGGAATTCCTTCGGGGGCTCGTAGTTCACGAAGGACAGGTAGCGCCGGATGGCCGGATCGGCGGACGTGAGGCGGGCTGAGAAGGCACGCTGCAGCGCGGGCAGGCTAGAGATGGGGACAAGCCGGGCCTGATAGCCGCGATGGGAGAGCGCGGCCATCATGGGGCTAATACTACTTTGTTTTTTTTAATCATACTACCGTTAAATGGTTGTTCAGATAACTTTAAATCCAACACTGCACAGGTATTCATATGTTGAGTCGTAATACTCGCTCTTGCGTGTTGGATCATTAGAATCACCTTCTGGCACAACGATGACCATACCTTGTCTTGCCCGTGTCAGTAATACACGATACGCATTCAATTGGTATTTTTTCCTTTCCGCGCTGAGTATTCGGTTCCACTTCTTGCCACAGAATGACCAATGGTCCCAACCATTATCTGCATATCGGAAATCACCATCCCATGTTACACAAGCCCAGTCAAGTTCTAGACCTTGAATATGGAATTCTGTGGCGACGTCTT
>JALOPJ010000190.1 GCA_025453955.1 Candidatus Edwardsiibacteriota bacterium
GCACCGCCGCCCCGGAGCGCAGCAGGTTGGCGCAGGCGTTGAAGGTGCGGAACCGGCCCAGCCCGGTCTCGTCGATCAGCGCCGCCACGCTCTTGGGGACGTCCAGCAGGACGTACACCACCCAGTCGTCGGTCTCGGCCGGCGGCGGCGGCACCTCCCGGTCACTGCGGACCAGCTCCAGGGAATCCTTGGGCAGGGCCTTGGCGATGGCCGGCCACTCGTCCTTGCGCCGCATCGCCTCCAGCAGCAGCATGTCATGCCCCAGCGCCACCTGGTACTTGCTCTTCTTGTAGAGCCGGGCCTCGGGGTCGAACCGGTAGTTGGCGTCGGTCAGGGTGAAGATGTCGTCGAACACCTCCTGGATCTTGAAGGCGATCACGGCCTGGATCTCCTCGCCGCTCAGCACGCCCTCCTGGACCATCACCTCGTCCATGGTCGAGCCGGAGTCGGCGGCCAGGCGCTGCAGCCGCTGCAGCGTCTCGGTGTCCAGCCGCCGGGAACGGTGCAGGTAGGCGCCCAGCTGGTCGTTCCTGCCCTTGCGACCGTACAGCGCCCCGGTGATCCTGCCCTGCTCGAACGAGACCGAGGCGGTGTCGCCCCTGGACTCCAGCAGCAGCACCCCGTCCTTCTGGTTGTTGCAGATGAACTGGATGACGTCGGCCAGGCCGAACTCCCTGATGTTGCCCTCAAGCGGCATGGTCGCCTCCTTCCGCCGCCTCGGGCGGCGGCGCGGTCTTGGTGGTGGGCAGCGGGGCCTCGGCCTGACGGTCGCCCAGGTGCGTCAGCACGCCCAGCCAGGAGACGATCAGCAGCAGGCAGCCCAGCCCGGTCACCCACCAGGGGGCGCCGCCGCCGGCCAGCCCGGCTGCCAGCTGGCCCGCCGGCAGCCCGGCGCCGCCCGCCATCACCGCCACCGCGAACAGCGACCAGCCCAGCGCCAGCAGCCAGGCGCCGATGGTGCTGCCGGCTGCCGCCAGCGCCGCCCCGGGCAGGACCAGGTTGACGGCCACCGACCACAGCACCAGCCGGCGGTGCTTGCTCGCCGCCAGCTTGGCCGCCAGCGAGCGCTGCAGGCCGGCCGACGTGGCCTGCCCGATCTTCTCGGCGCAGCCCGCGCACAGCGTCTCGCCGGCCAGCGTCACCGTGCGGCAGCGCTTGCAGACCACGGTGCCGCAGGTCAGGCACTCGTCCCGCTTGGCCCCGCCCTTGACCAGCGCCGCGGCCAGCGCCAGCAGCACCAGCAGGGCCAGCGCGGCCGGCGGCGTCAGCCACAGCGGCAGGCCGCTGAGGCTGGCCATCTCCCGCGGGTTGAACCCGCCCAGCGGGTTCCAGCCGGCCAGCACCCGGTCCCACAGCAGCCGCGCCGGGATCCACTGGTCCAGCGGCGCCACCCCGCCGGTGCGGGCGGCGCGGGCCTCGATGCCGGCGATGTCCAGCCGGACCGCCGCCGCCTGCTCCTCGCGGGCGGCGTTGAAGTCGAGCCGCAGCAGGTGCAGCTGCGCCAGGTTGTAGTGCGGCAGCGCCAGCGAGGCGTCCCATTCGATCGCCTGGCGGTAGCAGGCCGCGGCCGCGTCCAGGCTGCCCTGGGCCAGGTAGAGGTTCCCCAGGTTGTTCACCGCGCCGGCGTTGGGGGCCGCGGCGGCCAGCGTCGTCAGGATGGCCCGGGCCCGCTCGGCGTTGCCGGCCCGCTTGTCCAGCAGCGCCATGGCGTAGGGCGGCAGCAGGTCGGTGCTGTCCTGCCGCTGGTAGGCCGACAGCTTGTCGTACAGCGCCGCCGAATGGGGCGCATGGTTGGCGCGGTTGAGGGTCTCCAGGTACTCGTCGTCGATCTGCGAGAACAGGTGGTGCCCCAGCGACAGGCCGACCGCGGCCGCGACGACCAGCGCCGCGGAGACGAACAGCAGCACCTTCTCCCGGGTGGCGGCCAGCGCGAGGCAGGCCGCCGCCAGCAGCAGGGCCGCCGCCGGCAGCGACACCCTGGCCGCGGCGGCGGCCAGGCCCAGCACCAGCCCGCCGGCCAGCATCGTGCGGGCGGCGACGGGCAGGAACGGCGGGACCAGCTCGGCCAGGCCGTGCGCCAGGCGCGGCAGGTGGCGGGCCGCGACGTACAGGCAGAAGACCAGCCCCCAGCACAGCAGGCCGAGGCAGACCCATGCCAGCAGCTGCGCCCCGTACCGCAGCTGCACGCCGAACTCGCGGGAAGCCGCGGCCAGCCGGGTGAACAGCTCGCCGGCCGATCGCCGGAATCCCAGCACGCCCAGGTCCGACCGGAAGCCGGCCGCCAGCACCGGGATCGACGTCTCGTGCGCCTCCCGGGCCAGCCCGAGGTAGCGCCGCGCCAACCCGGCATCGCCGCTTTTCCGCGCCCGGCCGGCGCGGTGCAGCCAGTAGCTGGCGGCCGTCGGCAGGTGCAGGTCCGACCGGCGCGCCGCCGCCACCGTCGAATCGGCGCACTCCAGCGCCCGCTCCAGGGAATCCTGGCGCTGGTACTG
Organism: Candidatus Edwardsiibacteriota bacterium; assembly: GCA_025453955.1. Taxonomy (GTDB): domain Bacteria; phylum Edwardsbacteria; class AC1; order AC1; family EtOH8; genus UBA2255. The sequence goes on from JALOPJ010000190.1 coordinate 2,493, forward strand.
CAGGCTGCGCTGCCACCATCCCTCCCAGTCGGCCGGCGCGATCGCCGGCAGCACCGCCGCCGGCGGGGGCGGCGCGGCCTCCAACGAGTCGAGGTCGGTGTTGTCCTCGAGCTCGAGGTCCTCCTCCTCCTGCGCGCCCAGCGGCGCGGCTGCTGCCGCCAGCAGCGCGGCGGCCAGGAGCATCACCAGCAATCGTCTCATACGCCCGTCCAACGTTTCAGGATTTCTTCTTGCCCTTTCTGACTGCCCAGAAAGGGCGAAAGAGGCACCGGGGGCGCAGGGCTTATCGTGAGAGAATGTACGACATGGATCGAACCCATCAATTGCCTACAATGTCATGACGGGCATGGCCTTCGCTGCCGCTTTCGGCCTCGCCGCCAAACGCGCTGCGCCCCCGGACCCCATCCCGGCGGATGGCGGATCGACCTTCATCCGCCGGCTCGGCCGTCTCTCCCTGACATGATCGGGCAAACAAATCGTCTCATCAGCACGGCCATCACGTGTTCCTACGCATCCGCCCGGCGATGCCGGGCGGGCCCACTGCGATATGATATGGAAACCCCGCGCCA
>JALOPJ010000081.1 GCA_025453955.1 Candidatus Edwardsiibacteriota bacterium
GAGTCGGCGAACGCCTTCAATGAATCCTGTTGGGTGTCGCTGATCTCGCCGGCGGCGAGGGCATCCCTTGCGTAGCCCAGGTCCATCACGCACGCGTCGTAGTCGCCGCCGTTGATGGAGCTCTTCTGGTCGTCGTGGTAGTCCTCCATCAGGATGGGGCTGTCGGTGATACGGACGAACGACTGGCCGGGGACATTGTTGCGTTCCGCGAAGGCCCGCACGAAGGCCGAGTCCAGCGGGATGTACATCGAGTCCGGCTCGGCGATGGGGTCCTCGTTCCAGGGCGTAAGCGGGTTGTCGTAGTTCTTCCCGGGCCGGTACCATACTTTGCGGCCGGCGTTGCGCATGTTGCTGATGCGCTGGTTCGCATGGAATTTCCGGATGGTGTCGGGGCTGGCCGATGTCACCAGGTAGCCGTTCTGCCCCATGATGTCGCCCCGGCCGGTGGGCCGCACCGAGTCGTGCCAGACCACCGTGAACTGGCCGTTGTAGGAGGCGATGTCCGGGTACTCCTGGTTGCGGTAATCCTCCTCGTTGGCCAGGAAGTAGTTGCCGGTGTCGATCGCGGCGCTGGCGGGGTAGCAGTAGCGCACGAAGGTCTCCGCCGACCGCTCCGGGGACACGCTGTCGTGCCAGGCGACCACGCAGTCCTCCAGGGACAGGACGGCCACCGTCGGGTTGTAGCTGTGGTTCAGGAGCAGCATGGGATTGACGATGAACTCCTGGTCGATCCACCCGGTGGCGCTGGCCCGCCGGGCCTTGACGTTGCGCGCCGCGCCCGTCGCCCGATCGTGCCAGGCGAACACGTGGAAGCCGGTGTTGTCGACGGCGTCGATGTCGGGGAACTCGGACCAGTAGTCGGTGTTGCTGACGGCGTAGTTCACGCCGACCCGCGCCAAATTGGGCTGGAATTTCTGGGCCCAGATGACGGGGAAATCCCCGTTCTTCCAGTCCTCCCAGGCGACGATGATGCTGTTGTTGGTGAACGCGACGCAGGGCCGGCGCTGCAGCCGCAGGGTGTCGACGTTGTTGACGCGGACGGTGTCGCTGATCGCATTGCCGTCGGGATCGAACAGCCGGATGTAGATGTCGCTGAGGTTGGTCGGGGTCCGGTACTGGGCCCAGACCACCGCGAAGTTCCCGGTGCCGACCTGCATCGCCACCCGCGGCCGGTACTTGGGGGCCGCACCGCCGTAGCTCAGCTGGAGGTCGACGGTCGATGCGGGCGTGCAGTCGGTGCTGAACAGCCGGCCGTAGATCCGCCACTGGCCGCTGGCCAGCGAATCCTGCCAGACCACGGCGAAACGTCCCTTGGAGCCGCCGATGGCCGAGATGTCGGGGTTTTTCTCCGATCCCCAGGTCGCCGCGGGGTTCGCATTGACCAGGAAGTTGCCGCCCAGCGGCTCGCCATCATAGGTGGTGCGTTGGCCGTAGATGTTGAAGTTCCCGTCCCGCAGGTCGGCCCACACCGCGTAGCAGTCGAGTTCCGGGCTCATCATCACTGCCGGCTGCTCCTGCACGGCCTCGCCGGCGTCGTTGTCCCAGACGAAGATCTTGACCGTATCCGCCCGGGTCTGGGCCGCGGCGGCATGACAGAATGCCGCCGCCACAACAGCGATCGCGATCAGGTGCCTCATGGTCCTATCTCCTTGAACAAAGTGCGTGCGGGAGGAGTCAGTGGACAACGACCAGCTTGCCGGTGGCCTGCCGGCCGTCGTGCGACAGCCGATAGAAGTAGACCCCCGCGGCCAGCGGCCGGCCCCGGGCATCGTCCCCGTTCCAGGGAGCGCGGTGGCGTCCGGCGGCCTGGCCCTCGTCCACCACGGTCCGGACCTCGCGGCCGCAGATGTCATAGAGCCGGAGCGTCACGTGCCCGGCCCGCGGGACCGCATAGTCGATCACGGCCGGCCCCCGAACGGGATTGGGGTCGCACTGCCCCAGCCACAGACCGGCGGCAGGGATAGTGGTGATCATGGCGCTGACCGGCCCGTGCCACGTGACGACACCATCCAGGTCCTGGTCCCCCAGCAGGTAATAGTAGGTGCCTGATTGCACTGCTGCGTCGACATAGCGATAGCTGTGGCCCGACGGCCCGCCCTGGGCCGGGACCGTCCCGATCCTCACATAATCCCGGTCGGGTTCCCGCGAGCGTTCGATCAGCCACTGGTAGTTGTCATTCTCGCTGGACGTGGTCCATTGCAACGACACGGTCCCCTCCCCGGCGCTGGCGCCGAACTCGGCGAGCCCGACGGCCAGCGGCTGCGCCGCGTTGCGGGGTGAGAGCCCCGTGCCCAGCCGGTCGTACCGGTAGTAGTACCCGTATCTGGTCAGCGCCTTCGATTTCCCGATGCCGTTGGTGACGGGGAAGGCGTTGAAGGTGTGCTCGCTGGTCTCGTTCTGGCACAGCACCTGGAACTTGAACGGGTCGCCGGCGGTGTACTTGACGTAGCCGAACGGGACCCGGATCTCGGTGTAGTTGTCGGTGTTGACGGTGTCGATGTGGTAGTAGGAGCTGGTGTAGGGATTGATGGAATCCACCCAGGCGCTGCCGCTCCATTTCATCAGCTTGCACTTGCCGGTGCCGGTGGAGTCGAGCACGAAGCAGAAGTCCGGCCGGAAGTCCTTGCCGCTGTCGAACAGCGCCGCGGTGTCGCCCGCGCCGTTCCACTTGATGGTGGAGTCGGCGCCCCCGGTCCGGGTGTCCAGGTAGATGAACAGGTCGCCGCTGCGGTACCAATTGACCCGGCCGATGCCGAACCACATGCTGGCTGCGTCCCAGGTGAAGTTCAGCGTGTCGCCGCCGCGGACGTCGATGCGCTCGCTGGCGGTGAAGTGGCTGATCAGGCCGTAGCCGGCGCCGATGCCGGCGATGGTGTGGGGGGTCAGGGTGTCGCCCCGGCTCTTGATCATCGGCTCGGATCCCAGCGCGCTCCAGCGGGTGGGCGAGCTCTCGTCGCCGGCCTTGATGGCGAAGATGTAGGACCTGCCGGGCACCAGGGCCAGGGTCTGGGTCTCGGTGGCGCCCACCCCGGCCGGGGTCCAGGCCTGGTAGTAGGTGATGCCGGAGTCGACGTACTGCTGCTCGCTGGTGAACTTGCCGGCCTCGGGCAGCGCGGCGTTGTACTCGCTGATCTTGAGCTGGTAGCGGCTGGCGCGCTCGGCCAGCGAGTCGTCGCTGACCGCCTTCCACCGGATGGTGACGGCGCCCTCGGCCGTGCTGGTGGTGGTGTCGGCCGCCAGGTCGTGGATCGGCGCCGGCTCCACGTTGAAGCCCTGGAACCCCAGGATGCGGCGGGTCAGCTCGGTGGCGGTGTTGGGGTGCTGGCCGTCCGAGGTCAGCGCGGTCATCACGAACGGCAGGTAGACGTTCTTGTGCCAGACGGCCTTTGTGCCTTTATAATAGCTCGTGTAGTAGCATCCCCGGCAGCGCGCCCATTTGGCCGGGTCGCCGCCGAACAGCGTGTCGCAGGCCGAGGACAGCGGCGCGATCAGGTCGACGGAATTGTCCTCTTCCTGCTGATAGGGGTAATGGAACGCCATGCCCCGGGAAAAGGCGTCGCTCATGCCGCCCAGCGAGTCGATGTTGCCGGTGGCCGACGTGTTGCCCGCCCCCAGGTAGTCGGCGCCGAACAGGTTGAACAGCGCGGTGCCGTCGTACATCTCGCCGAAATCGTTGCCGCTGACGATCAGCGCCCCGCCGTCGTTGTTGAACTTGACCAGCGAGTCCTGCTGGTCCCGGCTGACGCTGCCGGCCGAGAGGTCGGTGGTGGCATAGCCCAGGTCCATCAGGCAGACGTCGTACTCCGCGGCATTGATCGTTCCCTTGCCCTGGGTCCGGCCGGCCAGGATGGTGTCGGTGTCCTTGACCCGGAAATAGTACTGCCCCGGCGTGATGTTGCGCGACAGGATGGCCCGGACGTAGGTCGAGTCCAGCGGCATCAGCACCGAGTCGGCCGCGGCGGCCGGCCGGGGGTTCTCGTTCCAGGCGGTGAGCGGGTTGTCGTAATCCGGGTAATGATACCACCCGGTCCGGCCGTTGGCGCGCACCTTATCGTCCTGGTTCATCTTGAAGTTGAAGTAGTACGGCACCAGGCTGTCCTGGGTGGTGCCGTAGGCCAGCGAGTACCCCTGCTCCAGGATGTCGCCGCGGCACTTGGTGCGGCTGGAATCGAGGAAGGCCACGTTGGCGTAGCTGCGGCCCAGGCAGGCCGAGGCGCCGTGCTTGCCGGGCGGTTCGGTGCTGTTGTTGGCCGTCTTCTCGCGGTCGAAGATGTTGCGGGAGTCGTTGTAGCGCAGCTTGACCTGCCAGCCGCCGATGCCGGAGTCTTCCCAAGCGACGGCGAAGGCGAACCGGTTGCGGCCCTTGCACACCGACGGCAGACGGGCCGGCCGGACCTGGGAGACCACCCGCTCGAAGCCGTAGGTGGCGCCGGTGGCGTCGTACTGCCGGCACCAGATCTCGGTATTGGCGTCGGTGGTGAAGGTGCGCGAGTCCTCCCAGGCGATCACCGTGTAGCGGTTGTTGGTCGCCGTCGCCGAGGAACAGGGCATCGAGACGCTGGGATAGTCCTGCCGGCGGACCGTGGCGTCGCCGTTGACCTTGTAGGACGCGCCCCGGGCCGACATGCTGCCGGTGGTGATGTAGTAGTTGCGGGCGTACACGTCCCAGTCGCCGTTGCGGGAGTCGCCCCAGGCGATCACCACCAGGGTGTCGTTCATCGCCACGTCGGGGTGCCAGGCGTTGGCCGTGGCGTCGTTGACCCGGAAGGTGTCGGGTGCTTGTCGCGGGCGATTTTGGGGAAGCCGACGGTGGTGGTGGAGAGCGGCCGCACGATCGACTGCAGCGCCAGCGGGCTGCCCTGGGGGTCGAAGCGGCGGCAGGCGATGTTGTAGCCCGTGGTCGAGCTGTACTCCTCCCAGCAGGCCACGAACCAGCCGGCGGTGTCGCAGGCCACGTCGGGATAGCGCCGCAGCCGGCCGTCGCCGCGCGTCGAGTTGACGCGGAAGTTGCAGCTGTCGTAGGTGACGGTGGCGGCGTCGTACCGCTGGCCGTAGATGTCCCAGGACAGCAGCCGGTAGTCGGCCCAGACGAAGTAGCTGTTGTTGATCGTGTCCATGCAGACGGCCGGCGCGCGCTGGGCCGGCTCTCCGGCGTCGTTGTCCCAGACGAACACCCGGCAGGAATCCTGCGCCAGGCCGGTCCCGGCCAGCGCGGCCAGCAGCGCCGTTGCGTACGCGAAACGTCTCATGGCCGCATCCCCCCGGTGCCGTTCTGTTTTTTGATCGATTCCATGGTCATGGTCAACAGCTTCAGCCGCGCCCCGCGGTCGTTCATCTCGGCGTTGATCTTCTCCAGTATCGTGCGGTGGCGGAACCCCGGCGCCACCGAGTACCGCGATGACTCCCCGACGCCCCGCTCGTTGTGCAGCACGCCCGAGGCCACCAGCTCAGCCAGCGGTGTGTCGATGTCCGTCCGCCCCTTGCCGGTCAACCGCGACAGGCCGTCGATGGTCTCGACCGCATCGGGCTGGCGGGAAAAATACACCAGCATGTCCCACTTGATGAAGCTGTCGATGTGTTCCTGTATGAAACTGTTCAATTCGCTGTCGCTGACCATCGTCCTGCTCGTTGTTCTGTGATATAAACGCTTATTAATGCATAATCTGTGCCATGGAATAAAAAAACACAATACATTGGATTGCATTGTGTTAATGATTTCGTTATGGAAGTAAGTATTATACTATTGTATAATGTCGTGCAGTTATTTGATACCCGATGATAATTCCGTGTTCTGTCCTCCGGCAGTCGGTATCCCGTACCTTGTCATCGGAATGGCTATCCTTTACTTGGTGATGCCCAGCTCCTTGATCAACCGCGACAGGTAGGTGGGCTGGATGCCCAGCAGCTTGGCGGTGCGGCGCTGGTTCCAGCCGTTGGCGGCCAGGGCTCCTTCGATGTACTGCCGCTTGAAACGGCGCTGGGCGTCGTCCAGGTTGACCAGCGGCGCGATCTCGGAACCGCCGCCGGGCAGCGGTCGCATCTGCGGCAGGTGGTGCCGCTCGATGACGCGGCCGGTCGCCAGCACCATGGCGCGCTCGATCACGTTCTGCAGCTCTCGGACGTTGCCCGGCCAGGCGTATTCCCGCAGCGTGGCCATGGCGTCGTCCGTGAAGCCGGAGATGTTCTTGGTGGTCTCCCGGTTGAACCGCTCCAGGAAATGGTGGGCCAGCACCGGGATGTCGTCGGCGCGCTGGCGCAGCGGCGGCAGGAAGATCTGGAAGACGTTGAGCCGGTAGTAAAGGTCCTCGCGGAACCGGCCCCGCTTGACCAGCTCCTGCAGGTTCTGGTTGGTCGCCGCCACGATCCGGACGTCCACCCGGACGGTCTCGCTGCCGCCCAACCGCAGGAACTCCCGCTCCTGCACCACCCGCAGGATCTTGGCCTGCACCGCCAGGGGCAGGTCGCCCACCTCGTCCAGGAAGATGGTGCCGCCGTCGGCCGCCTCGAAATGCCCCTTGCGCCGCCCGGCCGCGCCGGTGAAGGCGCCCTTCTCGTAGCCGAACAGCTCGGACTCCAGCAGGTCCAGCGGGATGGCGGCGCAATTGACCGCGATGAAGGGGGACTCGGCGCGGGGGCTCTGCCCGTGGATGTAGCGGGCCAGCAGCTCCTTGCCGGTGCCGTTCTCCCCCTGCAGCAGCACCGTGGTGTTGCCGGCGGCCACCCGCTGGGCCAGGTTCAGCACCTCGCCCATGGCCTGCGAGGAGGCGATGATGTCGTAGCGGCCGGCCACTTCCTGCTGCAGCCGGGCGAAGCGGTCCTCCAGCCGGCGGTAGCGGGTGGCGTTCTCCAGCACCGTGGCGGCCAGCGACGCGACCTTCAGCAGGATCTCCTGGTCCTCGCCGCAGAAATTGGTGCCGTCGCACTTGTTGATCACCTCGATCACGCCGACGGTGCGGTCGCCCACCAGCAGGGGCACGCACAGCAGCGAGCGGGTGGTGAAGTTGGTCTGCTCGTCGATGCCCTTGTACCAGCGCTCGTCCTGCTCGGCGGCGTTGACGATCTGCGGCTTGCGTTCGCGGGCCACCCAGCCGGCGATGCCCTGGCCCAGCGGCACGGTGAGCTTCTTCAACTCCTCGGACACCTCGCCGGTGGCGTGGGCGAACAGCAGGTTCTGCCCGGCATCGTCCAGCAGCAGCAACGAGCTGCCCTCGGCGTGGGTCAGGTTCTTGGCGGTCTCGATGATGATGTCCAGCAGCTTGCCCTGGTCCATCGTCGAGAACAGGGTCTGGCTGAAGGTATAGAAGAACTCAAGCTCTTTCTTCGGATCGATATCGGTTTGCATAATACCCCATGTTATAAAAAAGTATAATATGATATCATTATGATATATAGCTTGTCAATGGGAAAAACCACAGCCCATAATAAAGGGGACGCAATTTCCGGTTGACCGGCAGCCGTGGATGCGGTACACTTGCCGCGTTGGATGCCGGTTGCCGGGGCGGGCCCTGGCCGCAGAGATCAGAGTGAGGAGCGACATGACGAACACCGGACCGATCGTTTTCGCCACCTACGCCGAGGACGACACCGACGCCGCGGCCGCGCTGACCATGGCCGAAAGCCTGCGCGGCTTCGGCGGTTCGCTCAGCGACGCCCCCTTGTGGCTGTACTGCCCAGAGGAAAAACCGGAACTGGCCGCGGCGGTCGCGGGCCGGGCGGCCGAGCTGGGGGTCGCGGTCAAGGCCAGTCCGACGCCGGAGCCGGCGCGGGAATACTATTTCGCCATGAAGGTCTACGCGGCGGCGGCCGCGGAATCGGCCGCCGCCGCCGGGCGGCATCCGCTGCTGGCCTGGCTGGACCCGGATACCGTGGTGGTGCGGGAGCCGGCGGCGTTCCTGCTGAAGCCGGGCACCGCGCTGGCCTGCCGTCCGGTGATGCACCGGCTGATCGGGTCGTCGTACGACGGGCCGGCCGACGAGTTCTGGGCGCGCGCCTACCGGGCCATGGGCGTCGCCGCCGACCGCATCTTCCCGGTGACCGCGCCGGTCGACGGGGCGGTGATCCGCGCCTACTTCAACGCCGGGATGCTGGTGGCACGGCCGGAACGGGGGACCTTGCGGCAATGGCCGGCGCAGTTCGAGCGGCTGTACACGGACGGGTTCTTCCGGGAGCAATGCCGGCAGGACCAGCGCAGGCGGGTGTTCCTGCATCAGGTGGCGCTGGCCGGGGCCGTCCTCACGGCGCTGACGCGGGCGGAGATCGCGCTGCTCGACGAATCCTACAACTACCCGTTCTTCTTCTTCGACCAGTACCCCGCCGACCGCCGACCGGCCTCGCTGGACGACCCGGTGACGCTGCGCCATGACCTGCGGATGTTCCAGGACACCGAGTTCTACCGCAGGGCCGGGGACGGGTCGGCGATCATCGCCTGGCTGGAGCGGCGGCTGCCGGCAGCGCGCTGACGGCGCAGACCGATGGCCGGAACACGGGCCCCCTGACGGGGGCCCGTGCCATTGCACCGGAGCCAGACAACCGTTGACAACCTGCATATAATCTGGTAAAATCAAGCGTTTGGGCCGTCATCGTTCGATGTCGAGCAAAGAAAAGATAGAGTAGGGGGGACCGCCATGTCCGTGATCAAGAGACCGCTCCTGAAGACCGCCTTGCCCGGCCCCAAGGCCCGGGCCATCGTCAAGCGGGACCAGCAGTCGCTGTCGCCATCCTACACCCGCGATTATCCGGCGGTGATCGAGCGCGGCCAGGGCGTGTGGCTGACCGACGTCGACGGCAACGTGCTGCTGGACTTCTGCGCGGGCATCGCGGTCAACTCCACCGGCCACTCCCACCCCCGGGTGGTGGACGCCATCAAGCGCCAGGCCGAGAAGTTCATCCACTACTCCGGCACCGACTTCTACTACGAGCCCGAGGTGGCGCTGGCCGAGCGGCTGATCTCGGTCTCCCCCACCGGCAGGGACAGCCGGGTGTTCTTCAGCAACTCGGGGGCCGAGGCGGTCGAGGGCGCGCTGAAGCTGGCCCGCTACCGCACCGGGCGGCCGCAGTTCATCTCCTTCATCGGCGCCTTCCACGGCCGCACCATGGGCGCGGTGTCCTGCACCGGGTCCAAGACCGCCCAGAAGCGGGGCTTCTTCCCGACCATGCCCGGCGTCACCCACGTGCCCTATCCCAACTGCTACCGCTGCGTCTTCAACCGGACCTATCCGGGCTGCTCGCTGGAGTGCGTCAAGTACATCGAGGACACGGTGCTCAAGACCATCCTGCCGCCCGAGGAGGTCGCCGCCATGGTGTTCGAGCCGGTGCAGGGCGAGGGCGGCTACGTGGTGCCGCCGGCCGAGGCGGTGCGGGCGCTGCGCAAGCTGTGCGACAAGCACGGCATCCTGCTGATCGCCGACGAGATCCAGTCGGGGATGGGCCGTACCGGGAAATGGTTCGCCATCGAGCACGCCGGCGTCAAGCCGGACATCATCACCGTGGCCAAGGGCATCGCCAGCGGCATGCCGATCGGGGCCATCATCGCGCCGGCCGGCGTGATGAACTGGAAACCCGGCAGCCACGGCAGCACCTACAGCGGCAACCCGGTGTGCTGCGCGGCCGGCATCGCCACCTTCGACGTCATCAAGGGCGGGCTGCTGCGCAACGCCGAGAGCGTGGGAAACTACCTGCTGGCCGAGTTCCGGCGGATGCAGAAGAAGTACGACATCATCGGCGACGTGCGGGGCCGGGGCCTGATGATCGGCATCGAGATCGTGGAGAGCAAGCGGACCAAGGTCAAGTCGCACGATCTCATGGAGGCGATCCTGCAGGATGCGTTCCGCCGCGGCCTGCTGATGCTGGGCTGCGGCACCAACACCCTGCGGATCTGCCCGCCGCTGGTGATCACCAAGGACGAGGCCGCCGCCGCCGTCGAGATCATCGAGCAGTGCATCCGGAGCGTGAAAAAGGCCCGGTGACCGGGCGGCACCGCCCGCGACGGCGAGCGCGGAACCTGCCCCGGGATGATGCACGGTGACCATCGACCAGTTCATCGCCTGGGCCGGATCGCAGGGCTGGCTGCTGCTGGCCTTCTTCGCGGCGTTGCCGCTGGCGGCCGCCGGTCTCAACCGGTTGGCGGGGTCAGCGGCGGCGCACGGCCCGTGGCGGTACGGCTACGCCGTGCTGGCCTACCTGTGCTGCATCCCCGGGATGTTCGCCGCGTCCATCACGCTGTACACGCTGTTCCTGCTGCGGGCCAATCTGCTGCGGGTCAATGTGCTGGTGTATTTCCTGCCGATCGTTTCGATGGCGGCGACCCTGCTGGTGATCGGCCGGGCCGTCAGGTTCGAGCGGATCCCGGGCTTCGGACGGCTGGCCGGTCTGATGGTCCTGCTGGGGGCCAGCTTCTTGACCGTGCTCCTGCTCGACCGGCTGCGGGTGCTGGCGGTGTTCGGCGGTTCCGTCGTCTGGCTGGGTCTGGCCGCCCTGGCCCTGTACGTGGTGCTGCGACTGGGCCTGCGGAAACTGACCCGATCCGGAAACTGAGGACGCCGCCCGGGCCGATCCCCCACCAAATTCATGACAACGAGGTCCTCTCCGATGGAACGCATCCTCTCCCGGTCATTGACCATCGACCGCACCCTCTCCGGCGTCCTGGCCATCATCCTGTTCACGGCCCTGACCGCGCTGGGCGCCTTCGTGCGGGTGCCGCTGCCCTTCACCCCGGTGCCGGTGACCCTGCAGGTGTTCTTCGTGCTGCTGTCGGCGGTGGTGCTGGGGCGACGCGCGGCGATCAGCCAGGCGCTGTACCTGTCGCTGGGCGCGGCCGGGCTGCCGCTGTTCACCGGCGCGTCCGGCGGGTTCGCCCACCTGCTGGGGCCGACCGGCGGCTACCTGCTGGGCTTCGTCGCGGCCGCATTCGTGGTCGGCATGGCAACCGCTACACATAAAAGCGCCGGGGCCATGTCATTGTCGCTGCTGCTGGGCATCGCGATCATCCATGGCTGCGGCACGCTGCAGCTGGGACTGCTGCTGCAGCTCGCACCGCCGCGGGCGGTACAGCTGGGCGTTGTGCCGTTCATCGCGGGCGATCTGCTCAAGGCCGCGGCGGCGCTGGCCGTGGCGCAGGGGATCAAACGCTGACCGCAGGAGGGAGAGCGAGCATGCTGAAGACGAACCAGGACCGGCTGGTGGTCCAGTCGGTGATCGGCGAGGTCACCTCGCCCAAGTTCCGATCGCCCTACCGCGTCAGCCACGACGGCCGGGCGATGACGCTGCCCGGCACCGGCGGCATCACCTACAACATCCGGGTGGGCGACCCGGCCTTCGGCTGGGTGGCCGACCACGTCGAACCGGCGGTCTCGATCTCCAACCGCGAGACCAAGGAGCCGTCGGGCGCCGAGAACGCCGGCCTGAACACGCTGGCCTGCATCGGCAACCGCGCCACCGTGGTCACGGGCGCGGCCAAGGGCGCCGTCGGCACGGTCACCGGCAAGCACGGCGGCATCGAGCACGTGCTGGTGGACTTCGACTGGAAGGTGCTGGAGCAGCTGGTGATCGGCGACAAGATCCAGATCAGGGCCTGCGGCCTGGGCCTGGCCCTGCCGGCGCAGCCCGAGATCAAGCTGTTCAACATCGACCCCGCGCTGTTGCAGAAGCTGGGCTGCCGGATGGCCGGCGGCACGGCGCTGGAGGTGCCGGTGGCCTGCCGCATCCCGGCCGAGCTGATGGGCTCGGGGCTGGGCTCGGCCTCGGTGGCCAGCGGCGACTACGACATCACCACCGCCGACGCCGAGGCCATCCACAGGTTGGGCATCGACCGGCTGCGGTTCGGCGACCTGGTGGCCATCGACAACACCGACAACCGCTTCGGCCGCTGCTACCGCAAGGGCGCGGTCAGCGTCGGCGTGGTGGTGCATTCCGACTGCATCCTGGCCGGGCACGGCCCGGGCGTCACCACCGTCATGACCTCGCTCGCCGGCAGGATCAAGCCGCGCATCGAGCGGAAGGCCAACATCGCGCATTACCTGGGACTGCGCAAGGACATCTTCGGAACCAAAAGATAAGCCGGTTCGCGAACCGGACCAACGACAAGAACCACAGTACGGGCAATTCATGAATTGCCCCAACCGGAGGATCGAGCGATGGCGACCAGCAAGGAAATGATCGCGCTCTGCGAACGGTACGGCGCGCACAATTACCACCCGCTGCCGGTGGTGATCGCCAAGGCCAAGGGCATCTGGGTGTGGGACGTCGAGGGCCGGAAGTACCTGGACATGCTGTCGGCCTACTCGGCGGTCAACCAGGGCCACCGCCACCCGGCCATCGTGGCCGCGGTGCGGAAGCAGATGGACCGCGTCACCCTCACCAGCCGCGCCTTCCACAACGACAAGCTGGGTCCGTTCCTCAAGAAGCTGTGCCAGTACGCCGGCTTCGAGGCCGCGCTGCCGATGAACACCGGCGCCGAGGCGGTGGAGACGGCCATCAAGCTGGCCCGCAAGTGGGGCTACGAGAGGAAGGGCGTGGCCAAGGACAAGGCCGAGATCATCGTCTGCGCCGAGAACTTCCACGGCCGCACCACCACCATCGTCGGTTTCTCCACCGACCCCGACGCCTTCACCGGCTACGGCCCGGCCACGCCCGGGTTCAAGGTCATCCCCTACGACGACGCGGTGGCGCTGGAGAAGGCGATCACAGCCAACACCGTCGGCTTCCTGGTGGAACCGATCCAGGGCGAGGCCGGGGTCAAGGTGCCGGCGCCCGGCTACCTCAAGAAGGTCAAGGCGATCTGCGAGCGGCACAACGTGCTGTTCATCGCCGACGAGGTCCAGACCGGCTTCTGCCGCACCGGCAGGCCGTTCTGCTGGCAGCACGAGAACGCCAAGCCCGACGTGATGATCGTGGGCAAGGCGCTGGGCGGCGGGATGTACCCGGTGTCGGCGGTGTTCGCCCGCTGGAGCGTGATGGACGTGATCCGGCCGGGGCAGCACGGCAGCACCTTCGGCGGCAACCCGCTGGCCTGCGCCGTGGGCATGGCGGCCCTGGACGTGCTGCGCCGGGAGAAGCTGGACGTCCGCGCGGCCACCCTGGGCGACTATTTCCGCAAGCAGCTGCGGGCCCTCCCCACCGACAAGATCAAGGAGGTCCGCGGCCGGGGCCTGCTGACCGGCATGGAGCTCCGGCCCGAGGCCGGTAAGGCGCGGCCCTATTGCCTGAGGATGAAGGAGCTGGGCATCCTGGCCAAGGACACCCACGAGCAGACCATCCGCTTCGCGCCGCCGCTGGTGATCACCCGCAAGGACGTGGACGATCACCCGCAAGGACGTGGACTGGGCGGTGAAGGTGATCGCCCGGGCGCTGAACGAGGTCCACGGGCACGAGGGGACGGAGACGCACTGAGCCCCGCCGATCCCGCCGGAGGCCGCCCCCGTGCGACGGGGGCGGCCTTCCCCGTTCGCGGTAAAATAAATCGAATATGCGGTTGACTTCATCCGAAATATCCGTATACTATGGGTAGTATGCGAGCGAACTCGAATTCACGGGGCCAATGGCCGGCACGCTGCAGCAGCTGACGCCGGTCCAGCAGGACGCCCTCAAGGAGGTGTTCAACATCGGCTCGGGGCAGTCGGCCACCACGTTGGCCGAGGTCACCGGGCTGAAGGTGATGGTGTCGGTGCCGTCGATCGGCGTCAAGCCGGTGGACGAGGTGCTGGACTCGCTGGCCAAGCCGGGCCTGCCGGTGGTCAGCCTGGTCAACATCTTCGCCGGCGACGTCTCGGGCGCCACCATCTGGCTGATGCCCGGCGACAAGGCCCGCGAGTTCGCCCAGCACTGCTGGCACCACATGCCCCAGGCCAAGAAGTCGCCGGAGTTCAACTTCGGGCAGATCCACCGCGAGGTCTCCGAGGTGCTGACCACCGCCTACCTCACCGCGGTGGAGGACCTGCTCAGCCTGATGACCGTGCCCTCGACCCCGCTGATGCTGTCGGGCGTGATGAAGAACATCCTGGGCAAGATCCTGGCCGAGCGCACCGAGAGCGGGCTGGTGGCCTACGTCCAGAACCGGTTCACCTTCGGCGAGAAGGCCCTGGGCTTCTCCGGATTCTTCATGATGATGCCCGACGCCGGATCGCTGCAGAAGATGCTGCAAATCCTCAAGGTCGACGACTGACCCCGCCGGCCGCCATCCCCACAGAAAGCCGATCATGAAACGGATCCTGACCGTCCCGCTGCTGGCGCTGCTGCTGTCCTGCGCGCCGCCGCCCGCGCCCCGCGAGGACGACGGCGGGCTGCGGATCGACCTGCCGCCCTATTCGGGAAGGCGTCCCGCGATCGCCGTGCTGGACCTGCGCAACGCCTCGGGGTTCGACGACGCACGGATCGGCCGGGGGGTGGCCGACATGCTGATCACCGCGCTGGTCAACACCGGGCGGTTCACCGTCGTCGAGCGCGACGACAAGGCGCTGGCCGGCATCTTCAGGGAGCAGGCGCTGGGCCAGAGCGGCGCGGTCACCGCCCAGACCGCGGCCAAGGCCGGCCAGATGCTGGGGGCCAGGGCCGCGGCCTACGGCGAGGTCACCGAGTTCGCCATCCGCAAGACCGGGGCCTACGTG
>JALOPJ010000082.1 GCA_025453955.1 Candidatus Edwardsiibacteriota bacterium
ATGAGGGACAAGGGGATCTTCAAGGAGGAGCGCTACATCCGGTCGCCCCAGGCCGCCAGCATCACGGTCGAGTACCCCAAGGGCGCGGCGCCCAAGCAGGTGCTGAACTTCTGCGCCAACAACTACCTGGGCCTGTCCAGCCACCCCGAGGTGGTCAAGGCCGCCCACGAGGCGCTCGATTCCCGCGGCTACGGGCTGTCCTCGGTGCGCTTCATCTGCGGCACCCAGGACATCCACAACCAGCTCGAGGAAAAACTCAGCGAGTTCCTGGGCATGGAGGGCACCTGCCTGTTCCCGTCCTGCATGGAGGCCAACGCCGGGCTGTTCGACGTGGTGCTGACCCCGGAGGACGCCATGATCTCGGACCGGCTGGTGCACGCGTCGATCGTCGACGGCCTCAAGCTGTGCAAGGCCCAGATGTTCAACTACAAGCACAACAGCATCTCCCACCTGGAGGAGAAGCTGCAGGAGGCCCAGTCCTGCCGGCTGCGGATGGTGATCACCGACGGCGTCTTCTCCATGGACGGCGACATCGCGCCGCTGGACAAGATCTGCGACCTGGCCGACAAGTACGACGCCATGGTGATGGTCGACGACTCGCACGCCACCGGCTTCATCGGCAAGACCGGCCGCGGCACCCACGAGTACCACAACGTGATGAAGCGCGTCGACGTGATCACCACGACGTTCGGCAAGGGGCTGGGGGGCGCGGCCGGCGGCTCGGTCTCCGGTCCCAAGGAGATCGCCGAGATGTGCCGGCAGCGGGCCCGTCCCTACCTGTTCTCCAACACCATGCCGCCGGCGGTGGTGGCCGGGTCGCTCAAGGTGCTGGAGCTGCTGTCCAAGTCCACCGACCGCAGGGACAAGCTGGAGAAGAACACCACGTACTGGCGCGACGGCCTGACCAAGGCCGGCTTCGACCTGAAGCAGGGCGACACGCCGATCGTGCCGGTGATGCTGTACAACGCCAAGCTGGCCCAGGACGTGGCCCGCGACCTGTACCACGAGGGCATCTACGTCACCGGCTTCTTCTTCCCGGTGGTGGCGCAGGGCCAGGCCCGGATCCGCACCCAGATCTCGGCCGGCCACGAGCCGGAGCACCTGGACAAGGCGCTGGCGGCCTTCACCAAGATCGGGGAGAAGTACGGCATCCTGGGCCTGAAGAAGGACCAGCTGATCGCCAAGTTCGGGCTGTGAGATCCGAACCACAAAGACACGAAGACACAAAGAATACTAATCCGATGGTGTCATTCCCGTGAAAACGGGAATCCAGGATTGGGAACCAAACCACCAAGACACAAAGAATACTGCCATGGTGTCATTCCCGTGCAAACGGGAATCCAGAAATGGGAACCGAACCACAAAGACGCCAAGACGCGAAGAATACTACCACGGTGTCTTTCCGGCGAAGGCCGGAATCCAGGCAGTCTCCAATAAAAAACGTCGGGAAGGGATGCGGCTCCCGCCCCGTTGTTCGCGGTTGCAGGTGCTCATGTTGAAGATCCTTGCCATCCACGGCAGCCCGCACAAAGGCCAGACGTGCGAAGCGGCCATGGAATTCCTGAAAGAGCTCGGGAACAAGACGGACATCGAGACGAGGCACGTATACCTGTTCCAGCAGCGCCTGGAGTTCTGCCGGGGCTGCGGGACGTGCGTCACGCACGGCGAGGACGGATGTCCCAACAAGGACGGATTTCGGGAGGTCCATGCGGCGATCCGGGACGCCGATGCGGTTATCGTCACGACGCCCGTCTACGCGTTGCAGGTCACGGCGCTGGTGAAGAACTTCATCGATCGCTCCTCGTATGTCATGCACCGGCCGTGCTATTTCGGCAAGTGGTTCATGTCCGTATCGACCCAGTATTTTACCGGCGACAAGGAAGTGGAGAAGTACCTGGCGGACGTCATGCGCTTCTGGGGATTCAATGTCATGCCGGGGTTGCGCATCACGATGACGCAGAAACGGGATGAAGTCCGGAAGAGGATCGGCGCCGCGGTGACCCGGTTCCAGGCGATCGAGCGGCGGGCCAGGTTCCCCGTCCCGACGTGGAAGGACCTCATGATGTTCCGGTTTAGGCGATCTGCGATGGGCTCGAAACGCTTCGCGGACGTATTCCCACGGGATGTCGGGTATTTCCGGGAAAAGGGATGGCTGGAGGCTCCCTATTACTACGACGTCCGGCTGGATCCCCTGAAGCGGGCCGCCGGGCTGGTCTTTGACGCGGTCGGGCGGGCGATGATGGGAAGCGGCAACCGGCAGGACGCGACGAGGTCTGCGATCCGTTGACGGTTTCGATTTCCCTTCATGTTGCGATCGCGGTCTTGAAGGAAGAAACATGGAACTGAAAGCGCTCGTCGGAAGCGGGGACAAGATCGGCCGGCTGATACTGCCGTTCCTGGTCATCGGCCTCGCCGCGAACATCTGGCGGCCGTCCCTGTTCGATGTCGGTGGTCCCGGGGCCGTGCTGAGGGCGGTTTCCATCATCATGCTGATACCCGGGGTGATCATCTGGATATGGTCTGCGATGTTGGTCGTGATAATAGTGCCCCGGAAAGGACTGATCACGAACGGGCCGTATGCGTTGGTCAAGCACCCATTGTATACGGGGGTGGCGTTGCTTGTGCTTCCCTGGACCGGTTTCCTTTTCAACACTTGGCTGGGAGCTTTGCTCGGGATCGCTTTGTACTGCGGGTCGAGGATTTTTGCACCTGAAGAAGAAGAGGCGTTGGCGAGGTCTTTCGGTGCCTCCTGGGATGAATACTGCGGCAACGTGAAGATCCCGTGGCTCTGAAAGGGATTTTCGCCCCGCGGCATGGCCGCCGCCCCCGACCGGCCGATCACACCCATCAATGAACACCTTGTATCGCGATGGCCCTTCATAAGAAAGTCAAAGAGCACTTCCTCCGTGAGATGGAGGAGCTGCGCGACGCCGACCTGTTCAAGGAGGAGCGGTTCATCCACTCGCCCCAGGCGGCGTCCGTCAGCGTGGAGTACCCGGCCGGCGCGCCACTGAAGCGGGTCGTCAACTTCTGCGCCAACAACTACCTGGGGCTGTCCGGGCACCCCGACCTGGTGGCGGCGGCGCAGCGGGGGCTGGCCGAGCGCGGCTTCGGGCTGTCGTCGGTGCGCTTCATCTGCGGCACCCAGGACATCCACAAGCGGCTGGAGCGCGAGATCGCGGCCTTCCAGGGCATGCAGGACGCCATCCTCTACTCCTCGTGCTTCGACGCCAACCTGGGCGTGTTCGAGTCGCTGCTGGGCGAGGAGGACGCGCTGATCTCGGACGAGCTCAACCACGCCTCGATCATCGACGGCGTGCGGCTGTGCAAGGCCGAGCGCCGCCGATACAAGCACATGGACCTGCACGACCTGGAGCGCCACCTGCGGGAGACGATGGAGCGGCGCTTCCGGCTGATCGTCACCGACGGCGTGTTCTCGATGGACGGCGACCTGGCGCCGCTGGAGCAGATCTGCAACCTGGCCGAGGAGCACGAGGCCATGCTGCTGGTGGACGACTCCCACGCCACCGGCTTCATCGGCCGGACCGGGCGCGGCACCCACGAGCACTGCGACGTGATGGGCCGGGTGGACATCATCACCACCACCTTCGGCAAGGCGCTGGGCGGCGCCTCCGGCGGCTGCATCTCGGGCGACAAGGTGCTGATCGACATCCTGCGGCAGCGCTCGCGGCCCTACCTCTTCTCCAACACCGTCAGCCCGGCGGTGGTGGCGGCCACGCTCAAGGCGCTGGAGATGCTGCGCGCCTCGACCGCCCTGCGCGACACGCTGGAACAGAACACCATGTACTTCCGCCAGCGGATGGCCGAGGCCGGTTTCGACATCCGGCCGGGGATCCACCCCATCGTGCCGATCATCCTGCACGAGGCCGAGCTGGTGCAGGAGATGTCGCGACGGCTGTACGACGAGGGCGTCTACGTGATCGGGTTCTTCTACCCGGTGGTGCCGCGGGGCCGGGCCCGGATCAGGGTCCAGATATCCGCCGCCCACACCCGCGAGCACCTGGACCTGGCCATCGCGGCCTTCACCAAGGTGGGCCGACAGCTGGGAGTGCTGAAATAGAACGCCACGGAGACATCCCTCTGTTCATCGAGATGAACTCCGACACAGAGTAGTTCCCGTGCTCCTCGGTTTCTGGACCCGACGCGAGCCCCGGCCGCGGAAAAGGAGGTCGCCATGATCTTCAAGAAATCATATTCCTTCCTGGTCGTCCCGCATCACGGCGAGCATGGCCGGTCCGCGCACCTGAGCTCGCGAGCGCTCAACGCGGTGTTCGTCGCGCTGTCGGCCGGGTTGCTGGTTTCGGGCGTGCTGGCGGCGCGGCACTACCGCTACCACTTCCGGCTGGTGAACGACTATGAGCCGACCTTCCGGGAGAACGAGCGGCTCACCGTCGAGCGCCAGGGCTACGACCGCACGGTGGATTCGCTGGGACGGGTGATCGGCGCGCTCAACGCCCAGGTCACCAAGGAGCGCTCGATCTATGCCTCGTCGATGAACGGGATGGCCTTCCAGGTGGAGAACGTCAGGAAGGCGCTGACCAAGGTCAAGATCCAGGCCGGTTTCAAGGGCACCAACGTGGTGGACGAGGGCGAGCCGGCCGGCGGCCCGGCCGAGTCGGTGATGCTGGGGAAATTCGACCTGAGCCGGCCGATCGAGCCCGGCGCCTACGAGGCCAAACTGCGGCCCGAGATCAAAGAGAACCTGGCCGAGCTGGACCAGGTCGACCGGTTCCTCTCCACCAAGGAATCGCTGGTGGCGGCCACGCCGGAACTGGCCCCGCTGTTCGGCCGGATGACCTCGAACTTCGGCATCCGCCGCTGGCGGCGCAGCGGCCACTCGGAGAACCACCAGGGGCTCGACATCGCGGTGCCGCGGGGCACGCCGGTACACGCGCCGGGCGAGGGAGTGGTCACGCACGCCGGCCGCAAGGGCGATTACGGCAACATGGTGGAACTGGACCACGGCACCGGGTACACCACCAGGTTCGGCCACTTGTCGCAGATCGACGTGGAGGTGGGCGACCGGGTGATCAAGGGCCAGATCATCGGCCTGGTCGGCTCGACCGGGCGCTCGACCGGGCCGCACCTGCACTACGAGGTCCGGCTGAACGGCTCGCCGGTCAATCCCATCGATTATCTGGGTAAGGTCGACTAGCAGGCCGGATCCAAGAAGGACGCCCAGAAGGGCGTCCATTTTTTTGTGCACTTTTTGCGATGGTTATCATTATATATAATACCATCCCTAGTATCACTGGTTATGCTGGAGATGCAATGGCCATTTCACCAATGTGTTATACTGACAGACGATCTCTGGTACGAATGATGCAAAAATACTTGTATGTGGCACAGCGGATACCACAACTAATAGCGGTGTTTTGTCGGCGTACACCATTAACAATAAGAACATAGTCACTTTTTTTCATTTCATACTTGACATTGCAGAGCCAATCCTTTATATTATAAATGGGATAATCCCTGTGATAGTGCCGGGCGATTAGCTCAGTTGGTTAGAGCGTCTGCTTTACACGCAGAAGGCCGGGGGTTCGAGCCCCTCATTGCCCACCATGCACGCGGAATGAAGCTGTTACGAGATTGGAGGAACGGACCATGTGGACACCGATGATCGGCGAGAACGCCGGCAAGATATGGAAGACCCTCGACGCCAAGGGCCCGACCAACATCAGCCAGCTGAAGAAGACCACCCGGCTGGACGACAAGCACCTCTATTTCGCCCTGGGGTGGCTGGCCCGCGAGAACAAGGTCAAGTTCACCACGGAAAAACGGCAGATCATCGTCAGCCTCGACTGATTCCCCGGGCTTCCCACCGCCGGCCGGCAACGGCCGGGCGGAGGACCCGCGTCCCACACACGAAGGCAGCAGACAGCATGAACTTCGCACGGATGGCCGCGGTCCTGGCGGCGCTGGTGCTGGGCGCGTCATCGTCGCCGGCGCAGGTGTCGAGGACCCTGACGTTCGACTTCAGCAACCCGGCGGTGATGAGCCTGGACATCAGCCGCAACGCGGTGTCGTTCACGCTGCCGCCCAACTTCATCCCCGCGCCGCGGGAGATGCCGGAGGCGGTGTCGATCGTGGTGCGCAGCAACGTGCCGTGGGTGCTGACCGCCGCGGTCAGCAGCGACTTCCAGTCGCTGGAGGACGCGTCCCGCGCCATCCCCAGCGAGCGGATGGAGTACCGCTGCCGGATCCGCGCCGCCGCCGCCGGCGTTTCCTGCCAGGAGCGGTTCCAGCCGCTGGTCAAGAACGAGGCGCTGGACGTCGCCCGCGGCGGGGCCACGCCCGACCCGGGCGTGGCCATCGTCACCGATTACCGCCTGAGGATCACCCTGCAGGACCCGGCCGGCAGCTACACCATGCCGGTCACCTACACCCTGAGCCCGGTCCAATAGACGATCACGCGCGGAGACGGCGATGAGACGATCCGGCATCATCGCGTTCCTCCTGCTGGCGGCCCTGGCCGCCGCGGCCGGCGCCGCCGTGCCTGAGCGCGAGTTCGACCCGCAGCCCGCCGACCCCAAGGCCACCGGCGGGCCGGACGCCTACGGTTACCGCTACGTGGACAACGACGGCGACTCCGCCGCCTACCGCTGGGTCGACACCATCGGCGGGACCTGGACCGCGGTCGGCGGCCTGGGCGACGACAACGTGGTCGGGCCGTTCGACCTGGGCTTCCAGTTCCCGTACTACTGGTACCGGGTGTCTCAGTTCTGGATCCACGCCAACGGCGGCATCTCCTTTTCGCTGCCGTCGCGGTCCTGGACGCCGCAGAACCCGGGCGACGAGGGCTTCCCCAATCTCAATCAGCCCCAGGACCTGATCGGCGCCTGCGGCCTGGACCTGGACTTCACCGCCGGCGGCCGGTGCCGCTACCGGGTGCGCACCGCGGCGCCGGAGTCGCTGATCGTCTCCTGGCTGGCGGTGCCGCGCTGGAGCACCACCGACCTGTACTCCTTCCAGCTGGTGCTGGCGCGGGCCGATTCCACCATCCGGGTGCAGATCCAGGATGTGACCAACCCGCCCAACACCGTCGGCAGCCTGGGCATCGAGAACTCCGGCGGCAACATCGGGCTCAGCTATTTCAACAACGGAGCGCCTCCCCAGAACCGGCTTCACGACATCCTGGCGATAAAGTACCGGCCGCCGGCCACCTCGACCTACACCGCGACCGACGGCGGTGTGGTGGCGGCGCTCAACACGCAGTCCGGGGCGGTGGTGCAGCACACCGGCGATGCCCTGCGGCCGTGGGCCATCGTCAAGAACTTCGGCACGAGCAACATCACCACGCTCAAGGCGGTCTGCCGGATCCGCAACAGCGCCAACGCGGTGGTCTTCGCCGACTCGCTGCTGAACCTGGCGATCGCCAAGGGCCAGCAGCTGCCGGTGACGTTCGCCAACTCCTTCACGCCGTCGGTCACCGGGACGTACCGGGCGGTGGTGCGCACCTACCTGGCCGAGAACCCGGTCAATACTGCGAACGACTCGATGGTGGTAGAACTGCCGGTGGTGGCGTACCAACAATGGGTGGCCTACGACGACGGCAGCCGCGAGGCCTGGGGCTCGTGGTCCGGCACCGGCCCGGCCAACCCCACGGGGTTCGGCGCCCATTTCACCGTGTCGCGGTACCCGGTGGCCATCGACAGCGTCCAGCTGTACATCAACCACGCTGCGGGCAATGTGCTGTGGGTGGAGATCCGCGACACCACCGGCGAGATGGGCGGTCCTGGCGCCCTGCTGGCGGCGGACACCATCACATTCACGACGACCGCCATCGAATGGGTGACGCTGGGCTACACCACCCGGAACCTGGTGTCGGACAACGGCAAGTTCTACGTCTGTTACCGGACGCCCAGCGCCGGGCTGAAGGTCGGCCTCGACGAGTCCGCGCCGATCTCGCGACGCACCTGGGAGTACACCGGCTGCTGGACCCTGTACCGCTCGATGGAGACCCGCGACGCCATGATCCGGGTCAACTGCCGCAGCGTGGCGCTGGGCGCCTGCTACGTCGACGCGGCGGCGGGCGACGACGCCAATCCCGGCAGCAGCAGCGCGCCCTACCGCACCATCGCCCGGGCGCTGGCCCGGATCGCGGCCACCGCCACCGACACCACCTACATCCGCAATGGCACCTACGCCGAGCGGGTCGACATCCTGCCGGTGCACTCGGGCACGGCGGCCTTCCGCACCGTGATCGCGGCCCAGCCCGGCCATTCCCCGGTGATCGACCCGCCGTCCCCGGCCGGCTACGCCCTGGCGGAAGCGCGGGGAACTACGTCACCATTGCCGGGCTGACCATCCAGCCCGGCGACAGCCAGATGGCGGCGGTGGTCTGCAACGGCAGCAACGTCGAGTTCCGGGACAACACGGTGTACGCGCCGACCATGGGCCCGGCGGTGCTGGTGATGAGCCAGGCGGCATCGGAGATCAGGGGCAACACCATCGGCCCGGTCTCGGACAACGCCTACCCGGGCCAGGGCGTCTGGGCCTACCTCACCGACGGCCTGACGATCGACAGCAACGTCGTGACGGGCATGATCGACGCCGGGATCCTGGTGTGGGGATCGGCCAACGCGACCGTCAGCCGCAACCTGGTCGACCAGTGCCACCTGGGCGTGTCGTTCGAGGGCACCTCCGGTGGAGCACTGTACAACAACACAATCGACAACAACACCAACAGCGGCGTCTACTGCGCCAACCTTTCCGGCACGCTGACCGCGAGGAACAACAACATCACCAACAATATCTACGGGTTCTGCTGGGTGGACAGCAGCGGCACGATCTCCAGCGACCACAACAACGTCTGGAACAACACCTGGAACTACCAGGACCCGCAGGGCCCGGGCGACACCAACACCGTGGCGGCCGGCGCCCATGACCTGTCGGCCGACCCGCTCTACGACGGGGCCCGCCACCTGCAGGCGGCCAGCCCCTGCATCAACGCCGGCACGCCGGTGGGATTGCCCTACCTCGGTGCCGCGCCGGACATCGGCGCCTTCGAGGACTGGGCCAAGGCCCTGGCCGGGGGCGGGGCCTGGACCGGTGTGGCGGACGCGCAGTTCATCCTGAAGCAGAACCACCCCAACCCGTTCTCCGGCAGGACGACCATCCGCTACCAACTGCCGTCCGCGGGGACAGTGAGCCTCAAGGTGTACAACATCACCGGTCAACTGGTGCGCGTCCTGGCCGACGGCCAGCGACCGGCGGGGCTTTCCACCGTGTCCTGGGACGGCAGGGACGACCGCGGGCGTAGGGTGAGCGCTGGTGTGTACCACTATCGCCTGGTGTGCGGCGGCGGTCAACAGGTGAGAACGCTGCTGTATGTAAAGTGACCCATGCTGCGAACGACGATTCTATCTTAATTACATACGAAAGGAGGTGACAACGATGAAGAAACTGATCCTGGTTTCCATGGCCCTGGTGGCGGTCTCCGGCGTCGCGCTGGCCGATGCGGTGTATGGCACGATCGGCACCCCCGCCAACCACAACGTGACGGTCAGCGTCATCATCCCCCCGCGCGTGGGCATCAACATCGACGCGGCGGAGCACACCAAGGTGCTGGACCTGTCGGCCGACGCGACCTATCCCCCGGCGGTGGCGACCTACTGGACGTTCCTGACCAACCCCAACGTGATCGCCATCATCGCCACCGGCAACTACCGGTACGACTACACCACCGACGGGACAGGGCTGCTGGCCGGCCTGACGGTCGGCGAGTTCGAGTACCAGACGGTGGGCTGGGGCGCGGGCGCCTGGACGGCGTTCGGCGCGGGCGCGAACCTGGAGGACCCGGCGGCGCGGACCGCGGGCTGGGTCAACCGCAACATGAACTACCGCGTGTCGCTGGACGGCGCCGAGACCGCGGGGGCCAACGACCTGATCGTCACCTACACGGTGACGGCGGAGCTGTAACCGGTCCCGGATCCAACAACTGAGGCGAGGGGAGCGTCCATGCGCAAGGCCATCCTGTCCCTGCTGGGCTTCGCGGGCTGCATCGCGCAGGCGTGGGCGGTGGGCTTCGTGCTGACGCCCCCCCGCTTCGAAGTGACCCTGGCGTCGGGGGCGACGCAGACCTACAACATCTCGGTGCTGAACGTCGACAGCACCAAGCCGGTCAAGCTGCGGGCCTACCTGATGGACTGGACGCTCAAGCCCTCCGGCCAGCTGGCGGTCAGCAAGCCGGGCACCGTGGCCTATTCCAACGCGGCCTGGATCGACGTCAATCCCGCGGAGTTCGAGGTCCCGCCGCGGGCCGAACAGGTCGTCCGCTTCACGGTGCGGGTCCCGGACAGCTCGTTCGGGTCCCGCTGGAGCATCCTCTACTTCGAAAGCCAGCCCGACACCACCCAAAAAGCGATGATCGGCATGTCGTTCAAGGCGCGGGTGGGATCGCCGATCTACGTCATCGTCCCGGGCACCGAGGTCAAGCAGGCGGAGCTGGTGAGCTTTGCATACCGGCGGAGGGATGGGCGAGCCCACGAGTTTGCCCTGCGGATCGCGAACACCGGCAACGTCCACCTGCGCCCCAAGGGGACCCTGGCCGTCAAGAACGCCAGCGGGGCGACCGTGGCCACCGCGTCGCTGAGCGACGAGGTGGTGCTGCCGCAGTCGCAGCGCGACCTGTCGCTGCCGCTGGCGCAGCCACTGGCGCCGGGTCGCTACGCCGCGGTGATCAGCCTGGATTGCGACATCCCGGAGCTGATCCAGGGGGAGACCGCCTTCGAGGTGGCGAAGTGATCCCGCTCGGGCGAATGTCAGACCCGGTAGTCATGCCGGGTTTTTTCGCATAGGGGCATGGGCGACCGGGCGACGGGATCGATCCGGCTCCGCGTCATGATGGCCGCGTTGATGCTCGCCGCGCCGCACGCCGCGGGCCAGGGGTTCGTGCGCTGGGACTACGATCGCACACTGTATTTCCCCCGCGGCTGGGACTACTTCACCTCGGCGTTGACCGTGGGAACCAGCGACCGCATCGGTGCGATGACGGCCAGCACCTACTGGTCGTACCTCGACGACAAATCCCGGCCGGCGGCGCTCAACCGTTTCGAGCTGCGCCTGGACAACCTGTCCGCTCCGGGTGGGCGCTGGGACCTGGCGCTGGGCGACCTGCACGTCAGGGCGGGCGCGGGAACGTCGGGCGGGGCCCAGGTCCGCGGTTTTTCCGCCGTCGGGCGACTGGGAAACTCGCTGGTCAGCGAGAGCCACCTCGGCCAGGCGGCCGACCGCTGGTCGGCCAGCAACGCCCCGGCGTTCCGCGACAACGGCTGGTTCCTCTCGCAGGCCGTGAAGGCCGGTCCGCGGAAGGACCTGTCGCTGCAGCATTCGCTGACCCTGCGGCGCGACCACCGTCAGGACGTTTCGCTCTACGGCCTGCCATCGGCATCGCAGCTGATGGTGCTGGCCAATGCGGCGGACCTCAAGCTGAATCCGATCCTGCGGGCGGGCGCGTTCCTCAACCTGTCCCGAGCCGGATACGGCGGCGCTGTCAAGACGGATGCGGACTGCGGCACCCGGTGGGACCTGGGACTGCCGGCCTACCGGGCGGACCTGGCCTACCAACGCAAGGGGGCGCAGTACGTCGGCCCGGCCAACGAGGCCCGCGAAAACGGCTACCAGCTGCTGTCGCTGTCGAACAGCGGAACGGTGCTGCCGGGATGGCGCGTCAATGCGGCGTACAGCCAACGCTGGCCGCAGCGCGGCGATCCGGCACTGGGCAGCAACCGGTCGCAGCGCTGGAGCGCGGGGACCGGGTATCACGGGACACACTGGCCGGTCGCGGTCTATTCCCTGGAGCGCTACACGGCCGAAAACCTGTTCATGGCGCATGCGTACCGACCCAGCCACTGGCGGCATTCCCTGGACGTCAGCGAGCTGTGGCGCGGGTACTCGCTCCGTGCCGGATACCAGAACCTGCGCAGCCGGGGTGAGGCCGCCACCGATGCCTACAACCTGTCCAACCAGTTCTCGGTCTGGGGCAGCAGGGAGTGGCGGGGCTGGTCGGCGCGCGCCAGCCACCAGTTGACGCGGCAGAGCTACCGGCGCCAGCTGCAGTGGACGCAGTCGTACGGCGGCGAGTGCACCTGGGCGCCGCCCTACACCAGCGGCATCAGGCTGGACTGGACGCTGGGCCGGGCCGACGGCCTGACCTGGGGCACCGAGCAGTGGGGCTGGGCGCTGTCGCAGCGGGCCGACTGGAACTCGGGCTGGTCGCTGGAGACGGCCGTGAGGCAGCGGTTCCATGCCGGCGCCGGCTGGTCCGGGTCGTACCGGTCCCTGCAGTGGGACCTCCGCATCGAGAAACGCTTCGACCGGATCCGCGACGCCGTGGACTTCGGCATCGCCCGCGGCCGGGTCTACGAGGACAACAACGGCAACGGCCGGCCCGATCCCGGCGAGCCGGGCATCGCCCAGGTGGCGGTGCTGCTGGACGGCAGGCGGCAAACGGTCACCGCCGATGATGGCTCCTACCACGTCAGCGGCATCGCACCCGGCCGGCACACGCTGACGGTCGATCAACGGATGCTCTCGGCCGCGCTCGACCCGGCCGACCAGGGCGGGAAGAGCTTCACGTCGGCCGGCATCTGGGGCCCTCGGATCGACTTCCCGGTGACGCCGCTCAACAAGGTGTTCGGGATCGTGTTCGCCGACAGCAACCGCAACGGGGTCCAGGACCCCGGCGAGCCGGGCCTGCCCGGGGCCTACGTGCTGATGGGCGAGCAGCGCACCTTCACCAGCAGCGACGAGGACGGCTGGTTCCGGTTCTACAACGTCCGCCCCGGCCGCTACCAGGTGTTCATGGACCCCAAGTTCCTGCCGGACACGCTGGAGGTGTCGGGACCGTCCTCGCACACCGTCGAGGTCGAGGACATGATCAAGGTGCCGCTGCAGTACTTCGGGATCGCCAGGCGGGTGCGGCCGGTGCGGCGGGTGGTGTTCCCGCCGTCGCAGCCCGCGGTCACGCCGGCCGTCACGCCCCGGCCCACGGCGCCGTCGCGGCCCGCAACGAGGCCGCAGGCCCGGCCGTCCGCAGCCGAGCTCAAGCGCCTGCGCGACCTCGGCATCAGGCAATACTCGGCGGGAGAGTACCGGCAGGCCCTGCAGACCTGGCGGCAACTGCTGCGGATCGACCCGGGCAATGCCGAAGCCAAGCGGAACCTGGCCCGCACCCAGCAGAGACTGGACGCCATCAAGAAGACCCGGCAGTGAGATCACGATGAAACGGACCCCATACAATTCACTGACCGCCATCTGCTGCGGTGCCCTGTTCGCGGCATCGGCCTTCGCCGTGCCCGGCCTCAACGTCTGGCCCAGCAAGGTAGAGGTCAGCGCCGCGGCCGGCGCCGTCAAGACCGGGGTGCTGGCCGTGCAGAACCAGGGCGTCTCCACCCGCACCCTGCGGGTGCTGGTGGTCAACTGCCGGATGAACCGCGACGGCTCACTGTCCTATGTCGAAGAGGACGATCCCCGCGGCTGCCGGCAATGGATCAAGGCCTCGGCCCGGGAGATCACCATCAATCCGCGCGCCAACCACCAGCTGCTGTACAGCGTCAAACTGCCGCGGGACGCGGCCGGCAGCTACATCGCGGCCCTGCTGCTGGCCGATGCCGCCCGCCAGGACCTGGCGTCCGGCGACTACCGGGACCTGCCCGGCGCCATCATGCTGGTCACCGTGCCCAACAGCGGTGCGCGGGCTGCCGACCTGGCCGGGCTGTCGCTGCGCCGCAGCGACGGCGAAGGATACGTCGCGGAGCTGCTGGTCCGGAACCGCGGCACCCTGGCGCTGACGCCATCCGGCCTGGTGCAGGTGTACGGCGACGACGGCGCGGAAAAGCAGCGCCTTACCCTCAACCAGGGCAGGGAGCTGGTGCTGCCCGGCGCCACCCGGTCGTTGGATGTGCCGATCGAGCGGCTGGAGGCTGGATCCTACAAGATGACCGCCACGGTCGATTACGGCAGCCTGGAGCTGCTGCAGGGCGAGACCACGGTCTACGTCAAGGGCGGCGAGGTCCTGCACCAGCAGGGCGGGGAGAAACGCATCGATGAGACCGGTCCCGACCGCCAGCAACCGGCGAAGGCCAACGCGCCAGCGGCCGGCGCCAAGAAGGGCAAGGCGTCGCAGGAGGACATCGCCGAGCTGATGCGGCTGGGGACCAGCCTCTATTCCTCCGGCGACTACGCCAAGGCGCTCGGCGTCTGGCAGCGGGTGCTCAAGGCCGACCCCAGGAACGCCGCGGCCAAAAAGAACCTGGAACGCACCAGGCAGAAGCTGAAGGCGCTGAAGGGCGCCAAGGGGTGAACGTGTCCGTGACATTCCAGTGGTCAGCGAAACACCAAAGAAGCAGCCCCGCCAACGCGGGGCTGCTTCTTTTCAAGGGAACATGCTTGACAAGATGATGGCGAACGTGTATAATTAGCATATGCCATAAATGATGAAGAGGTCGGCCATGGCTCGTCCCTGCAAATGCCGGCGGGTATGCCTTGACACCGCTGCGGTATATTTCAAACCCCGCGCGATACCGCTGTCGACGCTGGAGGAGATAGTGATGACGCTGGATGAGCTGGAGGCGCTGCGGTTGGCCGATCTCGACGGCCTGTACCAGGAGGAAGCGGCCGTGCGGATGGGCGTGTCCCGCCAGACGTTCGGCAACATCGTCGAACGGGCGCACCGCAAAGTGGCGGATGCCCTGGTACATTCCAAAGCGTTGAAAATCGAAGGCGGTCATGTCCAGCAACTTCTCACGAAAAGAAAGGGTGATCTATGAAGCTCTGCATTCCGGCGATGACCGGTGACGGCCCGCAGGCCACGGTCTGCCAGCATTTCGGCAGTGCGCCGTTCTTCATCATCGCCGATACCGCCAGCGGCGCCTGGGAGGCGGTCGCCAACGGCAACGAGCACCATTCCCACGGCATGTGCCATCCCCTGCAGTCGCTGCAGGGCATCGCCATCGACGCCGTGGTCTGCGCCGCGATCGGCGCCGGCGCGATCGGCAAGCTGAACTCGGCCGGCATCAGGGTGTTCCGCGCGAGCGGAGCGGTCGTGGCGGACGTCATCGCGGCCGGGCGGGAGGGGGCTCTGGCGGAGATGGACGCCGCCGGCGCCTGCTCCCATCACGGGTGCCATTGAGGCGCCGTGCGGCACGAGCAGAGGCCCCGCATCCGCGGGGCCTCTGCTCGCCCGATCACTCGGGAATGACTACCGCACCAACGCCATCCTGATGGTCCGCTGGCCGGCCCCGGCGCGCAACCGGCACAGGTAGACGCCGCTACCGACCCTTCGTCCCCGGTCGTCGGTCCCGTTCCATTCGACCGTGCGCCATCCGGCCGCGGCCCCGCCAGCCAGCAGCGTCCGCACCCGCTGGCCGGCGATGTTGTACACGGCGAGCTCGGCATCCTGGCCGCGCGGCAGCGAGAACGTGATCGCGGTCCGCGTCCGCAGGGGATTGGGACGGCAGGGCAGCAGCGCGAACGCGGCGGCCGGCGCCGGCGCGCCGCCGCCCACGCCGTAGGGCGAGCGCAGGACGGCCAGCACCGAGTCGGTGCGGCCCGCGATTCCGGTCGCGATCCGGATCCACGCCCGGTGCGCCAGTGAGCTGTCCAGCCCGGCGTTGTCGAACGTCAGCCGGACGCTGTCCGTTCCCGCCGGCGGCAGCGTCAGCGACGCGCGGGACAGCGCCAGCCAGCGGGCGTTGTCGGGCCGGACGTCGTAGGCCACCAGCCGGTCGTGCCAGTCCTGGAGCAGGGCGATCAGCGTGCCCCGGCCCGGGACCAGCGCCGTCGAGAACGCCAGCCCGCCGGCCGCGGCGTTGGCCGGGTCGACCGTATTGCAGGCGAACCGCAGGCCGGTGTAGGCGCCGGCGCGGGGATCGAACTGGTCGGCGGACAGCAACGGGCCGCCGGCCAAGGAGTCGTTGAGGCACCACAGCCACGGCCCGTCGGCGGCGGCGTCCCAGGCCAGGCCGAAGGTGTTGCGCGGGTTCGCCCAGGCGTGGAGCACCGTGCCCGCCCGGTCGAGCTGGTAGATGCTGTCCCCGAAGTCGGTGACGAAGAAACGGTCCGCCGACCCGTCGTACGCCAGGCCGCGGGCCACGGCGCAGGGGCTGGCGATGCGGACCCCGGTGGTGTCGCCATCGGCAGTGTCGATCTGCATGATGTCGCCGGCGCTGGCACCGTAGAGGAACTGCCCGTCCCAGCACAGGTCGCGCCAGCCCCAGCCGCCGCCCCCCGGTTGGGGAAGGGTCCGCGACAGGACGCCGTCCCGGCCGAACCGGTACAGCCAGTTGGGGTCGGCCGACGGCGATCCGGCGGCGCCGCTCACCCACAGCCCGTTGCCGGCATGCTCGACGCCCAGGCACAGGTTGTCGGCGGTCGGGCCCTCGAGGTCGATCCCCCAGACCGAATCGCCCGCCGCCTTGGCCGCGCCCTCCGGCCAGCTGATCTGGCAGGACGCCTCGCGGGTGCCGTCGTTGCGTACCACCAGCCAGCGGGTGGAGTCGCAGCTGGCCGGCGGCAGCAGGACCGAGATCGAGTCGGACGGCGTCAGTGCCAGCGCCGGGTAACCGAGCGAGAAATCGAACGCCAGGTACGCGCCCGGCGCGACCGCGATGCCGTGCAGGGAGGAATCGACATACCCGGGCGCGGCGGCTCGGATGGTGTAGGTCCCAATGGGCAGGGCCGGGAACGAGTAGCCGCCGGCCGGGTCGGTCGTGTCGGCGAAGTTTCCGCCGGGCGACGATGCGCTGACCTGGGCGCCGGCCAGGGGCGCGCCGCCGGCGTTCTCGTCCCGCACGATGCCGGACACCGTTCCGGCGTACTCGAAGGTCCGGAAATCGAGCGCGGCCGTGTCGTTCGTAGACCGCCAGCGTCTCGGGCGTGAAGGGAGAGAACACCAGCTGGGTGTCGGACAGTGACGCCAGCGCCGGCACGGTCAGCGAATCCCGGTAGACCACCACCGCCAGACTGTCGCAGATCCGGCAGTGGACCAGGAACCCCGATTCGGGATCGGTGCCGTCGTTGCGGACCCGCCCCGCCGGGGACAGGGCCAGGCCGGGCGGCACCACGAACGCCGCCGGCGTGTCGATCGCGATGACGGCCAGGTCGTGGAATTGGCGGGAGGAGAACGTCAGCCGCAGGGTGTCGTCCCCGGGATAGCCGTCGCCGGCCAAGGCCACCCAGGCCGTCGCCTGGTAATCGGTCCCGGGCTGCGGCGTGAAGGAGTTCACCATCGTCCACTGCCGCACCGAGTCGACCTGCAGCGTGTCCCCCACGGCCAGGGAGTCGGAATGGACGACCGTGCCGACGCCGTCGGCGATCGAAAAGAACAGCAGGAAGCCGGCCTCCGGGAACGCTCCGGCGTTGCGGACGCTGGCCGCCGGGCGGAACGGCACCGCCGGAGGGACGTGCGGGCCCGGGGGCGAGTCGATGGCGGCCAGCGCCAGGTCGTGCTCGTCCGGGGGGGCGGGACGCCCGGGGACGGCCAGGGCCGGCAGGGCGAGGGACGCCAGGGCGATGCCGATGAGACAGGTGCGGCGCATGGTGCGGCTCCGTGCATGGGACGTCCTATTTATAGCAGAACGTACCGGCATTGTCAACGTTTTTCGGACGGCGCCTCCGGCGCGCTTGACAATCGTCCGGATCGGGTGTACCATATCATCAACGGATCGCGGTCGCAGGGAGGGCGCCATGGCACGGATGCTGCGGTTGCTGCTGGTCGAGGACGACCAGGTCGACGCCAAGACCATCACCGGCCTGCTGCGCCAGGCGGAGGCGTACCAGGCCGGCGTGGCGACGGCCGAGAGCTTCGGCGAGGCAGCCCCGCTGCTGCGCCGGGAGCGGTACGACGCCGTCCTGCTGGACCTGGGGCTGCCCGACAGCTTCGAACTGGAGACGCTGGCCAAGATCCTGCCGCTGGCGCAGGGCGTGCCGGTGATCGTGATCTCTGGGCTGGAGGACCAGGAGTTCGCCGCCAAGGCCCGGCGCCAGGGAGCTGCCGGCTACCTGTTCAAGGACGGGTTGACCGCGGCCGCGCTGGAGCAGGCGATAACCAAGTCCCTGACCACCAGCGATCACTGATCGGGAAAAAAGCGCGAGAAAAAGCTTGACAAACAGGGGGAAATCTGGGATAATACATTCCAAATCATTGCACGGCACAAGCATGGACGCGCCCGGCCGTCCCGTCGTTGCCGCCTGATGATGTTTCCGATTGTCAGAGATCGATGATACTCAAAGAAAAGACATTCTTCTCGGTCGTCTTCATCCCGCACCATGGCGGCAAGCCGTTCACGTTCCGGATGGCCCGCTGGATGGCCTTTTCGTTGCTGGGGTTCGGGGCCTTCCTGCTGCTGGGACTGGGGCTGGTGACCACCGGCTACATCAACAAGTTCGTCGACGTCTCCTACCTCCAGAAGCTGCAGATCGAAAACCGCATCCTCAGCGAGCGGCTGGGCGACTATGCGGCCAAGGCCGGGGCGCTGGAGCGACGGATGGCCGACCTGGTGGCGTTCGACGCCAAGCTGCGGATGGCGGCCGGCCTCGACCCGATCGACCCCGACATCCGCAAGGTGGGCGTGGGCGGCTACCACCAGCCGGCATTGCCGGCCGACGTCCGGACCGCCACCGCCGACCGGCTGCTGGACATCGACCAGGAGATCGGCCGGCTGGAGCGCGAGGCGCGGCTGCAGCGGGAGAGCTTCGAGGAGCTGGAGAACACCCTGTCCCGACGGCGGGACCTGCTGGCGCACCTGCCGTCCATCCAGCCGGCGCCGGGCTGGATCACCAGCGACTTCGGGATGCGGTTCGATCCCTTCACCGGACAGGTCAAGATGCACGAGGGCCTGGACATCGCCGCGCCCGAGGGGACGCTGATCGTGGCCCCGGCCGACGGCGAGGTCAAGTACGCCGGCTACCGCGGCAATTTCGGGATGTGCCTGGAGATCGACCACGGGTACGGCCTGGTCACCCGCTACGGGCACTGCCTGCTGCTCAAGGCCTCGCTGGGCCAGCGGGTGTCGCGCGGCCAGCCGGTCGCCCTGGTGGGCCAGTCCGGCCGGGCCACCGGCCCGCACCTGCACTACGAGGTCGCCGCCAACGGGACGGTCGTCGACCCCCAGAACTACATCATGCTGCCGCGGATGTTCTGACGCGATGGCAGCGCGGCGGCCATGCCCGGTTCAGCGGACGAACCTGAACCGGGCTTTTCATTGGGCGGCGGACTGCGATCCCGCCGCCGCAGCGGACACCACCATCACGGGGACCGCGATGCGATCCATCATTTCCGCGGTGCTGTTCGCCCTGCTGGCGCAGGCGCTCCCGGCCCAGGACACCAGCCGCGCCGGGCGGGTGACCATCGCGGCGGTGGGCGACGTGATGCTGGGGGGCAGCATGGCCGCCACGGTCCGCCAACTGGGCGCGGACCATCCCTTCGGCCTGACCCGCGGCATCCTCTCGGCGGCCGACATCGCCGTCGGCAACCTGGAGGCGCCGTTCGGCACCCGGGGCAAGCCCTTCAAGAAGCGCTTCACCTTCCTGGTGCCGCCGGGCCACGCGGCGGCGCTGGCCCGCGCCGGGTTCGACGTGATGGCGCTGGCCAACAACCACATGATGGACTACGGCCCGGAGCCGCTGGCCGCCACCCTGGCCCTGCTGGACTCGCTGGGCATCGCCCACAGCGGCGCCGGGCCGGACGCGGCGCGGGCCCGGGCGCCGGCGCTGCTGGAGCGCAACGGACGGACGATCGCGTTCCTGTCCTACTCGCGGGTGCACCCGCTGCAGTTCTGGGCGGGACGGAGGAAACCGGGCACCGCGGCGGCCGAGGACGCGATGGTGGCCGCCGACGTCAGGGCGGCCAAACAACGGGCCGACCTGGTGGTGGTGTCGGTGCACTGGGGCGCGGAGCTGATGGACCGCCCCAAGGACTACCAGGTGCGGCTGGCCCACGCCGCGATCGACGCCGGCGCGGACCTGGTGCTGGGCCACCACCCCCACGTGCTGCAGGGGCTGGAACTGTACAAGGGCAGACTGATCGCCTACAGCCTCGGCAATTTCGCCTTCGGCTCGGGTTCGCGCCGCTGCACCGAGAGCATCATCCTGCAGGCCGAATTCGTGAACGGGGAATTGGGAATGGTGAAGGCGGTGCCGCTGTGCGTGGACAACCACCGGGTCAACTACCAGCCGGCGCCGCTGGCCGGCGCGGAGGGCCGGGCGGTGCTGGAGCGGCTCAACGCCATCTCGCGCCACCTGGGGTTCTCCCTGGCGGTCGGCGACAGCGCCGGCAGCTGGGCCCCGGGCGAAAATCCTTGACAAACCGTGCGGTTATCGGATACAATAATCATTTACTGTCCCGCGGCAATCCGTTTCCTCACATATCTTTCTAGGAGCATCCGGAGCATGAAGAGAACCAATCTATGGAAGGCCGTGCTGACGGCGGTGCTGCTGGTGGCGGCCATCTGGCAGCTGGTCCCGACCTTCAAGCTGCAGGGCCTGAGCGAGCAGCAGAAGGCCGAGATGCCGCGCGAGGCCCTCAACAAGCTGTACGCCAAGGCCATCCACCTGGGGCTGGACCTCAAGGGCGGCATGCACATGGTGCTGGAGGTCAACCACAAGGGCCTGGCCAAGGCGATGAACAAGGACGTCGCCGATCTCAAGACCAAGGAGATCGCCGACGCCACCGACCGCGCCCTGGAGATCATCCGCAACCGCATCGACCAGTACGGCGTGGCCGAGCCGCTGATCCAGAAGCAGGGCGACGACCGGATCGTGATCCAGCTGCCGGGCGTCGACCGGGAGCGGGCCCGGGGCCTGATCGGCACCACGGCGCTGCTGGAGTTCCGGATGGTGCAGGACGACAAGGTCACCCAGGAGGTGCTGGACCGGATCGACAGGGCGCTGACCGCGTCGGGGGACAAGCAGCTGCTGGCCGACAGCACCCTGGCGGCCGACAAGCCGTTCTCGTCCCTGCTGTCGGCGATGGGGGAGGGGATGTCCGTGCTGGGCGAGGAGAAGGAGCTGGTGGAGAAGGCCCTCAAGAACCCGGTGGTCGCCGCCGCCATCCCGGCCGAGTACGAGTTCGCCTGGGGCGAGCGGATCGACCGCGACGGCAGCGACCGCGGCCAGCGGATCTACCTGCTGAAGAAGAGCGCCGAGCTGACCGGCTCGGCCCTGACCGAGGCCCGGATGGGCGTCGGCACCGACGACAACCCCGCGGCCCTGCGGGTCGACTTCCGCCTGGCGCGCCGCGCCGCCGGGCAGTTCGCACGGCTGACCGCGGCCAACATCAACCGCCAGCTGGCCATCGTGCTGGACGGCACGGTGGTCTCGGCGCCGGTGATCCGCTCCAAGATCCCCGACGGCAGCGGCCAGATCGAGATGGGCTCCAACGGCACCACCGAGGAGGCCCGCGACCTGGCCATCATCCTGCGGGCCGGCGCCCTGCCGGC
>JALOPJ010000191.1 GCA_025453955.1 Candidatus Edwardsiibacteriota bacterium
TTCCGCCGTGGCGAAGGCCATCACGTGCCGCACCGCCACCGCCAGCGCCCCGCCGTTGAAGGCCAGCAGGGCCCAGTCGTCGCCGGTCAGGATGTGCAGGACCAGGCCCAGCACCGCCGGCGCCGCGGCGATCGCCACCGCGCCCAGGCGGACGCCGTCGCGCATCGAGACGCCGCGCACCACGGGCCGGGGCGGCGCACCGGCCGGCAGCGGGGGGTCGTACCGGCCCGAGGCCAGCTTGAAGCTGACGTAGACCAGTCCCAGCGCCGCGGCGGCGAAGAGCATCGCCAGCAGGGCGGGCGGGTTTTCGCGCAAGGGGTGCGCCATGCCGGAGGCGTCCAGCGCGTAGGCGACCACCGCCAGGAAGACCGGATCGGCGGCGAACACCCATTGCGCGATGCGCATCGCGCGGGGATCGTTCATCGCGTGAACCTCCGCAGTTGCGGTTCGCCCAGGTCGATGTGGTCGCGTAAAAACCGGCGGTAGCCATGATACGTGAACCAGCCGCCCTGCCCGTATTCCGCTGCCGCCCGCTCGACGTGGAACTCCTGCGCCGGCATGTAGGAGTACCCGACCAGGTACAGCCTGTTCCCGGCGGTGTCCGTGCAGGCGTCCATCACCACCGAGGCGTGGCCGATGCCGCCGCGCCGGTTCTGGACGAACATGTCGCCGGGCCGGATGTCGCCGCTGTCCACCGTAACGCAACCTTTGAGCAGTGAGTACGAGTTGGCGTGGTCCATCGACCACTTCAGGAACCGCGGGAACGTCTTGCCGCTTTTCCGGAACGACATCCTGCGGCCGTTGTAGTCGAACAGGTACAGCCGGCCGAGTCGTCGCGGCCGTCGAAGGTCCTCACCCGGTTGTCCGGCCGCAGCGGCAGGCGGGCGACCCACGCCGCGAAGGATCCCGCGGGCTGGGCGGTCCGCGCGAAACCCGGCGGCGCCGGGATCGAGCCGATGTCCCTGGTTTGGCCGGATGACGGGGCCGCGCACGACGCCCAGAGGATGAACGCCGCCGCGATGCGGGCCGCCCCGCTCACTTCCGCCAGCGTTTGAGCTTGGGCATGTACGTGCCCACCAGCTCCTTGGTCTTGGCCGCCGGCAGGCCCATCTGGATGGCCAGCACGTTGGCGGTCTTCTCGAGCAGATGGAGCAGTACTCGGCGCTGGGCGTGCCGTCGGCCTCGGTGCCGTGGTCGGAGGGCCGCTCCAGCGGCCGGCCGCAGCTCTGGCAGATCAGTGGTTTTGCTGGCATCGGCGATGAAACCTCGCAGGTGTTTTTTGAACCGCTAAGACGCGAAGAACGCAAAGAAGAAACCCTGGTGATCGTAACAATCCGAAGAATCCGCGCCGATCTGCGTCCCCAACCGGGTCTGTTACCGTCCGCCGCCGGCGCAGGCGCAGGCGCAGCCCGCGCAGGCGCAGGCGCAGGCGCAGCTGGAGCGACCGCCCCCGCCGCTCGATCCCGACGACGAGCTGACCGGCACCGGGTTGGTGACGCTGGTGATCTTGCCGGTGAAGTCCGCGACGCTGCCGCCCACCAGGCCGGCCGCGAACTTCTCGGTGCCGGAGACGATGTTGTTGGCGAAGTCCGCGCCGGGCAGCCTCGGCATCTGCGCCTGGGGCGCGGGACCCGACGGCCCCTGCTCGGCGGTCGTCGTGCCGCGGCCGTAGCCCAGCGGACCCCACCAGCGGGGCAGCGGGTAGTACCCGGTGCCGTAGCTCGACCGCATCCGGTCGTTGTAGCCGGGGTCCATCATCATCCAGTCGTTGTTGTCCTCCAGCGCCTTGACCTTGAGCTCCGGCGTCCCCGCGGCAGTGACCATCTCCCAGGCCTGGGAGACGATCTGGCGGTAGTAGGCCACGGTCTCCTTGCGGGAGAAGCCCTTGAGCTTGGCGTTGGTGTTCTTGATGAAGTCGATGGTCATGGTGCGCAGCTGGTCGGGGACCGGCGCGCCCTTGTCGCCGATGGCGGCGACGAAGGTGCGCTCGTAGTCCTGGTCGGCCTTGGCGGCGTCGAGCACCTTCAGCCTGACCTCGGGATCGCGCGACACGACCTCGACCGCGCTCTTCCTGACCAGGCCGAACAGCACCATCGCCAGCACCTTGTCCAGCGGCAGCTCCAGCAGCAGCGCGGCCTCGGGCGCGGTCAGCCCGCGCTTGATGCCCACGCCCTCCACCGAGAGCTGGGGCGGCAGGTACTTCATGCGGCGCACCTTGTTCTGGCGCCAGGCGAAGAAGAAGATCAACCCGAAGATCCAGAACACCGAGGTCGACAGGATGAAGCCGAAGATCCCCGCGATCACCCTGCCGATCCAGATCAGCACCAGCTTGATGCCCCGCGGCGGGCGGGCGATGGCGCCGGCCGCCACGTGCCGTGCCGGGAACGAGGCGCCGAAGGCGTACTGCTCGTCGGGCGCGGCGTCCGCCATCGCCCAGCGGTAGACCGGGGCCCGGGCCGATGAATCGTACCAGGACTCGGTGAACTCCCTTTGGTGGTAGCGCGGCTCGTCCTGCGCGGTGCCCGGCGGGAACACGAAGTTGCACTCCAGGTAGGTCCGCCCCATCACGTACTGCGAGCCGTACCAGGTGGGCGAGAACCGGAACGAGGCGTAGGCCTTGTCCTCGTCGTCCTCGTTGAGCATCCGCGCCAGGTGGATGGAGAAGAACAGCGTGGCCGAGTCGCCCGGCCGGATGGTCCGCTGGTCGAGGTGCACCTCCACGCCGTAGGGCTTGACGTACTCCGAGACGCGGACGTCGGACAGCTGCTCACCGCCCACCGCGGCCTGCGCCGATCCCAGGTCGAAACTGCCGTTGGGCATGCCGATGTCCACGATGTCGATGTCGTGGGCGCCGGGCGCGCAGGTGAAGGTCAGCCGGTAGTGCAGGTCGGCCTGGCCGTCCGGGCCGATCACCAGCCAGGAGACGTTGCGGTTGACCTCGAACTTGTAGTCCTGTCCCGCGGCGGCGGCGGCCAGCCAGCACAGCAGGACCGCGGCCAGCAACGACGTTCTTTTCATGTTGTTTCGCTCCGTAAAGACGGGTATAATATACGACATGGCACATCCCACGTCAAGCGATTTCGGGGCCGCCCCGGCCTTCTGGCACCGGCAATTCCTGCGGCAGGCGGAGTGGACGCGGGAGCTGCGATGCCACCTCTATCGCATGCTGGAGATCGCCCGCTGCCGCCGGGTCCTCGACCTGGGCTGCGGCACCGGCGTGATCGCGGCCGAGCTGGCGGAGCGCGTTCCGGCCGAGGTGCACGCGGCCGACCGCGACCGGTCGCTGATCGCGTTCGCCCGGCACGAACACGGGGAGCTCCCGATCACATGGCAGGCCGCCGACGCGGCGGCGCTGCCGTTCCGGGAGGGATCGTTCGACCTGGTCGTCACCCAGTGGTTCTGGATGTGGGCCGCCGATCACGTGCCGGTGCTGGCCGAGTGCCGGCGGGTGCTGGCGCCGGGAGGCGCGCTGGTAGCGCTGGGCGAGCCGGACTACGGCGGCCGGAGGGATGAACCGGCCGA
>JALOPJ010000083.1 GCA_025453955.1 Candidatus Edwardsiibacteriota bacterium
CGGGGCCGCGCCCTGGCCACGGTCGAGGGCAAGGCCGTGCGGCCGTCCTCCGGACTGGTGCGGGGCGCCATCTTCAACGTGCTGCAGGGCGCCGTCGAGGGGAGGGACGTGCTGGACCTCTACGCCGGCAGCGGCGCGCTGGGGATCGAGGCGCTGTCGCGCGGCGCGCGGCGGGCGCTGCTGGTGGAGCGCGACCCCCGCCCGCTGGAGGCGCTGCGCCGCAACATCGCCGCGCTGGGGCTGGCCGACCGGGCGTCGGTCGTCAACCGCGACGCGCTGTCGTACCTGGCCGGCAGCACCGGGTCGTCAACCGCGACGCGCTGTCGTACCTGGCCGGCAGCACCGAGCGGTTCGACCTGGTCCTGGCCGATCCGCCCTACGACCAGAAGGTGGCGGTGGAGATACTACGGGTTGTGTCAGACCACAAGCTGTTGTGCGAGGGCGGCGTGCTCGTCATCCAGCAGTCGTCGCGGGACGAGGCCGCGCCGGGGCAGGGCACGCTCGCGTTGTGGAAGCAGAAGAAACACGGCAAGACCGCGGTGAATTTTTATCGCAGTATCATGCCTGGGAACGAATCTCTCCAAGGAAACCAGGAAGGTCAGGAAAGACGGGGTGTAGTTCCTTGAGCCGGTTGTGGGTTTTCTTGCAGCAAGAACTGAGTCACACTTTCATTGCTTCCTAATTAAGGTAAACCCGCTGAATGAGGTGTACCATGGGCCGCATCGCCATCTACCCCGGCACCTTCGACCCGCTGACCAACGGCCACCTGGACGTGATCCGGCGCGGCCTGTCGCTGTTCGACCGGCTGATCGTGGCCGTGGCCTGCAACGAGCGCAAGCAGCCGCTGTTCGACGCCGGCGAGCGGGTCGAGATGATCGCCCGGGCCGTCCGCGGGATGAGGGGCGTCAGCGTCGACCGGTTCGACGGACTGCTGGTCGACTACGCCCGGCGCAAGAAGGCCACAGCGCTGATCCGGGGCCTGCGGGCCGTGTCCGACTTCGAGTACGAGCTGCAGATGGCGCTGATGAACCGCAAGCTGAACCCATCGGTCGAGGCCATCTTCCTGATGCCGTCCCAGCAGTACACCTACCTGAATTCGTCGGTGGTCAAGGAGATCGCCCGGATGGGCGGGCCGGTGAAGGATTTCGTGCCGCCGTTCGTGGCGGCGATGCTCAAGAGAAAGCTGGCCTGAGATGGCGCTGATCGACAAGGCCATCATCCACGTCCAGTCCGGCGACGGCGGCAGCGGCGCCGTCAGCTTCCGGCGGGAGAAGTTCGCGCCCAAGGGCGGCCCGGACGGCGGCGACGGGGGCAAGGGAGGATCGGTGTACCTGCTGGTCGACCCCAACCTGGGGACGCTGCGCGATTTCCAGTACGACCGGCGGTTCAAGGCGGCCCACGGCGAGAACGGGATGCGCAAGCAGATGTTCGGGTCCGACGGCAGGGACTGCACCGTGCGGGTGCCGCCGGGGACCCTGGTGTACGACCACGAGACCGGCGAGCTGTTGGCCGACCTGGTCGAGCCCGGGCGCAAGGCCGAGGTGCTCAAGGGCGGGAGGGGCGGGAGGGGCAACGCCCGCTTCGCGACCTCGACACGCCAGGCGCCACGGATAGCCGAGCAGGGTGAAAAAGGCTCAAGCCTGACTTTACGTTTGGAATTGAAGTTACTTGCCGACATTGGCTTGGTAGGATTCCCAAATGCCGGTAAATCGACCCTGCTGTCGGCGCTCACCAAGGCCCAGCCCAAGATCGCCAATTACCCGTTCACCACGCTGTCGCCCAACCTGGGCGTGATGCCGCTGGACGAGTTCACCGCCTGCACCATCGCCGACATGCCGGGGCTGATCGAGGGCGCCCACGAGGGCAAGGGTCTGGGCACCAGGTTCCTGCGCCACATCGAGCGCACCAGGGTGCTGGTGTTCGTGATCGACGCCGCGGTGGCCCGTCCCGACCAGGAACTGGCGGTGCTGGAGCGGGAGCTGGAGCGCTACGATCCCGCGCTGCTTTCCAAACCCCGGCTGGTGGCCTACAACAAATCGGACCTGCTGAAGGCCGGCGCCAAGCGGAAACCGAGGGCCCTGTACGTGTCCGCCAAGGAAGGCACCGGCCTGGAAAAACTGCGGGCCCAGATCGCCAAACAGCTGAAGAAGGCCGATGGCTGACGCCCCCGTCCTGGAGATGGTGGAGCAGTTCAAGTCCCGGGACATCGCCAAGCGGATGGCGGCCGTCTCCCGGGCGGCCGAGCTGGCGACGCCCGAGGCCGTGGCGCTGCTGGTCAAGGCGCTGCAGGACCAGAGCTGGTCGCTGCGCGAGCACGCGGTGGCCAGCGCCGCGCGGGCGGGCCAGGAGGCCGTGCCCTCGCTGGTGCGGCTGCTGTCCGGCGGCGTGTGGTTCGCCCGGTCGTCGGCCGCCCGGGTGCTGGCGGCCTCCGGCGACGCCCGGGCGGTGGCGGCGCTGGCCGAGCAGGCGGCCGACGGCAACGCAGCGGTGGCCCGGGACGCGGCGGCGGCCTTGGCTGCGGTGCTGGCCCGCACCGGTCCGGATGCGGCGCTGACGTTGCTGGCCGGGTTGCCGGCCGCCCAGCGGGAGCGCGCCCTGCCCGGCCTGGAGGCGGCCGATCCCGCGCTGGCGTCCCGGCTGCGGCAGGAACCGGACCGGTCCGATCCGGGACCGGCCGGTCGGGAGCAGGCCGACGCCGCCGCGTCCCGGCTGCAGGGGCTGCGCAAGGCGATCAAGGCCGCGCTGAAGCAGGACGTGAAGGACGACGGTGACGAACCCTGACCGGCAACGGGACTGGCTGAGGCTGATGGCCGTCCCCGGCATCGGGGTCGTCCGGGCCAACCAGCTGCTGGCGGTGTTCGGCAGCCCGGCCGCGGTGTTCGCGGCCGCAAAACGACGCCTGCGCGAGGTCGACGGCATCTCCGACTCGATCGCGGCGGCGCTGTCGGCGGGTCCCGACGAGGGATCGGTGGACGGCCAGCTGGAAACGTGCCGGCGGCTGGGCGCGGCCATCGTCAGCCGGGACGACCCCGGGTATCCGCCGTTGCTGCGCCGCCTGCCCGACGCGCCGCCGCTGCTGTTCGTGCGGGGGACGCTCCCGCCGCCAACGGCGGGCACCGTGGCCGTCGTCGGCTCCCGCACCGCCAGCCAGTACGGCAAGCGGATGGCCGAGACGCTGGCCCGCGGCCTGGCGGCCAGGGGCATCGCCGTGGTCAGCGGCATGGCGCGCGGCATCGACACGGCGGCCCACCGCGGCGCGCTGGAGGCCGGCGGCCGCACCGTGGCGGTGCTGGGCTGCGGCGTCGACCGCTGCTACCCGCCGGAGAACGCCGCCCTGCGCGACCGCATCATCCACGGCGGCGCCGTGGTCTCGGAGTACCCCTTCGGCGCCGAGCCGCTGGCCGGGCACTTTCCCAGCCGCAACCGGATCATCACCGGGATGTCGCTGGGCACGGTGGCGGTGGAGGCCCGCGAGGACAGCGGCGTGTTCTCCAGCGTGCGCTGGGCCTCGGACCAGGGCCGCGAGGTGTTCGCCGTGCCCGGCCCGGTGACCGCCGCCACCAGCGTCGGCACCAACCGGCTGATCAAGCAGGGCGCCAAGCTGGTGCAATCGGTCGAGGACATCCTGGAGGAACTGGCCGTCACCGCGCCGCCGCCCGCTCCCCAGCCGCCCCGGCCCCAGCCCGACGGCGCGGAGCTGCCGGTGTTCCAGGCCCTGCAGGACGCGCCGCTGCACATCGACCTGATCGCCCAGGGGTCAAAGCTGGACACCGCCGCGGCCCTGCGCATCCTGCTGGCGCTGGAGCTGAAGGGCATGGCCCGCCAGCTGCCGGGCAAGCTGTTCGTCCGGGCCTGACGACCGCCGCAGGAGGGATGCATGCACACGACCACGGTCCAGATCCTGATCGGCCTGGCGGCCGGCGTCGGGCTGTCCGCCGCCACCGGGCTGCGGGTGTTCGTCCCGTTGCTGGGCGTCAGCATCGCGGCGCTGACGGGCCACCTGCCGCTGGCGGCCGGGTTCCAGTGGCTGGGCACCTGGCAGGCTCTGGCGGCCTTCGCCGCGGCCACCGCCGTCGAGATCGCGGCCTATTACATCCCCTGGCTGGACCACGCGCTGGATACCGTCGCCGCGCCGGCCGCGGTCACGGCCGGGACGCTGCTGACCGTGTCGCTGCTGGGCGACGCCTCGCCGCTGCTGCGCTGGACGCTGGGCATCATCGCCGGCGGCGGGGTGGCGGGCCTGGTCCAGGCCGGCAGCATGCTGGTGCGCGGAGCCTCCACCGCGGCCACCGGCGGCTTCGGCAACCACCTGGTGGCGACGCTGGAGTGGGTCGGCTCGGCGGTGCTGACCGTGGTGGCGCTGCTGCTGCCGCTGATCTGCCTGGTCGGCGCCATCGCCTTGCTGGTGTGGGCGATCAGGCGGATCGGCAGGTCCCGGCGCCGGTCGGCGCCGGTGTTGAAGATGTAATATTTTGCGGAAAAATGATAGAACTTGCATCGTGATCCGTTCATGACCACCGTCGCCATCGCCCGCTGCTACACCTACGATCCCGCCGAGGTCCAGGCCGCCGTCGCCAAGGCGCTGGAGCCGCTGGGCGGCATTGGGGCATTCGTGAAACCCGGGAACAAGGTACTCCTCAAGCCGAACCTGCTGCAGGCCGCACGGCCCGAGGAGATGATCACCACCCACCCGGCCGTGGTCGAGGCCGTGGTGCTGCTGGTGAAGCAGGCCGGCGGCCTGCCGTCGCTGGGCGACAGCCCGGCCGGCGCGGTGCGGTCGGTGCAGGACTACTGGC
The DNA here is from genome assembly GCA_025453955.1 of Candidatus Edwardsiibacteriota bacterium. Classification (GTDB taxonomy): domain Bacteria; phylum Edwardsbacteria; class AC1; order AC1; family EtOH8; genus UBA2255. Next base: position 4,797 of record JALOPJ010000083.1, read on the forward strand.
GCACCACCGGCATGTGGGACATCTGCCAGCGGCACGGCGTCGAGCTGGTGCAGTTCGAGAAGGGCGGCGTGTCCCAGCTGGATCGGCGCGGCAGGAAGTACCACATCGCCCGGGCCGTGGCCGAGGCCGACGTGGTGATCAACCTGCCCAAGCTCAAGACCCACGGCCTGACCGTGCTGACCTGCGCGGTCAAGAACATGTACGGCGCCATCCCCGGCCTGCGGAAATCGAACTACCACAAGGAGGCGCCCCTGCCGGGCGAGTTCTCGGCCATCGTCGCCGACGTCTACGCGCTGGCCAAACCGCACCTCACCGTCGTCGACGGTATCACCGGCATGGACGGGGCCGGGCCCGCGGCCGGCCAGCCCAAGCAGCTGGGACTGGTGCTGGCCGGCGCCGACGGCGTGGCGATCGACGCCGTGGCCGCGCACCTGCTGGGCAAGCGGCCGCTGTCGGTGCCGACCACCAGGGCCGCGTCCCGGCAGCAGCTGGGCGAGGCGGACCTCTCGAGGATCCGCCTGCTGGGCGACCGCTGCGATGTCCGCCGCGATTTCCGCTGGCCGCCGGGCTGGTTCTTCGTGCTGATCCCGGGCCCGCTGGCGCGGATCGCCGCCAAGTTGTTCCGGGTCAAGCCGGCCATCCACGCGGAGATGTGCGTCAACTGCGGGTTCTGTGTCGAGAGCTGCCCGGTGAGCGCGCTCAAGCCCACCGCCACGGTGCCGGAGTTCGACTACCGGCTGTGCATCAGCTGCCTGTGCTGCCAGGAAATGTGCCCGCAGCACGCGGTCTACCAGCGCAAGAGCCTGGTCGCCCGGCTGCTGCGGCCGTGAGCAGCGCCGTCCAATCGTCATTGCGAGAACGGCTGGTCCGCCTGCACGAACGCGGCAATCTCACCGATGACAAGGATGCAGCAGATCGCTTCATTCGCATTGGTCTTCGGGGCCGCCTCGCGATGACAAGAAGGACCACCGCGTGAAACAACTCGGCTACATCCTGCAATATTGGCTGCTGAAAGGGATCGGCTGGTGGGCCAACCTGCTGCCGCCGCGGCTGGCGCTGGGGCTCGGCGCCGTGCTGGGCGGGCTGGGCTACGCGGCCGGCGTGCGGCGGGACGTGGCGCTGGCGAACCTGTCCCGGTCGTTTCCGGAGAAACAGCCGCGGGAGGTCGCCGCCATCACCCGGAAGCTCTACCGCAACCTGGGGCGGAACCTGGTCGAGCTGCTGCGGTTCAGGAACCAGTCGCGGGCCGATATCGCGACGCTGGTCAGTTTTGAAGGCGAGGAGCATCTCAAGGCAGCGCTGGCAGGGGGCAAGGGCGCGATCCTGGTCAGCGGGCACTTCGGCAACTGGGAGCTGTACGCCGCGGCCATCGCCTCGGCCGGCTACCCGTTCTCGGTGGTGGTCTACCCCCAGCACAACGCCAAAGTTGATGCCCTGCTCAACCGGCTGCGGCAGGGCACGGGGATCGGGATCATCTACAAGCGCAACGCCGCCAAGGACGTGCTGCGGGCGCTGGCGGCCAACCGGCTGGTGACCATGCTGGCGGACCAGGACGCGGGCTCGGACGGCGTGTTCGTCGAGTACTTCGGCCGGCCGGCCTCGACCACCCGCGGGCCGGCGCTGTTCGCGGTCAAGACCGGCGCGCCGATCATCACCGGCGTGATCGTGCGCGAGCCCGGGGGCAAGCACCGCGGCATCGTCGACCCGCCGCTCTGCGCCGATCCCTCGGCCGACCGCGAGCGCGAGATCTCACGGCTCACGCGGGAGATCGCGTCGCGGCTGGAGCTGCGCGTGCGGCAGCATCCCGACCACTGGTACTGGGTGCACCGTCGCTGGAAGACGCGGCCGCCGGCCGCGGCATCGGGGAAAGGGGACGCATGAGGACGTGCCTGATGGCGTTGTTCGCCATGCTGATCGCGTCGCTCACGGGCTGCACCGGGAAGAGCGAGGTCAAGACGCAAGGGGGCGCGGACGACAAGCCGTTCCGTGTCTACCAGGACGGCATCGACCGTGCGAAGGACGCCCAAGGGAAGACGGACCAGCGCACAACCGTCCAGGACTCCGCCGCCGCGGCGGCGGGGGATCCCGGCCAATAATGCGCAATGACATCCGGAGGAAGCGGTAAGCCGCCCATGCCGATCCAGGTCCTGCCAGACGACATCGTCAACAAGATCGCGGCCGGCGAGGTGATCGAGCGGCCCTCCTCGGTGGTCAAGGAGCTGCTGGAGAACAGCATCGACGCCGGGGCGCGCGCCGTCGAGGTCGAGATCGCCGGCGGCGGGACGCGCGCCATCCGCGTGGCCGACGACGGCTGCGGCATCGGCCGCGACGAGCTGGCCCTGGCCCTGCGGCGCCACGCCACCAGCAAGATCGGCCGCTACGAGGACGTCCTGGGCATCGCCAGCTACGGGTTCCGGGGCGAGGCCCTGCCCAGCATCGCCGCGGTGTCGCGGCTGTCGATCACATCGCGCACCGCGGACTCGGCCACGGCCTGGTCGATCGCGTGCCAGCAAGGACGATGCGGCGAGCCGCGGGCAGCGGCCGCCAATCCCGGCACCACCATCGCGGTGGAGGAGCTGTTCGCCGCCGTACCGGCCCGCCGCAAGTTCCTGAAGTCCGAGCAGACCGAGGCCCGCCGCATCATCGACGAGGTCACGGCCCAGGCCCTGGCCAATCCCGGCGTGGCCATGTCGCTGGTCACCGACGGCAGGGACGTGCTGCGGTACCGGCCCGGCACTCAGGCCGAGCGGGCCGCCGAGGTGCTGGGCCGCGAGCTGTTCGACACGATGGTCGCCTTCGACCACGGCCAGCGGCCGGTGCGGGCCTTCGGATACGCATCGCAACCCGAACACCTCTGGCCGCGGCGGCGCGAGCAGCTGGTGTTCGTCAACGGCCGCCGGGTCAGCGACAAGCTGGTGCACGCCGCTGTGTACCAGGCCTACGGCCCGGCGCTGCAGGGACGGCACCCGGCCTACCTGGTGTTCGTCGACATCTCGCCGCGCGACGTGGACGTCAACGTCCATCCCGCCAAGAGCCAGGTGCGGTTCCGGGACGAGTCGCTGGTGTTCAACACGGTCCGCGCCGCGGTCAACCGGGCGCTGTTCAGCGACGCCGCCGTGGTGCTGGAGGGGGAGCCGTCGGCCGGCGTTCCCGGCTACCAGCCTCGACCGGCCCCGGCGGCGGGGCCGGTCGAGGCCGCGCTGCACTCGGTGCGCGAGCTGTTCACGGCGCCCTACGGTCCCGCCGCGCCCCTGCCGGCAGGGGAGGCGGTCCAGCCCGTGGTGGCCTACTGGCAGGCCCACAGCTCCTACATCCTGGCCGAGACCAAGACCGGCATCATCATCATCGACCAGCACGCGGCGCACGAGCGCGTCCTCTACGAGGACCTGCTGCGGTCGCGCGGGGCGCGCCAGGCCCAGCAGCTGCTGTTCCCGCTGAACCTGGAGCTGACGGCCGCGGAACTGGCGGTGTTCGAGCAGTACCGCCCGGTGTTCGAGGGGCTGGGCTTCGACATCAAGCGGTTCTCCGGCCGGACCGTGGTGGTCGAGGGCCTGCCGGCCGAGGCCGGCGTCGAGGCCGACGGCGCCGCCATCATCCGGGGCATCCTGGCCGACCTGGCCGAGACCGCCGCCACCGCCGAGGAGCCGGCCGCGCGGGTGGCGCGCTCGTTCGCCTGCCGGGCCGCGGTCAAGGCGGGCCAGCCGCTGACGGCGGCCGAGATGGGCCGGCTGGTGGACCGGCTGTTCGCCACCAGCTCGCCGTACCTCGACCCCCACGGCCGGCCGGCGGTGATCAAGCTGTCGCTGGACGACCTGGACCGCCGGTTCGGCCGGTCATGACCGGGCCGGTGACGGTGATCGCCGGCCCCACCGCGGCGGGCAAGACCGCGGCCGGCATCGCGCTGGCGCAGCGGCTGGGCGCCGAGATCGTCTCGGCGGACTCGCGGCAGGTCTACAAGTATCTCGACATCGGCACGGCCAAGCCGACGACCGCCGAGCGGGCCAGCGTCCCGCACCACCTGGTCGATTTCCTCGACCCGGACCGCCCATACAGCGCGGCGGACTACGCGGCCGACGCCCGGGAGGCGATGGACGCGCTTGACGCCCAAGGCAAACCATACATCGTCGGCGGCTCCGGGCTATACCTTCGGGCATTGATCGAGGGCCTGGCGGCGATCCCACCGGCCGACGCCGCGCTGCGACAGGAATTCTCGGAGTTCGCCGGGTCGCATGGCAAGGCGGCGCTGCACCAGCGACTGGCCGAGGTCGACCCCGCCACCGCGGCGCGGCTGGCGCCCAACGACACGGTGCGGATCACGCGGGCGCTGGAGGTCCACCGCCTGACCGGGAAACCAATCAGCCAGTGGCATTCGAACGAGCGGGTCAAGGACCATCGAACGTACCGGCTGGTGGTGCTGGACGCGGGCCGGGACGAGCTCTATGCGCGGATCGAGCGGCGGATCGACGCCATGATCCAACAGGGGCTGGTGGACGAGGTCCGCGGCATCCTCGACCAGGGGTACGCGCCGTCGCTCAACGCCCTGCGCACGGTCGGCTACCGGGAAACCATCGCGCACCTGAACGGCGAATACGAGCTCGACCGGGCGATCGAGCTGGTCAAGCAGAATACCCGTAACTTCGCCAAGCGGCAGCTGACGTGGTTCCGCGGGATGAAGCAGGCCGAGTGGATGACGCCGGAACGACTGCTTCGGTAAATCGACAGTCCATGAGTTATCCAATTTATATTGCAGAATACAGGAGCGTGCGGACATGAAGCTGTTCATCGACACCGCCAACGTGGCGGAGATCAGGGAGGCCGCCGGCTGGGGCATCATCGACGGCGTGACCACCAACCCCAGCCTGATCGCCAAGGAGGGGCGGGACTTCAAGCAGGTGGTCAAGGAGATCTGCGCCATCATCGACGGGCCTGTCTCGGCCGAGGTGGTCAGCACGGACGCCGAGGGGATGCTGAGGGAGGCCGAGCCGCTGATCGCCATCCACCAGAACATCGTGATCAAGATCCCGATGACGCTGGAGGGGCTGAAGGCCGTCAAGGCGCTGTCGCAGAAGGGCGTGAAAACGCACGTCACGCTGATCTTCTCGGCCAACCAGGCCCTGCTGGCCGCCAAGGCCGGCGCCACCTTCATCAGCCCGTTCGTGGGGCGGCTGGACGACGCGTCCGAGTACGGCACCGACCTGATCGCCGACATCATGGACATCTACCGCACCTACGAGTTCAAGACGCAGGTGCTGGCGGCCAGCATCCGCAACCCGCTGCACGTGCTGGACTGCGCCAGGGCCGGCGCCCATATCTGCACCTGCCCGCTGGCCGTGCTGAAGCAGCTGGCCTACCACCCGCTGACCGACCTGGGCATCAAGAAGTTCCTGGACGACTGGGCCAAGGCGAAGAAATAGCCCCGCGCTCGTCATCCCGAGAAACGCTTCGTGCCTGGCGAATTGAGGGATGACCCTTCAGCCTGTCGGGCATGGGGCGATCCCAGGATGACGACTATATAGCGAAGGCAAAAAACGATTACCGAACTAGGTACATCGGGAAGGTCGGGGTCGTTGATCGCCACGTCTGTGCAGGTGGTATCGCCTTACTCGCAATGACGGTGCACCATTAGATGAACGTCAGCCGCCTCCGCGACAACGCGCGGCAGATCCGCCGCGACATCGTCGAGATGACCCACTACGCGGGCTCGGGCCATCCCGGCGGGTCGCTGTCGTCGGCCGAGATCATGGCCGTGCTGTACTGCCACGTGATGAAGCACGACCCGACCCGGCCGCAGTGGGAGGAGCGCGACCGGTTCTACCTGTCCAAGGGCCACGCCTGTCCGGTGCTGTACGCGGCGCTGGGCGAGGCCGGGTACTTCGACAAGGCCGCCTTCCGCCTGCTGCGCAAGCTGGGCGCCATCCTGCAGGGCCATCCCCATAGGTTGAAGACGCCCGGGGTGGAGGCCTCCAGCGGTTCGCTGGGGCAGGGGTTGTCGCTGGCCGCCGGCACCGCGCTGGGCCTGCGGATGGACAAGCGCAAGAGCCGCGTCTTCTGCCTGCTGGGCGACGGCGAGCTGCAGGAGGGCCAGGTCTGGGAGGCGGCGATGGCGGCCGGCCACTTCCGGCTGGACAACCTCTGCGCCGTCGTGGACTACAACAACCTGCAGATCGACGGCGCGGTGGAGAAGGTGATGGGCCTGGCCCCGCTGGCCGACAAGTGGCGCGCTTTCCGCTGGAACGCGCTGGAGGTCGACGGCCACTCGGTGGACGCGCTGGTGTCCGCCTTCGACCGGGCGGCCAACACCCGGGGCAAGCCCACCGTGCTGCTGGCCAAGACGGTCAAGGGCAAGGGCGTGTCGTTCATGGAGGACAAGGCCGAGTGGCACGGCCGGGCGCCCAACCGGGAGGAGTACGAGAAGGCGATGGAGGAGCTGTCTTGATCCACGTAGCAACGTACCGCGTTAAACGTCCAATGTAAATCCGTCAATACGGGGTAAGCATGGAAGCCATCAAATGCATCATGACCCGGCGCAGTGTCCGGAAGTATTCCGCGAGGAAGATGACCGAGGCCCAGCTGCGCAAGGTGCTGGAGGCCGCCATGAACGCGCCCTCGGCCGGCAACCAGCAGGCCTGGCAGTTCGTCGTGGTGCGCGACCGGGCCACGCTCGAGCGGATCACCGGGGTCCATCCCTACGCCCAGATGTTGAAGGACGCCCAGGCGGCCATCGTCATCTGCGGCGATTTGCCTGCCGAGCGGCACAAGGACTACTGGGTGCAGGACTGCGCGGCCGCGACCCAGAACGCACTGCTGGCGGCCCACGCGCAGGGTTTGGGCGCGGTGTGGCTGGGCGTGCATCCGCGGGCCGACCGGGTGGCAGGGGTGCGGCGCGTGCTGGGATTGCCCAAGGGCATCGTGCCGCTGTCTGTCGTGTCGCTGGGATACCCCGGCGAAAAACCGAAGGCCGTGAAACGGTATAGTAGGAGCAAGGTACACTTTGAACGGTGGTAACCAACCGGGCTCAACCCTTTCTCCCTGCTCTTACGAAAGAGAAGGGACAGGAATGAGTTCGTAGGAGGCGAATGCAGTACCGACCATTCGGCAAGACCGTTTTCAACGTCTCCGCGCTGGGCTTCGGCGCCATGCGGATGCCGTTCCTCGACGGCGACATGCGGAAGATCGACGAGCCCAGGGCCATCGAGATGATCCGGGCAGCGATCGACGGCGGGGTCAACTATATCGACACGGCCTACGTCTACCACGGCGGCGCCAGCGAGGCGCTGGTGGGCAGGGCGCTGAAGGACGGCTACCGCGCCAGGGTCAAAACGGCCACCAAGATGCCGGTCTGGATGGTGAACTCCCGGGCCGACATGGACCGCTTCCTGGACCAGCAGCTCCAGCGGCTGGACGACACCGTCATCGACTACTACCTGCTGCACTCGCTGGACCGCGGCTCCTGGGCCAGGATGCGTTCGCTGGGCGCGATGCGCTGGGCCGAGCTGCAGATCAAGAAGGGGCGGATCGGCCACATCGGGTTCTCGTTCCACGGCGGGTACGACGCGTTCCGCGATATCTGCGACGGCTACGGCTGGGAGTTCTGCCAGGTCCAGTACAACTACATGGACACGGCCGAGCAGGCCGGCCGCAGGGGCGTGCGCTACGCCGCGGCCAAGGGCATGGCGGTGATCGTGATGGAGCCGCTGAAAGGGGGCAAGCTGGCCGCGCCGCCGGAGCAGGTCAAGGCCATCCTCGACGCGGGCGCGGCCACGCGCTCGCCGGCGGGCTGGGCCCTGCAGTGGCTGTGGGACCAGCCCGAGGTGTCGCTGGTGCTCTCCGGCATGAGCGACCTGGCCCAGGTGCGGGAGAACCTGGAACTGGCGGACCAGGCTCCCGTCCCGTTCACCGCCGGCGACCACCGCACCATCGAGCGGGTGCGGACCGCCTACAACCGGATCACCGCCGTCAAGTGCACCGACTGCAAGTACTGCCTGCCCTGCCCGCGGGGCGTGGACATCCCGCGCAACTTCGCGCTGTACAACGACGGCTACCGCTACGGCACGTTCCGCAACGGTTCGTTCGTCTACTGGATGTGGATGAAGGAGGCCGGCCGCGCGGCCAACTGCAACGCCTGCGGCGCCTGCGAGAAGAAGTGCCCGCAGCGGATCAGGATCCGCGCCGAACTGAAGAAGGTGACGGAGGCGTTCGCACGGCCATGAGCATCCGACGCGTCATCAGCCTGGTCGTCGTCGCGGCCGCCATCGCCGGCTGCGCCGACAAGCCGGACCCGTCCCGCCAGTTCGAGCTGGGCAGCGAATACGTCGACGGCTACCAGGCCCGCGGCATCCAGATCATCTTCCCGATGCAGCGCAGCACGGTGCGGCCGATCCCGGGTTTGGACATCATGATCAGGCCCGACCTGCCGGTCGGCTGCGAGATCGCGTTCGGGGACACCTGCCGCGCGGCCGCGGTCAGTTTCCGGCCGTCCTCGGCGATACCGCTGCCGGAAGGCACGTTCATCGGCTGGGGCTCCGATTATGGCGGCGGGGCAGGGACGATGGTGCTGGACGCCTGCGACGCCCGGCCCGGCGGCAGGATCAAGGGGACGATCCGCCACGCCAGGCTGCGCTCCGTGGTCTACGACCAGCTCAAGGGCGACGTCGTGCCCAGCGCCAAG
>JALOPJ010000004.1 GCA_025453955.1 Candidatus Edwardsiibacteriota bacterium
GGCGGTGCTGATGGCCCTGGTGCAGAAGGACTACAAGAAGCTGCTGTCGTTCCACGCCATCAGCCAGGTGGGCTACATGATCCTGGGCATCGGCACCGGCACCCTGATCGGCGTGGCCGGCGGCATCTTCCACATGCTCAACCACGCCATGTACAAGTGCACGCTGTTCCTCACCGGCGGCTCGGTGGAGAAACAGGCGGGCAGCACCGACCTGCGCAAGCTGGGCGGCCTGGGCCGCACCATGCCGGTGACCGCGGCCTGCTTCTGGGTGGCGGCGTTCTCGATCTCGGGCGTGCCCCTGTTCAACGGGTTCGTCTCCAAGGAGATGGTGTTCCACGGCGCCGCCGAGACCGGCCATATCATCTTCCCGATCGCGGCCTGGCTGGGAGCCATCTTCACCTTCGCCTCGTTCCTCAAGCTGGGGCACGCCACCTACCTGGGCAAGCCCAACCCGGAGACGCCCACCAAGGACGCCAAGGACCCGGGCTGGGCGATGCAGGTCCCGATGATCGTGATCGCGGCCGGCTGCGTGCTGTTCGGCCTCTACTCCAAGCTGCCGCTGCAGCACCTGATCGCACCCATCTTCCACGGCAACGCCCTCGCCGGCGAGGCCGGCCATGGCGGGCTGGAGTTCTGGCACCACTTCCATGGGCTGGCGCTGTTCTCGTGGATCGCCGGCGTCTCCATCGGCTGCCTGGCCATCGCGTTCCTGCTGCACTGGTACGGCGTGCGCCGGGCAGGGGGCAAGGCCTACCTGGCGTCCGAGCCGGTGCACAACCTGCCGCTGCTGCACACCCTCTACGACCTGGCCGAGGCCCGGGTCTTCGACATCTACGAGTGGCTGCTCGGCAAGACCGTCCGCGGCGCGGCCTGGGCGGTGTGGCAGGGGGTGGACCGCGGCATCGACGCCGTCTACGAGCACGTGATGACCTTCCTGGGCCGGATCTCGATCGGCGTGCTGCGGGCCTACCACAACGGGCTGTACGCCAACTACCTGGCGTGGGCGGTGGGCGGGTTCGTGCTGCTGGCCGTCTACCTGGCCCTGATCGTCAAGTAACCAGAGCCCCTCTACAATCCCTGACGGAGCTGCGAGAGATATGCTGCTGTTGTTCATCGTCCTGCCGCTGGCCGTGGCCGCGCTGATGCCATTGCTGCACCGGCTGAACCGCTGGCTGCCGGACGCCCTGGCCGCGCTGACCATGCTGGGCACGCTGCTGTTGGGCATCGCCCACATCCGCCTGATCGGGGCCGGGCACATTTACTACTGGGACAGCGCCCTCTACGGCCTGCCGATCCGGCTGTCGCTGATGATGGACGGGTTCTCGCTGCTGCTGCTGCTGACCATCAGCATGGTCTCGTTCTTCGCCTGCGTGTTCTCGGTCAACTACATGGAGCACTACGGCGGCAAGGGCGCCTACTACGCGCTGTTCCTGATCATGGTGGCCGGGATGAACGGCCTGGTGCTGACCACCGACCTGTTCTCGCTCTACGTCTTCCTGGAGGTGGCGGCCATCGCCAGCTACGCGCTGGTGGCCTTCGGCCAGAAGCACGACGAGGTGGAGGCCGCCTTCAAGTACCTGATGCTGTCGGCGGTGGCCACCACCGGCATCCTGCTGGCGACGGCGCTGGTCTACCTGATGACCGGCACCCTGGGCTTCGCCGAGCTGGCGGCCGCGGCCCGCGCCGGCTTCGACCCGCGGCTGCTGGGGCTGCTGCTGGCGTTCTTCCTGATGGGGTTCGGCCTCAAGGCGGCGATCGTGCCGTTCCACGCCTGGCTGCCGGACGCCCACCCCTCGGCCCCGGCGCCGATCTCGGCGATGCTCTCGGGCGTGGTGATCAAGGTATCCGGCATCTACGCGCTGGTGCGGGTGGTCTACAACGTCTTCGGGCTGCCGGTGGGCGTGTCGCAGGCGCTGCTGGCGCTGGGCGCGCTGTCGATGGTGCTGGGCGCCCTGATCGCGCTGGGACAGACCGACTTCAAGCGGATGCTGGCCTACTCGTCGATCTCCCAGGTCGGCTACATCGTGATCGGCCTGGCCCTGGGCACGCCGCTGGCGATCATGGGCGCGCTGTTCCACCTCTTCAACCACGCCACCTTCAAGGGCCTGCTGTTCCTGGACGCCGGCGCCACCGAGTACGCCACCGGCACCCGGGAGCTGTCCAAGCTGGGCGGCATCAACAACAGGCTGCCGATCACCGGGCTGACCACCACCATCGGCACCTTCAGCATCGCCGGCGTGCCGCCGTTCAACGGGTTCTGGTCCAAGCTGCTGATCATCGTGGCGCTGGTGCAGGCCGGCCAGCTGGGCCTGGCCGCCCTGGCCGTGGGCACCAGCGTGCTGACGCTGTGGTACTTCCTGCTGATCCAGCGCCGGGCCTTCTTCGGCAAGCTGGCCGCCGGGATGGAGAAGATCAAGGAGGTCCCGTTCTACATGTCCTTCGCCACGGTGGGCCTGGCGGCGCTGTGCCTGGCCGTGGGGCTGTGCTACCCCTGGGTGGCCGACAACCTGATCCAGCCGGGGATGACCTCGCTGACCAACGCCATCGGGGTCAACGGATTCTCCCTGTTCGGGAACTGACCACCGGCACCGTGACACGCAATTAATCCGGAGAGCATATGGATTTCATCAACCTGTCGCTGCTGGTCCTGATGACCGGCCTGGCCTGCGCCGCGGTGTTCCTGCGCGACCTGGTGCGGTCGGCGATCAGCCTGGCGCTGATGAGCGCCCTGATGGCGGTGGTGCTCTACCGCCTGAACTCGCCCTACGCCGCGGTGTTCGAGCTGTCGGTGGTGGCCGGGCTGATCACGGTGCTGTTCGTCTCGGTGATCGCCCTGACCAAGGAGGAGGACCAGGTGCGGGAGGCCGGCTGGCCGCTCTATGTCTTCCCGCTGGCCCTGGCCGCCTTCGGCCTGGCCGACCTGCTGGTGATGCGGGCGCTGTTCTCGTCCTACCAGCCGGCCGGCTACGCCGCGGTCGGCGAGAGCTTCGGCGCCACGCTGTGGGGCGTGCGCTCGCTCGACATCCTGGGCCAGGTGGCGGTGATCTTCGCCGGCGTGTTCGGGGTGCTGGCGCTGCTGCGGGAGAAGCCCCAGACCGCGCGCCAGAAGCAGGACGCGGAAAAAGCCAAGGACGGAGGGGAGAAGCTATGGTGACGACCTACCTGATCTTCGCGGGCCTGTTCTTCTTCATCGGCCTGTACGCGCTGCTGACCGGGCGCAACATGATCCGGCTGCTGATCGGCCTGGAGATCATGACCAAGGCGGTGGTGCTGGTCTTCATCATGGCGGGCTACCTCCGGGGCGAGGAGTTCCTGACCCAGAGCTACATCATCACCTTCATCGTGGTCGAGGTAACGCTGATGGCGGTGGCGCTGGCCCTGGTGATCACCGCCTACCGCAATACCGGCAGCCTGGACGTCCGGGGCCTGGCCCGGCTCAAGGGCTGATCCCGCGCACCGCACCATCGACGAGAGGGACCCAATGAACACCGCACTGCACAGCCCCTGGAACATCCTGCTGACGCCGCTGGCCGGCTTCGTGCTGTTCACCGGCGCGGCCTACCTGCTCTACCGGCTGGGCGGCGCCATGGCGCCCAAGCTGAAGGACGCCGGCGCCAAGCTGGACGCCTACGCCTGCGGCGAGCCGGTGCCCAACCGGCAGTGGCACGTCGGCTACCGGCTGTTCTTCTATGCCGCGCTGTTCTTCACCATGATGCACGTGGCGGCCCTGGTGATCGCCACCATCCCCGGCGGGTCGCTGGCCTTCGCCCTGCTGGGAATCTTCTACCTGCTGATGATCACCCTGTCGATCATGGCGCTGATCCTGAAATGATACCCGACGCCGGGACGATCAGAGGGTGGGAAGTGCCGATCACCTTTTCGCAGCGTCGCACCTTCTCATGTTCGCATCTTCATTTGGGAAAAAGGAAATAGTATGGCACTCGAGAAGCTCGTCAAGTGGTCCCGGGTCAGTTCGCCCTGGCTGCTGCACTTCAACAGCGGCTCCTGCAACGGCTGCGACATCGAGATCGTGGCGGCGCTGATGCCGCGCTACGACCTGGAGCGGTTCGGCGCCCTGCTCAAGGCCTCGCCGCGCCACGCCGACGTGCTGGTCTGCACCGGCCCGGTGACCCGCCAGCAGGCCGACCGGCTGAAGCGGATCTACGACCAGATGGCCGAGCCCAAGTTCGTGGTGGCGGTCGGCTCCTGCGCCTGCTCGGGCGAGGTGTTCCGCGGCCTCTACAATTGCATGGGCGGCATCGACAGCGTGATCCCGGTGAACGCCTACATCCCGGGCTGCGCCGCCCGCCCCGACGCCATCCTGGACGGGGTGGCCAAGCTGCTGGCCGCGCTCAAGAAGGGCTGACCACCAGCATACCGAATCCAGAATCCCGAATACGGAAGGTAATGGCATGACCGTCGACAACATCAAGACCACCCTCGAGCAGTCCCTGCCGGGGAAGATCATCGAGCTGACGCACCCGTCGGCCCGCGTGATGTTCCTGCACGTGGCCAAGGCCGACCTGGTCGCCGCCTGCACGGTGCTGCGCGACCAGCTGGGCTTCTACCACCTTTCCACCATCACCGGCCGCGACACCGGCGACAAGCTGGAGGCGCTCTACCACTTCGCCCGGTCCGGCATGACGCTGACGGTGCGGGCCCAGACCGAGCGGTCCCGCCCGTCGCTGCCGACCATCATCGGGGTGTACCCCGGCGCCACGTTCTACGAGCGCGAGGTGCACGACATGGTGGGCATCGTCATCGACGGCCACCCCGACCTGCGGCCGCTGGTGCTGCCCGAGGGCTGGCCCGACGGCATCCACCCGCTGCGCAAGGACTGGCAGTACAACCGCGAGGAAGGAGTGATCAAATGAGCGAGACCTTCGTTCTGCCGGTCGGGCCCCAGCACCCGGCGCTCAAGGAGCCGACGTCGTTCCGTTTCAAGGTGGACGGCGAGTACATCGTCGACGCCGACCTGCGGCTGGGCTACAACCACCGCGGCATGGAGAAGGGCTGCGAGGCCCGCACCTATGTCCAGGACATTTACCTGCTGGAGCGGGTGTGCGGCATCTGCTCCAACGCCCACATGACCTGCTTCGCCCAGGGCGTGGAGCGGCTGATGGGCATCGAGCCGCCGCCACGCGGCGTGTTCATCCGCTGCCTGATGGGCGAGCTGGAACGGATCCATTCGCACCTGCTGTGGCTGGGCGTGGCCGGCCACGAGATCGGTTTCGACACCTTTTTCATGTACACCTGGCGCGACCGCGAGGTGGTGATGGACCTGCTGGAGATGGTCTCCGGCAACCGCGTGAACTACGGCATGCAGACCTTCGGCGGCGTGCGGCGCGATCTCGACGGGATGCAGATCAAGACCTTGCTGGAAGGCATCGCCGCCCTCAAGGCCCGCACGCCGTACTACCTCAACCTGGGCGCCACCGAGCCCACCATGGTGGCCCGCATCGCCGGGGTCGGCAAGCTGCCCAGGGAGAAGGCCATCGAGCTGACCGCTGCCGGGCCGACCACCCGGGCCTCGGGTGTGGACTTCGACGTCCGCAAGGACGACCCCTACGCCGGGTTCGGCGACCTGATCCCGTTCACCATCGTCACCGACAATGGCTGCGACGTGCTGGCCCGCGTGGTGGTGCGCGCCAAGGAGATGATGGCCAGCTACGACATCATGGAATTCATCCTCAGGAACCTGCCGGCCGGAGAAGTCCGGACCAAGGCCCCGCGCAAGGTGCCGGAGGGCGAGACCGTCAGCAGGGTGGAGGCCCAGCGCGGCGAACTGATCCACTACATCAGGGCCAACGGCACGGACAAGCCCGACCGCGTCAAGGTGCGGGCGCCGACCCTGGCCAACTGGCCGTCGACGCTCTACATGCTGCGCGGCGCCTACCTGGCGGACATCCCGATCATCATGGCGGCCATCGACCCCTGCCTGTCGTGCACGGACCGGATGGCGGTGATCAGCGACGTGCGGGGCGGGGAGAAGGTGTGGGACTGGGAGACCCTGCGCCAGTACGGCATCGAGTTCCACCGCCGGCGGGGCATCCGGCCCTAGGGCCAGGGACCGCCGTTCCGCGACAACTAATTCTATGCAGGTGGTGACATGGATCTGTTGAAGGTTGCGCTCTATCTCCTGGTCTATCCGGGCCTGCTGTTCCTGTTCGTCTACTCGACGTTCGTGGAATGGGTGGACCGCAAGCTGTACGCCCGGTTCCAGCACCGGCGCGGGCCGCTCTACACCGGGCGGGCCGGCCTGCTCCAGCCCATCGCCGACTTCGTCAAGCTGATGGCCAAGGAGGACATCGTGCCGTCCAGCGCCGACAAGCCGCTGTTCAACGCGGTGCCGGTGCTGGCGCTGGCCGCGGTGCTGACCTCGGGGCTGCTGCTGCCGGTCTGGCACTTCACCACCGGCATCGTCTCGGCCACCTCGTTCCCCGGCGACATCATCGTGATGGCCTACCTGCTGTCGTTGCCGACCTTCGCCTACTTCCTGGCGGGCTGGGCCTCGGCCAGCATGTACGCCTCGATCGGCGCGGTGCGGGTGCTGACGCTGCTGTTCTCCTACGAGGTGCCGATGTTCCTGGCCATCCTGTCGCCGGCGGTGATGGCCGGCTCCTGGCGGATGGCGGAGATCGCCCGGTTCTACCAGCTGCATCCCGGCTACTTGCCGGTCAACATCATCGCCTTCGCCGTCGCCATCCTGGCGTTGCAGGCCAAGCTGGAACGGCTGCCGTTCGACATCCCGGAGGCCGAGACCGAGCTGGTGGGCGGCACCTTCACCGAGTATTCCGGCCGCAAGCTGGCGCTGTTCCGCCTGCTGACCGACGTCCAGATGGTCACCGGCGCCGGGTTCCTGGCCACGCTGTTCCTGGCCGGCTTCCCCGGCGGGCTGGTCCCCGGGTTCCTGTGGTTCATCGCCAAGACCCTGTTCATCGTGCTGATCCTGTCCGCCATCCGGGCGGTGACGGCGCGGATCCGCATCGACCAGATGGTCAACTTCTCCTGGAGCTACCTGGCGCCGGCTGCGTTGTTGCAGCTGGTGGCCGTGATCATCGTGAAAGGATACCTGCCATGAGCCTGCGACTGGGGGCGATGCTGCCCGAGGTGTTCCGGCACCTGTTCAAGCGGCCGGCCACCGTGCTCTACCCGTTCGAGAAGAACACCGTGCCCGCCAGGCTGCGCGGTCGGCCGGTGATGGACCCCGACAAGTGCATCGGCTGCCGGATGTGCGAGCGCGACTGCCCGGCCGAGGCCATTGAGGTCACGCAGGAGTCCGAGACCAGGACCGACGACGGCAAGGTCAAGCGCCGGTTCAGCATGGTCGTGTACGTCGACCGCTGCGCCCATTGCGGCCAGTGCGAGGAGATCTGCCCGGCCAAGCCGGACAAGGCCATCAAGCTCAACGAGTTCTTCGAGGAGGCCGCCTTCGACCGCGGCGCGCTCAAGATCGTCTACAAATGACCGGTGGCCGCCAGGCACTGACTGGTCGCTGGTTGCTGGTTGTGAATGGTCGGATCCGCGCGGTCCGGCCATTTCGCGCACTATGACCGCGTACCGAACGGAACGCATGGATCCAGAATGGATTGACCGGCTGCGCGCGCTGGTCGCGCCGGCCTCGAACGTCGCGGTGCTGGGCATCGGCAACGAGCTGATGGGCGACGACGCCGCCGGCGTGCTGGTGGTCCGGGGGCTCAGCGAGCGCGCCGCGGGCGCCGCGGCCGGCCGGCGGGTGTCCCTGTTCGAGTGTCATACGACCCCGGAGAACTATACCGGCGCGCTCGAGCGGCTGAAGCCGGACCTGGTGCTGATGATCGACGCGGCGGACATGGGGGCCGCGGTGGGCGAGATCCGGATGCTGGACGCCGCGGCGATGGGGTCGATGATGCATTCCACCCATACCATGCCGCTGTCGTTCCTGGCGCAGTACATCGGCAGGACCGCGGGGTCATCGGTCGTGGCGCTGGGGATCCAAGCCGGACAGATCATGCTGGACCGGCCGATCAGCCCGGCTGTGGCAGGCAGCGTCAGGCAGGCAGCGCAGGCCATCGCGGGAATGCTTTCCCGTTGACAGTGCGATTCCCGTTCTGTATAATTGAGTTGTCGAGGAGGTACTGCCATGCTGGACAAGAAGTTGTTGGACATACTGGCCTGCCCCAAATGCAAGGGGGAATTGGAGTACCGGCCCAAGGAGCAGAAGCTGCTGTGCTGGTCCTGCAAACTGGGCTACCGTATCGATGACGACATCCCGGTGATGCTGATCGACGAGGCGGAGAAGCTGTCCGGGAAGAAGTGACGGAACTATCCGCGAACCCGCACGAATGTTCACGAATCGGTGTTTCCCGTGAAATCTGCGTTCGCGGATATTCGTGATCATCCGGGGAAGGGAAGCGATGGATAAATTCGTGATCGATGGCGGCAGGGAGCTGACCGGCACGGTGCGGGTCTCCGGCGCCAAGAACGCCGCGCTGCCGGCGCTGGCCGCCTGCCTGCTGGCGCCCGGGCGGTCGGTGCTCTCCAACGTCCCCAACGTGATGGACGTCCGCACCATGCGGCGGCTGTTGCTGCGCCTGGGCGCCGGGGTGGTGTCCGGCGACGGCCGGATGACGCTCGACGTACCGGCCGCGCTGAAGTGCGAGGCCGAGTACGAGATCGTCAAGCAGATGCGGGCCTCGTACTACGTGCTGGGGCCGCTGCTGGCGCGGTTCGGCAGGGCCCGGGTATCGCTGCCCGGGGGCTGCGCCATCGGCGCCCGGCCGGTCGACCTGCACCTGCGGGGCATGGAGGCGCTGGGCGCCAGGGTCACCATCGTCCACGGCTACGTCCAGGCGGAGGCCCGGCAGCTGCGGGGCGCCCGCGTCAACCTGGCCGGCCCGCACGGCGTGTCGGTGGGCGCGACCATCAACGTGATGATGGCCGCGACCTTGGCCCGCGGCGCCACGGTGATCGAGTCGGCGGCGATGGAGCCCGAGGTCGCGGCCACTGCGGAGCTGCTGGCCGCGATGGGGGCCCGGATCGAGGGCGCCGGCACCCCGGTGATCAGCGTGGAGGGCGTCGACGGGCTGCGGCCGGCCGAGCACCGCCTGGTCCCGGACCGGATCGAGACCGGCTCGCTGATGGCGGCGGTGGCGATCACCCGGGGCTGCGTCACGATCGAGGACTGCCGGCCCGACCACGTCGGCGCGGTGATCGACGTGCTGCGACGGGCCGGGGTCAAGATCGCGGCCGGCGACGGGATGATCACGGTCGAGGCCCGGCGCCGCCTCAGGCCGGTGGAGATCGCCGTGGCGCCGTACCCGGGCTTCCCCACCGACATGCAGGCCCAGCTGCTGGCGCTGATGACGGTCTCCGGGGGCATCGCGGCGGTGACCGAGACCATCTTCGAGAACCGCTTCATGCACGTGCCCGAGCTCAACCGGCTGGGCGCGGACATCCGGCTGGAGGGCAACACCGCCATCGTCAGGGGGGTCCCGGCGCTGACCGGCGCGCCGGTGATGGGCTCGGACCTGCGGGCCGCCGCGGCCCTGGTGATCGCGGGGCTGGCCGCCCAGGGCCGGACCGAGGTCAGCCGCATCTACCACCTGGACCGGGGCTACGAGAACTGGGAGCGCAAGCTGCGCAAGCTGGGGGCCCGGATCCGCCGGGTGCACCAGCCGATGCCGGCGTGACCCGGCCGTACCACTGCACGATGGGACGATCGACCGATGAATGACATCCAGCGCTCACTGGCAGTGGCCTTCACCGACTGCCTGGGGGTCAAGCCCCGGGAGACGGTGCTGGTCGTCACCGATGAGGGGCGGCTGGCCCTGGGCATGGCCATCCGCAAGGCGTCCTTGCGCTACGCCCGGGAGTCGCTGCTGGCGGTGATGCCGGTGCGCGCCAACAACGGGCAGGAGCCGCCGCCGGCCGTCGCCGCCATGATGCGCGGTGCCGACGCCATCCTGCTGGCGACCACCAGATCGCTGTCGCACACCCAGGCGCGGGAACGGGCCACGGCGGCGGGGGCCCGCATCGCCAGCATGCCGGGCGCCACCGCCGCCATGCTGCGGCGGACGCTGGCCGTCGACCACCGCGGGTTGCAGCGGCTGTGCGACCGGATCATCCCGCGGTTGTCCGGCGCGCGCACGGTGCGGATCACCACCGCCCGGGGCACCGACCTGACGTTCTCGCTGCGGGGGAGGACCGCGCGGCCCGACCACGGCATCATCCGCGGACCGGGGGGGTTCACCAACCTGCCCGCCGGCGAGGTCTACGTCGCGCCGCTGGAGGGCACCGCCAGCGGCCGGCTGGTGATCGACGGCTCGGTGCTGCAGGCCCGGGTGCGGCGCCCGATCGCGGTGGCGGTGGCCGGCGGCGTGGCGGTCGGGGTGGGGCCGGGCCGGGAGGCGTCCCGGCTGTGGCGCGAGCTGGCGCGGCACGGCAGGGCCGGGCTGAACGTGGCGGAGTTCGGCATCGGCATCAATCCCGCGGCTCGGATCACCGGCAACGTGCTGGAGGACGAGAAGGTCCTGGGAACGGTCCATATCGCCTTCGGCGACAACTCCCACTTCGGCGGGCTGGTACGGGTGCCCAGCCACCAGGACGGCATCGTCAAGGCCCCGACGGTCACGATCGACGGCCGGACGTTGATCGACGAAGGCAAACTCCAGCTGTAATCGGCGCACTTCACGGCGAGCATTTTGAAGCGAACGATCCGCTATATCATCCCGTTGCTGCTGGCGGCGACCCTGGTCTCCTGCGCCAAGAGGCAGACCACCCGGATGGGCGAGCCGCTGGCCGATGATGGTGGCCCGCGCATGAAGCTGGGAGAGGTCACCTTCGTCGGCAACACGCTGTTCTCCCAGGGCGAGCTGATCGGCAGGATGACCAGCCGCAGCGGCGAGCGGTTCGACGATTTCACCTTCCAGCAGGACCTGCGCAAGATCATCTACGCCTACCAGAAGCGGGGGTACCTGGAGGCCCGCTTCGCCAACCGCGAGGGCCGGGTCAACCTGCAGACCCAGTCGATCGATTACGTGCTGACGATCGACGAGGGCCCGCTGTCGGCCATCGGGACGATCGCCTTCGAGGGCAACGCCCTGTTCTCGGACTCGCTGCTGCTGCAGGCGCTCAAGGTGCGGACCGGCGACGCCATGAACCTGGCGCTGATCAAGCAGACCACGGCCGGCATCGTCGGGCTGTACGCCGAGAAGGGCCGGCTCTACTGCACGGTCAAGGACACCATCATCAAGACCGACGATCCCCGCGTCACCGACGTGACGTTCAAGATCTACGAGGGCCCCGAGGTGCATGTCGGCAGCATCCGGATCACGGGCAACAAGCGGGTGCGCAACCGGGTGATCGAGCGCGAGATGACCATCAAGCCGGGGGAGCTGTTCGTGCCGGCCAAGATCTACGACACCCAGCAGCGGGTCTATGCGCTGGGGCTGTTCACCGAGGTGCGGTTCGAGATGGAGGGGCTGGCCCAGAAACGCGACACCGTGGACCTGGTGCTGACGGTGCGCGAGGACAAGACCAGCTGGGTGGGCTTCAACTTCGGCTACCAGCCGCCCGACGCGGTCCAGGGCGGGCTGGAATGGGGCGGCGACGACGTCTTCGGCAACCTGCAGAAGCTGACCGTCCGCGCCGACGCCACCTACGGGCTGCAGAACGTCGACGGCATCCACCCCTACACCAACGACTACTACGTGGAGTACCTGGAGCCGTACTTCTTGAGCACGCCGCTCAAGGGCAGCGGCAACGTCTTCTACAAGCTGCAGCGCGACAAGGTGTCATCGTGGCGGACCCTCAGCCGGCTGGGCGGGGAGGGATCGGTCGGCAAGTCCTTCACCCGCTATTTCCAGTCGTACGTCGGCTACAAGTACGAGTACGTCCAGCAGACCGTCAACACCACCAGCTCGGCATTCATCACCGCCACCGCCGACACCCGCGACAGCCTGTTCAACCCGCACGCCGGCTTCAACCTCACCGGGCGGGCCGACCAGGCCGGCTGGATGCTGGGCGGGTCGAACGATTTCCGCAAGGTGACGGGCGAATTCTCGATGTACCACGGCATCAACCGCTACCTGACGTTCGCCTGGCGGGTGAAGGGGGCGGGCATCCAGACCTACCGTCGCGGCGGCGCCGTCCCGGTGCAGGAGCGGCTGCGGCTGGGCGGGGCCATGAACCTGCGGGGCTACCAGACCGACGAGCTGACGGCCGACTCCGCGGCGGCCCGCAACCTGCTGGTCTGCGGCAACGCGGAGCTGCGGTCCTTCATCTGGTTCATGTTCGGCATCACCCTGTTCGCCGACGCCGGGAACGTCTGGTCGTCGTTCGACGGCGCCACCTGGCGGCAGTACCAGGGAGGCGCCGGGGCCGGCCTGCGGATCTACACGCCGATCGGCCCGGTCCGGCTGGATTACGCGGTCAAGACATCGGGGACGATCGACTGGAAGCACGGCCTGGTCTACATCAACCTGGGACACGCGTTCTGAGATGCGACGGCGGCTGCGCGACCTGACCCCGTGGCTGGCGATGACCCTGGTCGTCGCCATGGTCGCGACGTTCGCGGCGGTGGTCGGCAGCGACCGGTTCAGGGCCGGCCTGCTGGCCCGGACCAATGCCGTGCTGTCGGGCGCGCTGCACAGGGAATTCGCGGTGGGCGGGGTGGCGTACCGTTTCCCGCTGACGGTGGCCATCAGCGACCTCGCCGTCGCCTCCCACGACTCACTGTCCCGCGGCTGCATGGCGCGCATCGCGCAGATCCGGGTCAGCGCCGACCCGTTCCGGTCGCTCTACCGCCGCCGGCTGACGATCGGCTCCATCAACGTCAGCGGCGCCCGGATCGGACTGGAGCAGTCCCGGGACGGCCGCTGGAATTTCTCCGGACCGGACCGGCCGGACAGCGCGAAACACCAGGGGCCGACCAGATTCCCGCCGCTGGCGCTGCCGTCGATCGTGGTCGGGGACCTGTCGCTGGCGCTGCGGACGCCGACGATGACGGAAACGGTCGAACAGGTCGAGCTGCAGCTGGGATTGACCATGGGCGGCGATCGCCTGGAGGCCGTCATCCGGCGGTGCTCGGCGACCGTGCCCGGCCGCGGCCTGACGATCAAGGACATCAGCGGCAGGGTCACCGTGCGCGGCGACTCCATCGCGGTCGACCGGCTGCGGGCGGTGACCGAGCACAGCTCGGTCGACGTCAGCGCCTGGCTGGACGCCGGCGACCGGCGGTTCGCCGTCACCACCTGCCAGGCGGTGCTCGGCCTGCGCGACGCGGCGGGGTTCGCCGGCCAGCCGGCGGCCGGGTGGTCCGGCACGGTGACGCTCGATGCCACGGCCGCCGGCCCGCTGGCAACGCCGCAGGGGCTGGTCGCGATCAGCGCGACGCCCTGCACCGCCGGCGGCATCGCCATCGAGGGCCTGGCGGCCAGGATCCGGCTGGCGTCCGGCGCGGTCCAGGTCGACCAGCTGGCGCTGTCCGCCGGCGGCGGCCGGGTCACGGCGACGGCGCGGCTCGACTACCGGCAGCGCGCCTACGACGGCGAGCTGATCGTCCAGCACCTCGACATCGGACGGATCGTCGCCGCGTCGCGCCGCGTGCTGTCGTCCGACCTCAACGGGACGCTGGCCTTCGCCGGCAGCGGGTTCGACCGCGACCGGCTGGCCGGCCGGGCGAGGATGGCGATGGCGCGCAGCTCGGTCAACGACATCCCCATCACCAGCCTGGATGCGGCCGTGCGGGCCTCCGGCGGCGTGATCGAGATCGAACGGTTCCGGCTGGAGAGCGGCCAGGCCAGCCTGGGGATCAGCGGCGACCTCTACCGCAACGCGGTATCGATCGAGCTGGAGACCGACGAGATCGAGCTGGCGCAGTTCGGCCCGCTGGTCGGCCTCAACCGGCTCTCGGGCAAGCTGCGGCTGACCGGCCTGCTGACCGGGCCGCTCAAGAACCCCGACGTGATCGGCAGCTTCCGGCTGAAGGAGGCCGTGCTGGGCGACTACGCCTGCCATTACTTCGACGGCGACCTGTCCGTCAAGTCGATCACCACCCGGCCGATCGGCGACGGCAAGTTCTCGGCGCGCGAGATCTACATCGGGCAGCACACCATCAACCAGATCGACATCCTGACGGAGCTGCGGGGGACGGAATGGGGCGGCGTGTCGATCGTGATCGACAAGGACTCGATCACCTCCGCCCAGATCATCGGCCGGGCCGAGATCGACCGCAAGAACATCAACCTGATCGTGTCGAAGCTCTACTATGCCTGCGGTGACCAGATGATCGCCAATTCCCAGCCGGTACGGATCAACATCGCCGGTCCGACGATCAGCCTGGAGCCGACGGAGCTGCTGCTGGCGCGGGGCCGGCTGCGGCTGGAGGGGCAGTACCACGGCGCCAAGGGCTTCGCGCTCAAGGTGGCCGGCCGGGACATCGACAGCCGGCGGCTGCTGCGGCTGGCCAACCTGGGGCAGACCGTCCACGGCAGCATCGACCTGGACCTGGCGGCGTCGGGGACCCTGGCCGACCCCCGGTTCACCCTGGCCGTCGAGGTCGCCGACCTGCGCTACGAGCAGTTCACCGCGGACGCGCTGGCCCTGCGCGCCGACTACGCCGACCAGACCGCCCGGGTGCGGCGGCTGACCATCACCCGGTTCGGGCAGGACTCGGAGATCACCGCCGAGGTCGGCGTCGACCTGGGGGTCGGCCCCAACCTGGGGAAGCTGCTGGACAAGCCGATCGCGGCCGAGGTGGTGCTGCGGGACATCGGCACCTGGGTGTTCTTCCCGATGGCCGACCTGCTGTCGGTCTACGAGGGACGGGTCGACGTCAACGTCCGGGCGTCGGGGACGCCGTCCCGCCCGCTGCTGGCCGGGAACCTCACCATCAACCAGGCCAAGATGGTGCTGCGTCCGCTGGGGATGTACCTCCACAACGTCCAGGCGATGGCCCATTTCAACGCCGACAGCGTGGTGGTGGACAACATCACGGGGATGACCGAGGGCCAGGGCACCGTGCAGCTGGGCGGGTACCTGCTGCTGGAGAAGTTCATCCCGGGCCGGATGCGGTTCGACGTCGCCACCGTCCGCTCGCCGATCCGCAATATCCCGTTCATCGAGGCCAACGTCAACTCCCAGATCACCATCGGCGGCTCGATGGACTACGTCAGGATCGGCGGCGCGGCCCAGGTCAACTCGGCGCTGATCACCCTGCCGTTCGCCCCGGCCGAGGAGCCGCCGCCGCCCGAGGGCGCCCAGAAGCCGATGGACCTCGACCTGTCGATCACCGGGCCCAACGGCATCTGGCTGCGCAACAAGGACGCCGACATCGAGCTCAAGATCGACAACCTCAACGTCCGGATGAGCCAGAACATCCTGTTCCTGTCGGGCCAGCTGGAGCCGCTGCAGGGCGTCTACCGTTTCCTGGACCGCTCGTTCGACATCACCGAGGGCACCCTGACGTTCACCAACGCGGCGGTGATCAATCCCAGCCTGAACCTGAAGGCCCACACCACCGTCTTCGCCAGCAGCGGCGGCGGGGGGGAAGCCCAGCAGAAGTACGAGATCTACCTGACGGTCGGGGGCACGGCGCTGCAGCCGAAGCTGACGTTCAGCTCCGACCCGTCGCGGTCGGAACAGGAGATCCTGACCCTGGTCGGCGCGGGCATGATGCTGGACGAGAGCGGCAGCGGAGACCTCAGCCTCACCGGCACCGCGCTGCGCGGCGTGGACTACGCCCTGGGGATCGCGGCCGGCAAGATCCAGAAGGGGACCGGGCTCGACCTGCTGAAGATCAAGACCCAGGCCGGCGCCGAGTCGAAACCGCAGGTGACGCTGGGCAAGTACATCACCCGCGACGTGTTCGTCAGCTATTCGCAGGGCTTCTCCTCCAACCTCTCCACCGAGTTCAAGGCCGAGTACCTGTTCGGCGGGCGGTCCGCGGTGTTCGCGCAGAAAAGCGAGGCGGGAAAGTACAACCTCGGCCTGCGGATGAAGTTCAAGTACTGATCGCGGTCGAACGGATACTGGATAGGGATTACCGAATCCAGTATCCGGTACCCGCTACCCACCATCAAGGAACGTCAGATGAAAGAGAACATCCATAGGGTTTTGCTGACTCTGTGCACCGCTGCCGCCGTGTTGGGAGCCTCGCCCATCCCGTGGCGGGCCTACCAGGGGCCGGACGTCGGCGGCCGGGCCCCGGCGCTGTCGGGCAGCGTTGCGGCGATGGGCGACGACGCGTCGCTGGCGTTCTGGAACCCCGCCGCCCTGGCGTTCATGCCCTGGCAGATGGCGACGGCCGGCTACGTCCACCAGGCCGGCGTGCTGGCCGATCCGCTGTTCTCGGGGCCCAAGCGGCTCAATTACATGGCCGTCGCCGGACCGAACGGCGCGTTCGCCTGGCGGTCGCTGGCCCGCTACCGTCAGGAGACAGCGCAGGCCGCGGGGCCGGACACGGCATTCCAGTACCTCAAGTACTCGGTCGACGAGATCTCCCTGGCATTCGCCGTGTGCGATCCGGCCTATCCCGATGTGGCGCTGGGCCTGTCGGCCAAGCTGCTCTGGTCCCGGCTGACCCAGCAGGACCAGGCGTGGACCGGCCCGGGCTACACCAGGGCAGTGCTGCTGGACGAGAACGGCGTCGGCTACGGGCTCGATGCCGGCCTGCTGTGGAAGGCCGGCCGGGTCCGCCTGTTCGCCAACGTCCAGAACGCGCTGGCCAAGGTGTACTTCGACGAGGTTGCCGACGACCGGCCCAAGGCCCGGGCCAGCGGCGGCATCGGCTGGTCGGACGAAGGGCTGCCGTCGTTCTCGGTCGGCGCCGAGAAATACCTGTTCCGCGGCAGTCCCTGGCTGCGCTGGATGGCCGCCGGCGAGTACAAGCGCACCATCGAGAACTACGGCGGGCTTTCCCTGCGGGCGGGATACGCTGCCTACCACAAGGGACCGTCGGACGGGGCCAGCTGGAGCTGGGGGGTGGGCTACGTCTACCGCCGCCTGCTGGTCGATGCCGCCGCGGTCAACCTCAGGGATACCGTCTCCGGCAGATGGCGGCCGACCTACACGGCATCGCTCGGTATCCATCTCAATTGAGCAGGCGCTGAACGCACCGCCGCCCCACAGGGCGGCTTTTTTTAACGTCGAAAATGATGGCAGGGCCTTGACAAATGTACCGACAAGTATTATAATTGACCGTTCAGTCAATTAATAAACCTACGGTTCAGATGACTCAACAGCTGCGGCATCACATCGCCGGCGGATTCCGACAGGTCTACCGCTTCTTCGCTTTCCACTGGGAGATCCTGCGGCGGGCGGTGCGGCCCCCGTACTACGGCGCCACGGTCTGGGAGCAGATGGACCGCATCGGCGTGGACTCGCTGTCGATCGTGGTGCTGGTGGGCTTCTTCACCGGCTTCGTGCTGGCCTTCCAGACCGGCTACGCCATGATGCGGTTCGGCGCCAAGATCTACGTCGGCGGCATCGTGGCCGTGTCGCTGGTGCGGGAGCTGGGGCCGGTGCTGATCGCCATGGTGTTCGCCGGACGGGTGGGCGCCGGGATCACGGCGGAGCTGGGCGCGATGCAGGTCTCGGAGCAGATCGACGCCATGCGGGCCCTGGCCACCGACCCGCTGCGCAAGCTGGTGCTGACGCGGGTGATTGCCTCGGTGGCGATGCTGCCGGTGCTGGTGGTGATCGGCGACCTGGTCGGCATCGCCGGCGGCATGCTGGTGGGCGTGATGAACCTGGGGCTGACCGTCAACTTCTACCGCAGCTCGGTGGTCAATGCGCTGGTGTTCAACGACCTGTTCTCGGGGCTGGTCAAGCCGGTGGTGTTCGGCTTCATGATAGCGATGGTGGCCTGCTATTACGGCCTGACCACCAGCGGCGGCACCAAGGGCGTGGGCGAGGCCGTGACCCGCACCGTGGTGGTGTCGTCGGTGCTGATCTTCCTGCTGGACGCGGTGATCACCAAGCTGCTGTTCCTGATCGGGATGTGACTTATCACTGGATACTGAATCTTGAAGACTGAATACTGAATGGTATTCAGAATCCTGTATTCCGTATTCAGTATTCAACGATGCATATGATCCAACTGATCGACATCTCCAAGGAGTTCGACGGCAAGCAGGTGCTGAAGAACGTCAGCCTGACCCTCAACGACGGCGAGACCCTGGTGATCCTGGGGCGCTCCGGCTGCGGCAAGAGCGTGACCCTGAAGATCATCCTGCGCCTGCTGGAACCGGACGGGGGCCGCGTCATCATCGACGGCGAGGACATCACCGGCTACCGCGAGGAGCGGATGATGCCCATCCGGAAGCGGATGGGGATGCTGTTCCAGGGAGCGGCGCTGTTCGACTCGCTCGACGTCAAGGAGAACGTGGCCTATTCGCTGCGCGAGCACACCCGCATGGACGAGCAGCAGATCGCGGACAAGGTGGCCGAGGCGCTCAGCTTCGTGGAGCTGTCGGGCAGCGAACGGCTGATGCCGTCGGAGCTTTCCGGCGGAATGAAAAAGAGGGTGGCGCTGGCCCGGGCGATCGCGCTCGATCCAAAGTACATGTTCTACGATGAACCGACCACGGGGCTGGACCCGCTAACATCCAGGAAAATCAATGAGTTGATCAAGAAACTTCAATCGGAACACAAGGTGTCGTCCATCGTCGTAACCCACGAGATCGCCAATGCCTTCCAAGTAGCCGACCGCTTTGCGGTGATCAAGGATGGCGAGATATTGCTTTCCGGAACAGCTGACGAGATAAAAGGATCCAAGATGAAATTCGTGCAAGACTTTATCAAGGGAGGCGTGATCTCCTATGCCAACCAGTAAACTTGGCCATGAACTGAAGGTCGGCGCGCTGATCGTGGCCGGATTGGCCATCGCATTGGTGGCGGTCCTGTCCGTCGGCGAACGCCAGGGCCTGATGAAGCAGAAATACATCCTGTACGCGGTGTTCAGCGATGTCAGCGGCCTGCAGAACGGCGCGCCGGTCCGCGTGTCGGGATACCAGGTCGGCGTGGTCAACGATATCGCGATGCGGGAGGTGGACGGCCGCAACCGGATCGTGGTCAAGCTCCGGCTGGAAAAGGCGACGCAGGCCAGCATCAGGACGGGGTCGGTCGCCAAGATCGGCAGCATGGGCCTGCTGGGGGACAAGCTGGTCGAGATCGTCCCCGCCACATACGACCAGCCGGTGCTGCAGCACAACGATACGCTGCGGACCATCGAGGTGATGCCGCCCGAGGAGATCCTGGCCCGGGCCGCGGAGATCGCCGACACCATCCGCTCGGCGGCCCGGTCGCTCAACGTGATCATCAAGAAGGTCGAGTACGGCAAGGGGACGCTGGGCAAGATCATCGACGATCCGCGGATGTACGTCAACCTGGACTCGCTGCTGGTCACGCTCAACCATCTGTCGCTGCAGATCAAGTCGGGCCAGGGCACGCTGGCCAAGCTGGTCAAGGACCCGTCGCTCTACAACAACCTGAACCAGGCGGCCGCCAACGTCAGCGTCATCTCCGACAGCCTGAAGCGCGGCCAGGGCAGCCTGGGCCGGATGCTGCGGGAGCCGGGGCTCTACGCCACCCTGGACTCCACCTCCCGGCGGCTCAACGTCATCCTGGGACGGATCGAGAAGGGCGAGGGCACGCTGGGCGGGCTGTCCCAGGACGCGGAGATGTACGCCAAGCTGAAGAGCGCCTCGGTCGAGCTGGACGCGCTGATCAAGGACATCAAGAAGAACCCCAAGAAATACCTCAGCATCAGCGTGTTCTAACCGATGGCGGGAGGGGAACGACCATGACCGAACTGTTGAGCCGCAAGGACCGGGAGCGCCAGGCCAAGCGCCAGGACATCCTCAAGGCAGCGCGGGTGGTGTTCGCCGAGAAGGGCCTGCACGCGGCCACGCTGGACGAGATCGCCGAGAAGGCCGAGTTCGCCAAGGGCACGCTCTACACCTACTTCGAGAACAAGGAGGACCTGTTCGTCTCGATGCTGGAGCAGGAGATCCTCGATTTCCACGAGGAGTTGAAGCTGGTGCTGTCGCGAGACCTGCCCCCGGCCGAGATATTGTCCCAGTTGGTACGGGCGATGATGACGGCCTTCGACCAGAACATGGACCTGATGCGGCTGCTCTCCCAGGAGCGTTCGGCGCTGGCCACGTGCCGCGGCGGCGATCAGATGGAGGCCCGTTTCCTTCCGCATTTCCACCGCCTCAACGCGGCGGTGGCGTCGCTGGTGCGGCGCGGCATCGCACAGGGCGCCTTCCATCGGATCGACCCCGAGCGTACGGCGACGGCGGTCTTCAACCTCTGCCACGGCGCCGCCATGTCGTCGTACTTGAACAGCAAGAAGGTCGACAGTCCCGGGGAGGCCGCGTTCATCACCGCACTGCTGCTGCAGGGCATCGCCACCGGGAGATAGTCCGCAATGACATACCGCCAAGGAAACACCCGATGAGAAAGAACCTGATCATCCTGATCCTGGCCGCGGCCGCGGCCGCACCGGCGGGCGGCGAGGGATTGTCGCTGCGGCAAGCCGTCGACCTGGCGCTGTCGCAGAACCGGTCGATCCAGGCCAGCCGGCACAAGCTGGAGGGGGCCCAGGCCGGCGTGATGGCCGCCCGGGGTAACCTGGTGCCGCAGCTGGCGGCCTCGGCCTCGGCGATGCGGCTCAACAGCCTGATCAGCATGGACCCCATGTCGTACACGGTGCCGGTGTTCGACGGGGACACCGTCACCAGCTACTACGTGCCAATGCAGTCGGCCACCATCAGCCAGGACAAGATCGGGTACACCTATTCCGGCAAGCTCTCCGCCACCTGGCCGGTGTACACCGGCGGCAGGATCTGGCAGGGGTATCAGATCAGCCGGCTGTCGCGCGACGCCGCGCAGCAGGAGCTCGACACCACGGTCGCCGGCGTCACCCTGGCGGTGACCGAGGCCTACTACGGCCTGGTGCTGGCGCGCCAGGGGCTGGCGGTGACCCAGGAGGCGGTGGCCTCGATCGAAAAGCATGTCGCCCGGGTGCAGGCGCTCTACGACAAGGGGATGGTCAGCAGGCTCGATCTGCTGCGGGCGCAGGTCCAGCTGTCGAACCTGCAGCCGCAGCTGTACCGCATGCAGAACGCCGCCGAACTGGCAGCGCGGTCGCTCAACCTGGTGCTGGGACGCGACCAGGCGGCGCCCGTGGCGCCGAGCGATTCCCTGACCTACCAGCCGGTGGCCGCGGACAGCGCCGGCCTGGTGGCGCACGCGCTGGCCAGCCGGCCTGAACTGAAAATGATGGAATTGGGACGCCGCATCGCCGGCAAGTCGCGGCTGATCTCCTGGTCGGGCTATCAACCCAGCGTGGTCCTGATGGCGGACTACTCCACCAGCAAGGGCGCGGGCTTCTCGGGCGACGAGGCCTGGCAGAAGAACTGGGACGTGGGCATCGCCGCCAGTTGGACGCTGTTCGACGGGCTGGGAACGGTCGGCAGGATCCGCCAGGCCACCGCCGGCGCCCGGCAGCTGGAGGTCACCCGGGCCCAGGTCGAGGACTACGTCCGGCTGGACGTCACGGCCAACTACCTGACGCTGAAGGCCAGCGAGAAGGCGATCCTCTCTCAGCAGCACGCGGTGGAGCAGGCCCAGGAGGCCTACCGCATGTCGCAGGCCAAGTACGAGAGCGGGCAGGCCACCAACCTCGACGTGCTGGACGCCAACCTGGCGCTGTCCCAGGCGCGCAGCAACAGCATCCAGGCCGTCCACGACTACCTGGTGGCGCTGGCCCGGCTGGAGAAGGCCGTCGGCCGGCCGGTGCGATAATCGGGCGCCCCCCAGCGGCCATCCAATCAGCAATCCGAGGATAAAGAGAACAGCCATGAATCGCAGGAAGATCGTCATCTCGGTCATCATCGTTGCCGCCGCCGCCCTGGTCGGGGCGCGGATCATCAGGACCGTCCTGGCCCGGCAGGGCACGGCGGCCGTCGCCGCCGCGTTCCCGGTCGAGGTGCTGACCGTGGCGCCGCGGGACTTCGACGAGACCCTGTCGCTCTCCGGCGGCATGATGGCGGAGAACCAGACCGACGTCCCGGCCAAGATGCCGGGCAAGATCATCCGCTACCTGTTCGAGGAGGGGTCCTGGGTCGACAAGGGCCAGACCATCGTCACCATCGACCGCGACGAGGTGGGCGTGGAGTTCAAGGAGACCGTGGTCGAGGCGCCGATCGCCGGCTGGCTGACCAGGCGCTACTTCGACACCGGCGCCCACGTGGCGCCCGGCATGCCGCTGGCCCAGATCGCCGACTACCACCGGGTGAAGCTGGTGGTGTCGGTGCCCGAGGCCGACATCTCGCGGGTGCGGCCCGGCGCCGCCGTGGCGGCCACCTTCGACGCCTGGCCCGACCGGAAGTTCCGGGGCCGGGTCAGCCGGGTGTCGCCCACGGTCGACTACCTGTCGCGCACGGTCAAGGCCGAGATCGCCATCGAGAACCCCGAGCTCAGGCTGCGGCCCGGCATGTACGGACGGGCGGAGATCAACGTCCGCCACCACAGCGGCGCCGTCGTGGTCCCCACCACCGCCATCCTGGAGCGCGAGACCGGCACCCAGGTGTTCGTGGTGGAGGCCGGCAAGGCGGTCGCCCGCCCGGTCGCGGTCGAGCTCGACATGGGGGAGACCAGCTACCTGAAATCCGGCCTGTCGTTCGGCGACACGCTGATCGTGGCCGGCCAGCACACCGTGGCGGCCGGCTCGCCGGTGGAGATCGTGGGGGGCAAGTGACATGATCCTCTCCGAATTCGGGATCAAGCGCCCGGTCACCGTGCTGATGATCTTCATCGGCCTGACCATCATCGGCGTGGTGGCCCTGGTCAACCTCAACATCGACCTGTTCCCCGACATGTCGTTCCCGATCGTGGCGGTGATGACCGACTATCCGGGCGTCGGCCCGGCCGAGGTGGAGTCGATGGTCAGCCGGCCGATGGAGGGCGTGGTCAGCATGGTGCGCAACGTCAAGAACGTGCGCTCCACCTCGCGCGAAGGAGCGTCGCTGATCATCGTGGAGTTCGACTGGGGCACCGACATCGACGCCGCGGCCATCGACGTCCGGGAGAAGATCGACCTCGTCAAAACCCTCCTGCCTGACGGGGTGAGGAACCCGGTGATCGTCAAATTCGACCCGGCGCTGATGCCGATCATGGTGGCGGGCGTTTCCAGCCCCCGCAGCGTCACCGAGCTGCGCCAATTCGCGTCCGACAACCTCAAGGACCGCCTGGCCCGGATCCCGGGCGTGGCGTCGGTCTACGTCCAGGGCGGCCGCGACCGCCAGATCAAGGTCGACGTCGACCGCACCCGGATGGAGGCGCTGGGGCTGTCGTTCGACCAGGTCAGCATGGCGCTGGCGGCATCGAACCTCAACCTGCCGGGCGGCCACCTCAAGACGGGCAACCTTGATTACCTGATCCGCATCCCCGGCGAGTTCAAAAGCGTCGAGCAGATCGCGGGCACGGTCATCGGCAACCGGGGCGGCACGCCGATCCATCTCAACGATATCGCCCGGATCGAGGACAGTTTCGCCGAATTCGACAGCGAGACCCTCCTCAACGGTCAGCGCTCGATCGTGCTGGTCGTCCAGAAGCAGTCCGGTTCCAACACCGTGGCGGTCAGCGACCGGATCCAGGCCAAGCTGAAGGAACTCCAACGGGAAATGCCGTCGGACATCCGGCTGCAGGTGGCGTTCGACTCGGCCGATTTCATCCGGGGCTCGATCTCCAGCCTGCAGCGCGAGGCCCTGTTCGGCGCCCTGCTGTCGGTGCTGATCATCCTGCTGTTCCTGCGGAATTTCTCCAGCACCCTGATCATCTCGGTGTCGATCCCGTTCTCGATCATCGTCACCTTCATCCTGCTCTACTTCCGCAACATGACGCTCAACATCATGACCCTGGGCGGGCTGGCGCTGGGGGTGGGGCGTCTGGTGGACGACTCGATCGTGGTGCTGGAGAACATCTACCGCCACCGCGAGTCCGGCGAGGGGCCGGTGGACGCCGCGCTGCGGGGCTCGGACCAGGTGGCGATGGCGGTGCTGGCCGCCACCATCACCACCATCGTGGTGTTCCTGCCGATCGCCTTCGTCTCCGGCATCGCCGGGGTGCTGTTCCGGCCGATGGCCTACACCGTGTCGTTCTCGCTGATCGGCTCCTACTTCGTGTCGATGATGCTGATCCCGCTGCTGACCAGCCGGTTCATGAAGGTCGAGCAGCATTGCACCGCGGAGACGGACTGCGGCCCGGTGCGGCGGCTGCTGCTGCGGTTCGGCGGGTGGATCGACCGGCTGGACGGGTTCTACCAGGGCATCGTCTCCTGGGCCGTGCGCCACAAGCGCCGGGTGATGCTGGGCACGCTGGGCGTGCTGGTCGTCACCCTGCTGCTGGTCCAGCCGTTCAGGCTGGTCGACACCGAGTTCATCCCGGCGTCGGACGAGGGCGAGTTCGAGCTGGGCGTCTCGATGCCGGTGGGCACGTCGTTCATGGAGACCGGCCGGGTGATGCAGCGGATCGAGGGGACCATCAAGACCGTCGTGCCCGAGGCCGTCAGCGTGTACACGATCTACGGCGAGGGCGAGGGGATGCGCAAGACGATGGACAACACCGGCCCCAACTACGGCAGCATCCGCGTCAAGCTGCCGCCCCGTTCCCAGCGCCGGCGCAGCGTCGACCAGATCATCGACCAGCTGCGCCGGCCGCTCGCCGCCATCCCGGACGCCAAGGTGCTGTACACCTCCGGCGGGCTGCTCTCGATGATGCTGACCTTCGGCGCCGCCGGCGCGGTGTCGATCGACATCCAGGGCTACGACATCGAGACCGGGCGGAAGCTGGCCGAGCAGGTCAAGGCGGTGGTGGCCACGGTCAACGGCACCCGCGACATCGAGGTCAGCCGCAAGGAGGGCATGCCCGAGCTGCAGGTGGTGATCGACCGCGACAAGGCAGGCGCGCTGGGCCTGTCGGTCTACCAGATCGCCGGGGCGGTGGAGACCGCGTTCAAGGGCAGGACCGCCACCCGGTTCCGCGACAGCAGGTTCGGCAAGGAGTACGACGTGGTGGTGCGGCTGCGCGAGGCCGACCGCTCCAAGTTGCCCGACCTCAGGAACCTCACGGTGATCAGCCCGACGGGACAGCCGGTGGCGCTGGGCAACCTGGCCCGGATCGAGAAGGCGTTCGGCCCGGTCGACATCGGCCGCAAGAACCAGCAGCGCATCATCACCGTCTCGGCCAGCGCCACCGGGCGGGCCATCGGCTCGATCAACGCCGAGCTGGCCGACAAGCTGAGGAAGCTGACCATCCCCGAGGGGTTCACCGTCGAGGTGGGCGGCTCGGCCAAGGACATGGCCGAGAGCTTCCGCAACCTGCTGTTCGCCATGCTGCTGGCCGTGGCCCTGGTGTACATGGTGCTGGCCGCGCAGTTCGAATCGCTGCTCGACCCGTTCGTGATCCTGTTCTCGGTGCCGCTGGGGATCATCGGCGTGATCTGGGGCCTGTTCCTGACCGGCGTCAACTTCTCGGTGATCGCCTTCATCGGCGTGATCATGCTGGTGGGGATCGTGGTCTCCAACGCCATCCTGCTGGTGGACTACACCAACGTGCTCCGCAAGCAGGGCAGGGAGCTGTACCAGGCGGTGGTCGAGGCCGGCCGGACCAGGCTGCGGCCGATCCTGATGACGACCCTGACGACCATCATGGGGATGGTGCCGATGGCGCTGGGCATCGGCGAATCGGCCGAGACCTACGCGCCGCTGGCGATCTCGGTGATCTCCGGCCTGGCGGTCTCGACCGTGCTGACCCTGGTGTTCGTGCCGACGCTGTACATCGTGTTCGAGGAGCGGCTGAAGCGGGAGATCCGCACCGAGCACCCGTACCGCCGCCGGGGCGATCCCCATCCCAAGCGCCGCAAGGAGGACATCGGGGATCAAGTCGAGGGTCGGTCCTAGGGGACGGCGTCTTGACGCGACTCGGTCAGGTGGAACGAGCCGCCCTTCAACGGGCGGCTCGTTCGATTGGAACCTGGAAACATGCGGCTGTACTACGTTTCGATAGCTCGCCAGATACAGATGACAAATAATCAATCGGTACCTTAACAACGATCACTAACCAATGACGAAAGAATCGATTGCGCAATGGCCATGATAAATGGTTCCCGCTTGGGTGCCAGAATCCTGATCGCATGGACACGGGTAGCGTCAGCGTGGACGAGGCTTTTCCATTGACTTTTGTCGGCCATCGGGGCTACAATAGCACTTGATCACGACAATCTCCGCGAAAGGATCGGGAACAACCATGGACCGGACCAGCATCAAGGACCTCAAGACCGACGCGCTGATGGGCCGCGAGGTGATCGACACCTACGCGCTGCGCAAGATCGAGCTCAAGACCGTGGCGGCCGACGGCAAGCAGTTCCTGTCGCTGGAATTCGGCGACGCCTCCGGGCGGATCGACGGCGTGATGTGGGACAACGCCGAGGCCGTCTTCAAGGAGGTCGGCCCCGGCGACGTGGTCAAGATCAAGGGCCTGGTGGGCAAGTACCGCGACAACCCGCAGGTCAAGGTCGAGCTGATGGCCAAGCTGGCGCCGGGCGACTACGACCCCGCGCACTTCCTGGCCGCCTCGGCCGTGCCCCGGCCCGACCTGGAGGCCGGCATCAGGCTGGAGATGGCCGCGGTGGCCCAGCCCCAGCTGGCCAAGCTGCTCAAGGCGTTCTTCGGCGACCCGGAGTTCATGCGGGCCTTCCTCGACGCGCCGGCCGCCAAGCTGTGGCACCACGCCTGGGTGGGCGGCCTGGCCGAGCACACCATCGGCGTCTGCCGGCTGGCGCGGGCCGCGCTCAAGAACTACGACCTGCTGGACGCCGACCTGCTGGTCGCCGGCTGCCTGCTGCACGACATCGGCAAGGTGCGCGAGTTCACGGCCGGCACGTTCATCGACTACTCCGATGAGGGCCGGCTGGTGGGCCACCTGGTGCTGGGCGACCAGATGCTGATGGAGAAGGTCGCCAGGATACGGGATTTCCCGGAGGAGCTGGCCAAGCGGCTGCGGCATATCGTGCTGTCGCACCACGGCGAGAAGGAGCGGGGCTCGCCGGTGGTCCCGGCCACGCTGGAGGCGCTGATCGTCCACCATTGCGATCACATGGATGCCCACGCCGCGGCCTTTACCCGCATCATCAGGCGCGAGGGCCTGCAGCACAAGCGCTGGAGCGACTACGTCAACCTGATCGACCGCTACATCTACCTGGCGGCGGTCGACGACGACCGCAAGGCGGAGGGCGGCGACCTGAAATTATTCTGACCGCCGTTAAACCATCGCGTCCGGTCCCATGTCTAATCCCGTATAATCGCATCGTGCGATGGATAGGCGGCCTTCCCCGGCGCATGTTGTCCTCCAGGGCCTGCGTTCCGGCGGAAGGCCGTTCTTTTACCGGTGGGGACGAACGGAAAAACGAAAATCCGATCGCGGTCACCGGGGCCGGCAGTCGGGTCGATCGCCCTCCGTGTCGGAGTTTACCCTGATGAATAGAAGGGCGTCTCTGTGGCGGCGGCATGCCTTTCTGCCTTGACAGGCACCCCTGTTTTGCGGTAAAATTGCGTATTATCAAGGCTTTACACCGTAATTCCAACCGGAGGATATAATGTCCGGACATT
>JALOPJ010000084.1 GCA_025453955.1 Candidatus Edwardsiibacteriota bacterium
CGCTACGTGGCGCCGGTGCCGTTGCAGGGCGTGCCCTGGACCGGCGACGCGGCCAACGACACGATGACCATCGCGGCCGATGACATCGAGTGGGCCTGGATGCCGGGCTTCGCCTACGGCGGCAGCTACGAGGTGACGATCTCCACGACGCCGGACTGGTCGGCGGACAACTGGGACCTGGCCTGGCAGCCGGATTCGAACGACATGTACATCTCGGGCATGCCGTCGCAGTCCACCTGGTTCTACAAGGTGCGGTCGATCCGCCCGGATGCCAGCACCAGCGCCTGGAGCGGCATCTACACGTTCACCTACGCCGGCACGGCGATCAACACCACGGACTGGGTCCAGCCCAGCGGCGTCGCCGGCGGCAACACCAAGCCGGTGAGCTACGGCTTCGCGCTGAGCCAGAGCCGTCCCAACCCGGCCCGGGAGCGGGCGACGATCGCCTTCTCGCTGCGCAATGCCGGCGACTACACCATGAAGGTCTACAACATCGCGGGCCAGATGGTGAAGAGCGTCAGCGGCCGCGGCGTTGCCGGGCCGAACAGCCTGACCCTGGACACCCGGACGCTGTCCAACGGCGTGTACTTCTACCAGCTGAGCGCCGCCAACCAGCAGGCCACCCGGAAACTGACCGTGGTGAAGTAACATTCACCTGGCCGGAAGGACCGGCGGGACGATGGCGTCCCGCCGGTCCCCAACTCCGGTTTGTGTTCGATGTTTCCCACCAAATAGATACGTTGCCCACAGGATCATACGCAATATGCCACATGTTGGCACATCGTCATATGTTTGGATATGATGCCATTGTTGAATTACTTATGGCGCTTTTTTTGTTCCAGTTGTATTCATGATGTGCCAAGATGGGTCAGTTGTGCACAGTCCGCTGCATGGCATTCGTAACAAGATTCTATAACTAGCCGCGCAACTTGTTCACACCTAATACATTATAAATTGTGTAACCGGTGAGGTATGAAAATTGCTTGACCATTCAAGTAGCAAGGCTATATAATGGTATATGTCCTGATGACAGCCATACGCGTCCACCTTCCGAATTGTTCCGGCCGGCTCAGATAACATTAATACACGCATATAAGCACGCTAACCGTAACAGGAGGTGCGGCGAACGACATAGCGCTTGCAGGAACAGGGCATCAACTTCCACCCTGGACATTCGGATACTTACAAACACATAAAACTGGAGGAAACCCGACGATGAAGCTCGTGAGGTTGTTCATTGCGGCCGCGGTCTGTCTGGCACTGACCGGCGCCATCGCGCTGGCGGGCACCACCGGCAAGATCGCGGGCACCGTCCGCGAGGACGGCACCAATGAGCCCCTGCCCGGCGCGGTCGTGACCATCCTGGGCACGACGCTGGGCGCCAACACCGACCTCGACGGCCGGTACATGATCATCAACGTGCCGGTGGGCACCTACTCGGTCCAGGCCAAGATGATGGGCTTCGAGACGGTGACCTTCACCAACGTCAAGTCGATCATGGACCTGACGACCGACGTCGAGATCGTGGCCGTCCGCAAGATGGTGATCGCCGATGCCACCGCCAAGACCACGGTGATGACCAGCAACGACATCATGGCGATACCCGGCGGCAACGCCAACACCGCGGTGGGACAGACGGCCGGCGTGGTCACCCAGGCCAACGGCACCCAGAACGTGCGGGGCGGCCGCTCCGACGAGATGGCCTACTTCATCGACAACGTGGTGGTCAACGACCCGCTGCAGGGCCTGGTGGGCGCGCAGATCAACACCGGCGCCATCCAGGAGGTGATGGTGATCACCGGCGGGTTCAACGCCGAGTACGGCGAGGCGATGTCGGGCGTGGTCAACGTGGTGACCAAGGAGGGCGGCAAGGACCTCGACGTGTACGCCCGGTACACCACCGACTTCTTCCTGGGGAACAGCGGCCAGGGCTACAACCGGTTCGACGGCAGCGTGGGCGGGCCGGTGCCGCTGGTGCCCAACCTGTTCTACTTCTTCTCGGGCGAGTATGCCAACCGCGAGGGCCCGCTGTCGTTCATGCCGGAAAACGGGTACTACGTGCGCGACGAGAGCAAGGACGTCAGGGGCTACTGGGCCGACACCCTGCGCTGCAACGGCGCCGAGTGGGTGACCGACGACGATACGCTGTCGACCGCCGATGACCACTACGAGGGCGGCTGGATGGAGGCCACCGACGCCGAGTGGGCGGCCGAGAAGGCCCGCCGGCAGGAGTACTACACCCTGTCCGGATGGAAGAAGACCGACAAGTCGTACGTGCCCCACCGCGAGTACAACAGCTACCGCATCCAGGGCAAGCTGACCTACAAGATCGATCCCTGGAAAGCCAAGTTCACCATCGGCAGCTTCGCCAACCGCGACCAGGTCGGCGCCTACACCTACACCTACAAGTACAACATCAAGGGCCTGCCCTACCAGGTGACCAAGGCCTTCCAGCTCAACGGCACCTGGCGGCAGCAGATCGGCACGAAAACATTCTACACGCTGATCGCCAACTACTTCGACACCAAGTACCAATACGGCAACATCGACACGGTCTACGAGAAGACCCGCAAGTTCTGGCAGGACTACCGGATCCTGTCGGACGACGACCTGGACTACAACGGCATCTTCGACGCCTACAACAACCAGCAGCCCGTCTACGAGCTGCCGGACAATCCCTGGGGATTCAGCCCCAACGCCAGCATGCTGCTCTACTCGCGCGGCCTCAACCGGAGCTGGGAGCGCACCGAGGCCAGCTACAACGCGCTGAAGCTGGACGTCACCTCGCAGCTCAACAAGATCAACCAGGTGCAGACCGGGATGGAGGCCAAGCAGCACCGCTGCTACCGCAAGTACAACAGCCTGCCCTGGGACGCCGACCCCTTCAAGGACGAGTACCTGTTCCGGCCGCGGACGGCGGCCTGGTACCTGCAGGACAAGCTGGAGTTCGAGGGCTTCATCATCAACGCCGGCATCCGGCTCGACTACCTGAGCTCGCGGGCCCAGTACCAGAAGAGCCAGTTCTACCTGGACTCGGGCTACGTCTACCCCGAGGCCAAGTGGCAGATCTCGCCGCGGCTGGGCATCTCCCACCCGGTGACCGAGCGGACGGTGTTCCACCTCAGCTACGGCCACTTCTTCCAGCAGCCGCAGTTCCAGTACCTGTTCGAGTCGCTGGGCGCGGACGTGGTGCGGCGCGGCAACTCGATCGTGGGCAATCCCGAGCTTGAGGCCCAGAAGAACATCGCCTACGAGGCCGGCGTGGCCCACCAGCTGGGCACCGACCTGGCCATCGACCTGACCGTCTACTACAAGGACATCTTCAACCTGCTGGGCGGCGTCTCGATCATCGACTCGATCTCGGGATCGGAGTACTACGCCTACACCAACGGCGACTACGGCAGCGTCCGCGGCTTCGAGGTCTCGGTCCAGAAGCGGCCGGGAGCGGGCGTCTTCTCGGGCCGCGCCTCCTACAGCTTCCAGATCGCCAAGGGCTCGGCCTCCGACCCGTACGAGGCCTACAGCAACTGGCGCGGCACCGACCCGGCCACCGGTGGCCAGCTGCAGCCGCCGCGCATCGACAACAACCTGACCTTCGACCAGCGCCACACCTTCGGGGTGACGACCAACTTCGACTTCGACAAGAGCTTCGGGCCGAAGATCGGCAACGTCCGTCCGCTGTCCAACATCGCGGTCAACCTCCAGAACAACATCGGCAGCGGCTTCCCCTACTCCCGGCAGGACACCCGGGGCAAGGTGATCGGCGAGTACAACGGCTTCCGCACCCCGTGGACCTGGACCACCGACCTGCTGGCGTCCAAATCGTTCAGCATCAGCAAGTTCGACTTCAGCCTGAACTTCGAGATGTTCAACGTCTTCAACCGCAAGAACGTCCAGGGCGTGTTCCCGGTCACCGGCAAGGAGGACAACAACGGCAACCTGCTGACCATCGACCAGGCCTTCCCGGGCACGGACTTGATCAGGCGCTACAACACGGTGACGGTGACCGACGGTCCGCTGGCCGGCACCTACCAGGTACCCAACCCCTACTACAGCCCCAGCGCCGACCTCAACGGCGACAACGCCATCGACCGCTACGAGAAGTACATCGCCTACAAGCTGGCCTGGGAGGACATCTGCTCCGACCCGATCAACGGCGGGCGCGATCCCAGCACCCGCAACTATGACGCGCCGCGCACCATGCGGCTGTCCCTGGCGCTCAATTTCTAGGGCCCGGCCCATCGTCACCATGAACCACATTTATTCAGGAGATGCATCAATGAGGGCACAGATACAACGAGCGGCCGGGCTGGGATTGGCGGTGCTGTTGCTGCTGGCGGTGGTCGCCACGGCCCGTCCCGCGGTCGTGCGCAAGGACGGCGCAGCCAAGGGCAAGAACCTGCGCCAGCTCAACCAGAACGCCTGGATCATCAAGACCACCAACTACGGGTCGTTCGTCTACCCCGAGGGGTCCAGCTCGGGCGGTTTCTGGGGCGGCCCCGGCTACGGCTACATCTACGGCGCCGGCCTGTGGGTGGGCGCCATGAGCGCCGCCGGCACCCCGAACGTGACGCTGGGCTACTACCCCAACAACGGCGGCACCGAGATGGGCCCGGTCAACCCGTCCACGTTCGAATGGGCCAACCAGTCCGTCGACACCAAGGCCCGGGTCTACCTCTCCACCGATCCCAACGACCTGGCCGACTGGCCGGTCAAGGACGCCGAGAACGCCAACATCGTGAAGTCGATCCAGGACGGCTACGCGGTGTACAGCGACGAGAACCCGGCCTTCACCTTCACCGGCGAGACCAAGGTCGGCGTCCGGGTCAAGCAGTTCAGCTACTGCTGGAACTACGCCGACAACAACGACATCGTGTTCTTCTACTTCCGGGTGTTCAACGTCTCGAACACGCCGCTCACCGGCGTGTACATCGGGCCCTGCTTCGACGCCGACATCGGCGACGAGAGCGGCACCGGCGCCAACGACCGCACCGACTTCGACTACACCCGCAACCTGGCCATCCAGTACCAGACCGACCCCGAGCCCGGCTGGCCCAAGGTGGGCTACTTCGGCTGCCGCTACTTCGAGAGCCCGCGCAACAACACCGGCGCGCCGGTCAACGTGGTGGACCTGGGCACGCCCAACTACTCGCACAGCATCCCGGACACCATGCCGCTGGGAATGACGGCGTTCCGGATCTTCACCATCGACATCGACCCGACCACCGACGCGGACCGCTACCTGGTGATGCAGGGGTACAACTACAAGACGATGGTGATGGACGCCTACGACGAGACCGGGTCGGCCACGCCGGGCGACAAGCGGTTCGTGATGGCCTCGGGCCCGTTCAACATGGCGGCCGGCGACTCGGTGGCCACCTGCCTGGGCGTGATGTGCGCGCTCTCCCGCAACGCGGTCTTCGCGACATCGGACGTGGCCCAGGAGATCTATGATAACGACTTCGAGCTGGCCACCCCGCCGACGGCGCCGGTGATCACCCTGACCCCCAGCGACAAGGCGATGCGGATCTCGTGGGGCCGGGTGTCCGAGACCACCGCCGACCCGTACTACGTCAAGATCGACAGCACCAAGCAGTGGTACACCTACTTCCCGGGCACCTGGGCGCTGTGCCCCGACGTCACCCCGGTCGACAGCCTGAAGCTGTACCGGACCACCGACTCCTCGACGGTGGTGATCGCCCGCGGCGCGGCCAACCCGGCCAACTGCACCGACACGCTCTACTGCCTGTACAACCAGCGGGCCTACTACGTCCAGAACGACTTCCAGGCCTACATCGTCTACCGGGCCAAGACCCAGGCCGAACTGACCGACCCGGCCAAGCGGCAGGCGCTGGGCGGGCTGGTCACCAACGCCGCCACCGGCGCCGCCAGCTACGCCTTCGACAAGAAGGACGGCTACCAGATCGTCCGCGACCTGGGCAATACCACGGTCGTCACGCCGGGCGGCACCTACGTCCTGCCCAAGTACGACACGCTGGGCACCGACCGCGGCCTGATCTACACCCTGGTGGATAACGACGTCGTCAACAACTTCGGGTGGTGGTACGGCGTCTCGGCCGTCGACTACCAGCCCAACGTGGTGTTCACCCGCAAGTGCCCGACCACGCTGGCCAGCAACCCGGCGTCCACCGCCAAGTTCGGCGCCGCGATGGCCTACTCCAGTGACTACAAGCCGGCAGCGGTCAGCTACACCACCACCGGCGGGGCCTCGGCCCGGTCGCTGGACGGCAGCGGCACGATGGATTACGGC
Source organism: Candidatus Edwardsiibacteriota bacterium (assembly GCA_025453955.1). Lineage (GTDB taxonomy): Bacteria > Edwardsbacteria > AC1 > AC1 > EtOH8 > UBA2255. Next base: position 6,272 of record JALOPJ010000084.1, read on the forward strand.
TACGAGCTGTTCGTCAGCACGCCCAACACCGCACAGAACACCAGCTACACCGTCCGCTGGAGCCACGAGCGCAAGGTGGTCGGCACCAACCGGCACCCGTTCTTCAAGGGCAAGATCTACGACGCCGCCAACAACTACGTCGACAGCACCGGGCTGCTGCCGGCCTACGCCCTGCTGGGCGGCTCGGACCCGGCCAACACCTTCTACGGCTCCTCGGACGACCAGTCGACCTTCGGCGGGGTGGTGTTCCGGCCCTACTTCACCTTCAAGCCCTGGCTGGCGGCGGTCGACAGCTTCCCGGTGATCACCGAGGTCGGCGGCGGCACGCGCACCTACCCGGTGGACAGCGTCCGGGTGAAGTTCGACCCCAACACCTGGCGCGCCGACGTCGGCTACTGGATGTGGCGCGGCTCGGACTACGAGATCCGCTGGCGCGACACCCTGGTCCGGATCGGCGCGGCCACCGCGGATTCGCAGTGCCTGACCTGCACGGTGTGGGACGTCACCAACAACGTGGAGGTGCCGTTCGAGGGCGGGCTGGCCAAGAACGCCATGACCAAGTCCGGCTGGTGTTTCCGGGTGCTGACCGGGGCCAGCGGCACGGACAACTACATCTACAACCGGTCCTCCACCGACAACGTGGGCATGTACATCGCCGGCCTGACCGTGTTCTTCCGGCGGGCCACCCCCAACCGGATGGTGTGGTCGATGCGGCCCGAGACCGGTGCGGGCGGCCTGGGACGTGACGCTGGATTACCCCAACCTCTACTTCACCAACCTGCCGGCCAAGTGCACCATCCGCATCTACACCCTGTCCGGCGACCTGGTGCAGGTGCTGAAGCACGAGACCAGCTACAGCGAGAACAACAGCAGCGAGAAGTGGAACCTGCTGACGCCCTACAACAAGCGGGTGGCCAGCGGCATGTACATCTACCATGTCGACGCGCCCGGCATCGGCACCAAGATCGGCAAGTTCGCGGTGATCAAGTAACCAGAAGGACAAGGAGAGCACAATGAAGCATATTGCAGCAGTTCTGCTGGTGCTGGCGCTGATGATCTCGGCCGCCTCCGCCCAGCCGGATTATTCCAACGTGGGCCGGGCCGGGCTGACCTTCCTCAAGATCGTGCCCGGGGCGCGGGGCGTGGCGATGGGCGGCGCCTTCACCGCGGTCGCCAACGACGCGTCGTCGGTGTTCTACAACCCGGCGGGCATGACCCAGCTCCGCAAGATCGATTTCCTGTTCTCGCACACCGACTGGATCAGCGACGTCAGCCACGAGTACGTCGGCCTGGTGGTGCCGGGCGGCCTGATGGGCACGTTCGGGATCAGCGCCTGCTTCGTGACCATGGGCGACATCCAGACCACCAGGATCGACGACATCACCACCGTGATGCGCGAGGACCTGGGCGAGGGCCTGCCCACCTACTCCAGCAGCGACCTGGCGCTGGGGATGAGCTACGCCTACCGGTTCACCAACAAGTTCAGCGCCGGCCTCACCGCCAAGTACGCCACCGAGAAGATCGCCGACATGAGCGCCGGCGGGCTGTCGTTCGACCTGGGCACGTACTACCTGACCGGGTTCCGGACGCTGCGGGTGGGGATGGCCATCGTCAACTTCGGCACCGACATCAAGTACGGCGGCAAGGACCTCCAGGAGGACATCGCCGACACCTCGATGCCGAGCAACTTCACCGGCACCCAGTACGAGATGATGACCACCGCCTTCCCGCTGCCGCTGCAGTTCAAGCTGGGGCTGGCCTACGACTTCACCCTGCCGGCCGCCATCACCCTCACCACCTCCGGCGAGCTGGTCCATCCCAATGACGGCAGCGAGAAGATGCTGCTGGGCATGGAGTGCGGCTGGAACAAGATGGTGTTCCTGCGCGCCGGCTACAAGTACGACCCCGACGCCTACGAGACGAAGTCGGGACTGGACAACTTCAGCGCCGGGCTCGGGTTGATGAGGAACTTCGGCGCCGCCAAGATCAGCGTGGACTACGCCTACACCAACCTGGGCTACCTCGAGAACGCCCACCGCTTCAGCCTGGGGCTGGGGTTCTGAGCGACCGGCGCCGCGGCGAACGGGGGGGATGGAAACATCTCCCCCGTTCGTGTCTGACGACCGTGCGGAGCGACCGATGAGGCGGACGACCTGGGGCATCGTCCTGGCCCTGTGGACCGCGGCGGCGGCAGGGGCCGCCACCACCGGGAAGGTGACGGGGCGGGTCAGCGACGCCGAGACCGGGGAGGGGCTGTACGGCGCCCGGATCGACGTGGTGGGCGGCGCCACCGGCTCCTTGACCGACCAGGACGGCTACTACCACATCATCAACCTGGCGCCGGGGGCATATGCCTTGCGGGCGCGGATGACCGGATACCGGGCGGTGACGGTGATCGACGTCCGGGTCAACCCGGGATTGACCACCCGCACCGACTTCCAGCTGCGCGTCTCGCCGATCCAGGGACAGGAGGTGACCGTCACCGCCGAGCGGCCGCTGGTCGTCAGGGACCTGACGGCGACCCAGCGGGTGATCCGGACCGACGAGCTGGCCCTGATGCCGTTCGATTCCCCGACCCAGGCCCTGGCCGCCCAGTCGGGAGTGGTGATGAAGGGCGAGCGGCTCCACGTGCGGGGCGGCCGTTCCGACGAGGTCTCCTATCTGCTGGACGGCATCTCGATCCGGGACGCCGTCGACGGCACGACCGGCCTGCTGGTGAACACCAACGCGCTGTCCGGGCTGAGCCTGATGACGGGGGTGCTGGACGCCGAGTACGGACAGGTGATGTCCGGCGTGATCGACGCCCGGGTCAAGGACGGCAGCGGCGGCGGCCTGCATCTGGCGTCCACCTCCGGTGCGGTCTTTCCGGCGGCGGCGGGCCGCGGCCACGGCAACTACCAGGCCGACTGGGGCGGCGAGCTGCTGCGCCGCAAGGTGCGGCTGTTCGCCGCCGGCGACCTCACCCTGAGCGACGACTGGGACCCCCACCGCCGGATCGTGCCCCACCAGGACCGCCAGGATTATTCGCTGCTGGGCAAGGCCAGCGGGTTCGCTGCCGAGAACATCCGGCTGACCGCGCTGGCCATCCGATCCCGCAGTCAGTTCGGCCGCTACGGCCACGACTGGCTGTTCTTTCCGGGCAGCTACCGCAGCGACCTGCAGCAGGGCAAGCTGCTGGCGGCCTCGCTCAACCACGCGGTGACGCGCTCGGCCTTCTACACGCTGGACATCGGCTGGTTCTGGAACCGCACCGTTTTCGGCGTCCGCGACACCTTCTGGGACATCGGGCGCCATTGGTGGGAGGACATCAGGTTCCTTGATTACTGGGACAACCAGGTCTACCGCGACGTCCACGACAGCCTGGTGTTTACGGCCGACTACAACCGGTTCGGCTACGACTGCCCGCTGTTCTATCGCTTCGGCAGCTATTGGCAGTACCGCGACCGCGCCACCGACGAGCGGTTCGCCAGGGCCGAGCTCACGGTGCAGGCCGGCCGCCACCACCAGCTGAAGGGCGGGCTCCGCCACAAGCAGTACCGGATCAGCAACCTGTACCTGTTCCCGTCGTCGCTGGGGTACCCGGTGTTCGACTCGTACCACCGCTACCCCTCGTTCCAGGAGCTGTTCGTGCACGACAAGGTGGAGTTCGAGGGGCTGATCCTGAACCTGGGACTGCGCTACGAGCGGCTGGACCTCAACATCGACGATCCCGACACTGCCGCGCTGTGGTACCGCAACGCCGGCCGCGCCGACCTGAAGGCCAAGCACGCCGTCAGCCCCCGGCTGGGGCTGTCCTACGTGATCTCGCCCGTCACCACCTTCCACATGGCCTACGGCAGGTTCTTCCAGCAGCCCCGGCTCCAGCAGTTCTACCAGTACCTCAACATCACCGATCCCGCCCACATGCGGGGGAACGTGATGGGCAACCCCGGCCTGACCCCGCCCACCGCCACGACGATGGAGTTCGGGACGGTCAGCCAGCTGGGCACCGAATGGAGCCTCGATTTCACGGTGTACTACAAGGACATCCGGCACCTGATCAGCCTCAACCACATCCCCGACTCGCCCAGCTACTACCAGTACCAGAACGTCGACAACGCCACGTCCCGCGGCGCCGAGCTCACCCTGCGCAAGCAGTACGGGCGGCACCTCACCGGCGAACTGCGCTATGCCTTCGCCACCGCCGAGGGCACCGCGTCCGACGCGGAGGAGGGCTGGCGCACCTACCTGCAGCGGGCGCCCCAGGACTCGCTGGCCGGGTTCGAGCGCAGCACCATCCCGCTGGCCTTCGACCAGCGGCACAAGCTGACCTGTCTGCTGTCGCTGGCCGGCGGAGGACACGCGGGCCCGGCCTGGTGGGCCCGGCTGGGGGACGGCGCCACCCTCAGCGTCCTGTTCCAATACGGCAGCGGCATGCCCTATACGCCGCAGTCCGTCGGCCGCCCGGCGGACGAGACCAGCACCGCCGCCACCGAATGGTCACCGGCCGCCAAGCGGATCGACCTCAAGCTGTCGCGGGACTTCAGGGTGCGGCGTCTCACCGCCACGCTCAGCATCGAGGTGATCAACCTGGCGGGATGGAACAACCACAACGATTCCTACGAGCGCGAGATCAGCCCCTACGAGTATTACCTCAAGTGGTGGTATCTGCCCGAGCCGTCGGTGGACTATACCGCGGACAGCCCGTACTACGAAGCGGACGGCGATGCCAACGGCGACGGCGTGTTCGCCGCCGCCGAGCAGCGCGACCGGCGCCGGCATTACCGCGACCTGGCGACCGCCAACCCCGCGCTGTCCGGGCCGCCCCGGCTGCTGCGGGCCGGACTGGCGGTGCGCTGGTGAGCGCCAGCACCTGGCGGACGTCGGCCACGGTCCTGCTGGCGGCCGCGCTGCTGGCCCCGGCCTGCCGGCACAATCCCGTACATCCGGACATCGGAACGCTGTACGTCACCTCCGAGCCCTCCGGAGCCGAGGTCCTGCTCGACGACAAGATGCTGCGCCGGTCGACGCCGCTCAAGCTCGACGGGGTCGGCGCCGGCGACCATCGGGTGACCCTGCGCTACTGCGGCTACCGGGTCACCACCACGGCGGTCACCGTCACCGGCGGCGCCAGCGAGCGGCTGGCCGTCGCGCTGCGGCCGGTCAGCCCCGCGGTCGCGGGAGCGCGGGGAATCGGCTTCGATGCCACCGACATGGCCTACGATCAGGCGACGGGCAGGATCTACCTCGCCAGCTATTCCTACAGCCTGGGGGTGTACCAGGCAGTCGGGGCGCAGTTCACGACGCTGCCGCCGATCCCGCTCCAGTCCGGCAACCAGCATCATCCCGGCACCAGGCTGCTGGCGGTCAGCCCGCTGGCGGGCAAGCTCTACGCCATGCTGAACAGCGACTCGCTGGTGGTCGTCGACGTCATCCAGCAGCAGGTCGTCAAGCGCTACCGGCTGCCGGACACCAGCCGCTGCCTCCGCATCGCCTTCTCGGACGACGGCCGCTGGGTGTACGCGGCCGATTCCCTCGGCAGCAGGGTCTGGCGGATCGACGCCCGGGCCGACACCGTGGCCGGCTCGATCGCGCTGCCCGGCCCGCCCAGCGACCTGCTGGTCGACCCCTCGGGGGACTACCTGTACGTCACCATCCTCACCCCCCGGTTGGTCGCCATGGTCCATGCCCGCACCGGCCAGCTGCTGAACCAGTCCGCGACCGGGGCCTCACCGGGCGGCCTGTTCTTCGACGACCAGCGCCGGCGGATCGGGTTCTGCAACCGCGGGGACAAGCAGGTCGTCAACATCGATCTGGCGGGCTGGGTCGTCGCCATCGGACCAGTGATCTACGACATCGCCAGCTACGCCGTCACCGGCCTGTTCGCCCGCGACCGCACGTACCAGTGGCTGCTGACCGGCAGCGAGCCCTACTGGCAGGGCGACGTGCTGGTATGCCAGCCGGGGTACATCCACCTGATCTATTGCCCCGGACAACGGCATGTGGCCCGCTACCCGGTGGGGCAGAACCCGATCGCGCTGTCGCAGTCCGCGGACGGGCGGTACCTGTACGTCCTCAACCGCTTCACGCGATCGATCCTGGTGTACTGCAGCGACACCGACTGAGGGGGCGGCCGAAGTTTTCTGTTGACGATACGGCCGGTATTCTGGTAAACTAATCGGTTATCCCACCATCAACGCTATCGACGACATCGCATGTACCTGTCCCGAGTCGAGCTATTCGGCTTCAAGTCGTTCCCCCAGAAGCTGAGCCTGGAGATCGGCGCCGGCATCACCGCCATCGTCGGCCCCAACGGCTGCGGCAAGACCAACGTGGTCGACGCCATCCGCTGGTGCCTGGGCGAGCAGAGCACCAAGACCCTGCGCTCCGAGAAGATGGAGGACGTGATCTTCGTCGGCACCAAGGACGAGCCGCCGCTGTCGCTGGCCGAGGTCAGCCTGATCTTCTCCAACGAGGACGGCCAGCTGCCGGTGGAGTACCGCGAGGTTTCGGTGACGCGGCGGCTGTTCCGGTCCGGCGAGAGCGAGTACCTGCTGAACAACCGGGCCTGCCGGCTCAAGGACATCGTCGACCTGTTCCTCAACACCGGGCTGGGCGCGGACACCTACTCGATGATCGAGCCCAAGATGATCGAGATGATCCTGTCCGAGGACCCGGACCTGCGCCGCAACCTGTTCGAGGAGGCGGCCGGCGTCGCCAAATACCGGCAGCAGAAGAAGGCCGCCCAGCGCCGGCTGGAGGCGGCCACCGAGGACCTGCTGCGCCTCCAGGACATCGTGGCCGAGGTGGAGAAGCGGCTGCGGTCGCTCAAGCGCCAGGCCGGCAAGGCCCGGGTCTACGAGCGGTTCAGCCAGGAACTGCGCCAGCTGGACCTGGCCGCGTCGGCGCTGGAGCGCGACCGGCTGCGGGCCGAGGAGCGGCGGCTGGCGACGGCGATCGCGGAGCTGCAGCAGCGCCGGGCGGTGGCCGCCGCCGCCGCCGAGCGACAGGAGCACGAGCTGAGCGGCTCGCGCCAGGCGCTGGAGCAGAACGAGTCGGCCATCGCCGAGATCCAGGGCGGCCTGGCGGCGCTGGCCGAGGACATCCAGCAGCAGGAGAACCGGCTGGCGGTGATCCGGGAGCGGCGCACCGGCCTGGAGGGGGCGATGGCCGGCCGCGAGGCCGAGGTCAAGCAGCTGCTGGCCTCGATCGGCGGCCTCGAGGACCAGTCGAAGCTGCTGCAGGACGAGCTGCGGCAGGCCTCGGCCGCGGCGCAGGCCCAGGCCGAGGAACTGAAGGGCGCCGAGGCCAGGGCGGCCGAGGCCGACTCCGCGCTGACCCTCGCCAAGCTGGCGCTGTCCGAGGCCCGCAAGGAGCTGCTGGAGTCGATCAAGCGCGAGTCCGAGGGCAAGGAGACGCTGGCCGTGCTGGAGAACCGCCGGGGCTCGCTGCTGCGGGACCTGTCCCGGACCCAGGCCGAGGAAGCGGCGCTGCGGGCGGACACCGCCGACCGCAACGGGCAGCTGGCCGCGCTCGAGGAAAAGCTCGACGCCGAAACCCGGGCGCTGCGGGTGCTGGCCGAGGAACGGACGCGGCTGCGCGAGAAGGCCGGCGAGCTGCAAAACTCCCTGCTGCTGGCCAACGACCGGATCGCCGCGCTGACGGCCGACCTCTCGCAGCTGGAGAAGGAGCGCGAGCTGCTGACCGGGCTGCAGCAGCGCTACGAGGGCTACCAGCCCGGCGTCCAGCACGTGCTGGCCGCCCGTGACCGCATCCCCGGGGGCGTCCGCCCCCTGGCGGAGCTGGTCCGCTGCCAGCCGGGCTTCGAGGACGCCGTCGAGACGGCGCTGGGCGATCGGTTGCAGTGGCTGGTGGTCCGCGATCGCACCGCCGCCGCCGCCGCCGCCGCCCTGCTCACCGGCGCCCGGGCGGGGAAGGCGACGGTGATCCCCCGCGATGCCGCCGCAGCGCCGGAGCACGACGCGCTGCCGCAGCTGCCCGGCGTCAAGGGGTGGGCCGAGCAGTTCGTGCAGTGCGAGCAGGACGACCGCGGCCTGGTGCGGATGCTGTTGGCCGGGACCGTGGTCGTGGAGCGCGGGGGCGACCTGGCGGCGGTCGCAGCGGCGCTGCCCGGACGGCGGCTGGTCGGTCTCGACGGCTCCGTGCTCGAACCGTCGGGGGCCATCACCGCTGGGGAACTGCCCCAGGGGCAGCTGGGACTGCTGGAACGGGGGGAACGGATCGAGCGGCTGGCCGGCGAGATCGATGCCCGGCGCGCCGAGCACGGGCGCCAGGCCGGGGAGATCGCCCGGCTCAAGCAGGCGCTGGCCGAGGCCGCCAGCCGCGGCGGCGAGGCGGAACGGGAGCACGAACGGCACCAGCGGCTGCTGCACGACACCGAGAAGGCGCTGGCCGGCGCCCGGGCGGCGCTGGAGCGCAACCAGGCGTCGTTGGCGGCGCTGGAGACCCAGGCGGGATCGCTGCGGGCCGAACTGGCGGGCACCGAGTCCCAGCTGCGGCCGGTCCAGGACAGCTACCAGGAACTGAGCGAATCGAACCGCGACGAGGACCAGGTGCTGTCGCAGCGCGACGGGGAGCTGGCGGTCCAGTCCGCCGAGCGCGACCGCATGGCCGAAGCGGTCGGCCGGCTGCGGCTGGCGCTGTCGCAGGCGCAGGGCGCGGCGGACCGGTTGCGCCAGGAACTCGGCGGCCTGGACGCGCGCAAGAACGAAACATTGGAGCGGATCCAGGCGCTGCGGGCCCAGGACGAGACCGCCTACCAGGCCATCGGCCAGCTGCAGCAGGAGTCGGAGTCGCTGGCCCTGTCGCTCGAGGACCGCACCGGCCAGCGCCGGACCATCATCGGCCAGCGCGACGAGCTGCAGCGGCAGAGCCAGGCGTCGCTGGCGGCGCTGAAGTCGGCGGAGAGCGCCATGCACCAGACCCGGCTCGACAACGAGGCGGTCCAGTCGGCGCTGGCGACCGCCCAGATCGACCTGGGCTCGGTGCGCAACGAGTTCGAGAACATCGCCCAGCGCATCCGCGCCGAGTACGAGCTGGACCTATCAAGAAGCTGGGGCCGATCAACTTCGCCGCCATGCAGGAGCTGACCCAGGAGGAGGAGCGCTTCGGCTTCATGACCAAGCAGCGCGACGACCTGCTGTCCGCCCGCCAGGACCTGGAGCTGACGATCAAGAAGATCGACGAGACCGCCCGCGCCATGTTCCTGGAGACCCTCGACGGCATCAAGCGCGGCTTCGTCCAGATCTTCCAGCGGCTGTTCATCGGCGGCGACGCCCAGATCCGGCTGACCGGCAGCGACGACCCCCTGGAGGCCGAGATCGAGATCCTGGCCACGCCCGAGGGCAAGAGCATGAAGTCGATCACGCTGCTGTCGGGCGGGGAGAAGACGCTGACCGCCACCGCGCTGCTGTTCGGCATCTACCTGGTGAAGCCGGCCCCGTTCTGCGTGCTGGACGAGATCGACGCCCCCCTGGACGACGCCAACGTCCAGCGGTTCTGCGCGATGCTGCGCGACTTCTCCAGCGGCACCCAGTTCCTGGTGATCACCCACAACAAGCGCACCATGGAGGTGGCCGACCGGCTCTACGGCGTGACCATGGAACGGGCCGGCGTCTCCAAGGTCGTCTCGGTCAAGTTCAGCTGACGCGCGACGGCCGCCGGCGCCGGAGGGACCAGTGATCAAGACCTATCAACTCTCCCAGGGCCGCGTCTGCGAAGGCGCGGCGGACGACTGTCCGGTCCGGGTGTACGTCAACCCGGACGACGCCGAGCGGCGTCAGCTGGTGGGCGAGTACCGCATCGACGAGCACACCCTGAACTCGGCGCTGGACCCCGACGAGCAGGCCCGGCTGGAGTTCGAGCCCGAGCACGCCGCGCTGATCCTGAAGCGGCCCAAGAACTACTCGGCCCAGGACCAGTTCCTGTTCAAGACCACCTCGTTCGGGATGTTCCTGTTCCGGGACCGCCTGATCGTGGTCGTCCCCGAGGACGTCCCGCTGTTCGAGGGCAAGCAGTTCTCCCGGGTGGCGTCGGTCAACGAGCTGTGCCTGAAGCTGATCTACCGCTCGATCTTCCACTTCATCGAGCACCTCAAGATCATCAACATGGTGTCGGAGTCGCTGGAGAGCAAGATCAACGCCTCGATGGAGAACAGGTACCTGCTCAACCTGTTCACGCTGGAGAAGAGCCTGGTGTACTACCTCAACGCCATCAACTCCAACTCCACCGTGATCGACAAGCTGAAGGTCAACGCGGCCCGGATCGGCTTCACCCAGGACGAGCTGGAGTATCTCGAGGACATCATCATCGAGAACACCCAGTGCTACAAGCAGTCCGAGATCTACTCCACGGTGCTGGCCGGACTGATGGACGCCCGGGTGTCGGTGGTCAGCAACAACCTCAACGTGCTGATGAAGACGCTGAACATCATCACCATCGGCATCATGGTGCCGACCTTCGTGGTCAGCGCGTTCTCGATGAACGTCAAGATACCGATCCAGGACCACCCGCTGGCCTTCTGGATCATCATGGGGCTGGCCCTGGTGTCGGTGGTGGGGTTCATGGTCTTCTGGAAGAACAAGAAATGGTGAGCGGCGCCGCGGCGACCGGGACCGGCGGCCCGCCGGACTGATGTCGCTGCTGGGATCGATCAGGGACAGCCTGGCCAAGACGCGGGCCGGGCTGTTCGGCGCCGTGGCGGCCGCGGTCAGCGGCAAGCGGGCGCTGTCGCCGGACGAGCTGGCGGCCCTGGAGGAGCGGCTGCTGCTGGCGGACGTGGGCCTGGCCGCGACCGAGCGGCTGCTGGCCGCGGTGAGGGAGGGGCCGGCCGACCAGGACGCGGCGGCCCGGCTGCGCGCCGGGATGCGGGCGGTGCTGGACGGCGCGCCCCCGGCCCGGGAGGACGGGGCCGCGGCGGCGGGACCGCGGGTCTGGCTGATCGCCGGCGTCAACGGCTCCGGCAAGACCACCTCGGCCGGCAAGCTCAGCCACCTGCTCCGATCCGCAGGGAGGGCGGTGATGCTGGCCGCGGCCGACACCTACCGGGCGGCGGCCGCCGAGCAGCTGCGGCTGTGGGCTGACCGGACCGGCGCTGATTTCATCGGCTCCCGGCCCGGCGCCGACCCCGCCGGGGTCGCCTTCGACGCCGTGTCCGCGGCAGCGGCCCGCGGCAGCGACGTGCTGCTGGTGGACACCGCCGGCCGGCTCCACACCCAGCGCCACCTGCGCGACGAGCTGGCCAAGGTGCGGTCGGCCATCGCCAAACGGCTGCCGGGCGCGCCCCACCGCACGCTGCTGGTGCTGGACGGCACCGCCGGCCAGAACGGGCTGTCGCAGGCCCGGCTGTTCTCGGAGGCGGTCCCCATCGACGGCATCATCCTCACCAAACTGGACGGCACCGCCAAGGGCGGCGTGGTGCTGGCGATCGCCGAGGAACTGAAGATCCCCGTGGCGTACGTGGGCACCGGCGAGGGCCCCGGCGACCTGCGGCCGTTCGACGCCGGGGAATTCGTCGACGGGCTGATCCCGCGGACCGCGGACGGCGGCGCTTGACTTTCCCGCCGGAATGCGGTATAGTTGACCATCCTTCAGGGCGGGGTGAGATTCCCCGACCGGCGGTAAGGCCGGAGACGGCCAAGCCCGCAAGTTCGCTGTCAACGATATGTGCATCAGGTATTTGAGCTGTTCCGTCCGTACCAGTTCATTCCCGGCGACTCTCAAGTATCTGGTCATCCGACAGCGAATCGATCCGGTGCAACACCGGGGCCGACGGTCATAGTCCGGATGAAAGAAGGCGACATCGTCGATCGGCGCACGCTGGGGACCACGGTCCTCCGGCGGGCGGCGGGACGTTCGCTCTCTCATCCGGCCCAACACGGTGTGGGTCGTTTTTTTATGCCAGCACAGGCTGCGGACCACCGGCAGTACATGGCGATGGCGCTCGAGCTGGCCCGCCAGGGGCTGGGGCGCACCTGGCCCAACCCCATGGTCGGGGCGGTGGTGGTGCGGGACGGTGAGATCGTCGGCAGCGGCTACCATCACGGGCCGGGGCTGCCCCACGCCGAGGCCGAGGCCCTGGCCCGGGCCGGGGAGCGGGCGCGCGGCGCGACGCTCTACGTCAACCTCGAGCCCTGCAGCCACACCGGCAAGCGCACGCCGCCCTGCACCGGCGCCATCATCGCCGCCGGGATCGTCCGCGTGGTCTCCGCCATGGACGATCCCAATCCCAAGGTCGACGGCGACGGCCACCGGGCCCTGGCCCGGGCCGGGATCGCCGTCATCACCAACGTCATGGAGAAGGAAGCCAACCAGTTGAACGAAGTTTACGGCAAGTACATGGCCACCGGCCTGCCGTTCTGCACGCTGAAGCTGGCGATGAGCCTGGACGGCCGGATCGCCCTGGCGGGCGGCGCCTCGCGCGGGCTGTCGGGCGACGAGTCGCTGAAGCTGGTCCATGCGCTGCGGCTGGAGCACGAGGCGATCATGGTCGGCGCCGGCACGCTGATCGCGGACGACCCGGAACTGACGGTGCGGCTGGTGGACAATCCCGACAAGAAACAGCCCACCCGTTTCATCCTCGACGGCCGGCTGTCGGTGCCGCCGACCGCCAAGGTGTTCGACCAGTCCGTGGCCAAGACCGTGGTGGTGACCACCGCGGCCGCGGACCCGGCGCGCAAGACCGAACTGGAGCGACGCGAGATCGAGGTCTGGACCGCGAAGGGCGACGAACGGGCCCGGATCGACCTCGCCGACCTGCTGCGGACCATGGGCCTGCACGAGTACGTCAACGTCCTGGTGGAGGGCGGCTCGCGGGTGGCGGCGTCGTTCCTGGCGGCCGGGCTGGTCGACAAGGCTGCGTTCCTCTACTCGCCCCGGCTGATCGGCGGCGACGGCGTGCCGGCCGTCGCCGCGCTGGGGATCGGCGACCTGGGGAAGACCCTGGGCCTGCGGGACCTCCAGGCCCGGCGGGTCGGGGACGACCTGCTGGTCGAGGGGTACCTGCCGCGGCAGGGCGGAGACTGATGTTCACCGGCATCATCGAGCGGACCGGCGAGGTCAGGTCGCTGCGGCGCCAGGGCGCCGACGCGCGGCTGGAGATCGGCTGCGATCTCGCCGACCTGGTCATGGGCGAGAGCGTCGCGGTGGACGGCGTCTGCCTGACCGTGGCGCAGGTCGTCAAGACCGGTTTCGCGGCCGATGTCAGCGGCGAGACGCTGCGGCGGTCGGTGATCGGGACGTACCGCACCGGCACCGCGGTCAACCTGGAGCGGGCGCTGAGATTGGGCGACCGGCTGGGCGGGCACCTGGTGGCCGGCCACATCGACCGTACGGCGCTGTTGCACAAGATCGTGAAGCGGTCCGGCGCCTGGGAGATCACGGTGTACTGCCCCGGAAAGGATCTCCGCTACGTCGTTGACAAGGGCTCGGTGGCGGTCAACGGCATCAGCCTGACGGTGGCGAAGAAAATAGCCGACGGTTTCGCGCTGGCGATCGTGCCGCACACGCTGGCGGCGACGACCATCGGGCGATGGCGCACCGGCGGCCAGGTCAACGTCGAGTTCGACCAGATCGCCAAATACGTGGAAACGACGGGCGCAGGGAAGCGATGAAGGACGATATCCGGTTCGGCACCATCCCCGAGGCCATCGCCGACATCCGGGCCGGCCGGATGGTGGTGATGGTCGACGACGAGGACCGCGAGAACGAGGGCGACCTGGTGATGGCCGCCGCCCGGGCGCGGGCCGCGGACATCAACTTCATGGCCCGGGAGGGGCGCGGGCTGGTGTGCGTATCGATGCCGGCGGAGCGGCTGCGGACGCTGGGCCTGCAGCCGATGGTCGAGCGCAACACCTCGAAGCTGGGCACCAACTTCGCGGTGTCGGTGGACGCGGTGCGCGGCACCACCACCGGCATCT
>JALOPJ010000192.1 GCA_025453955.1 Candidatus Edwardsiibacteriota bacterium
GTACGCCAGCACCGAGTTCGACAGCGGCGTCACCAACGGCGCGGCCTGGTACGTCATCCGCGGCGGGCTGCAGGACTGGTCGTACCACGCCACGTCCTGTTTGGACATCACGATGGAGATCTCGACCACCAAGTGGCCGACGGCCGGGGCCCTGCCCGGGTTCTGGAGCGACAACCGCGGCGGCATGCTGTACTTCATCAAGCAGGCCGGCTGGGGCGTGCAGGGCGTGGTCACCGATTCGGTCACCGGACTGCCGATCAACCGGGCGCAGCTCGACGTGGCCGGCATCGCCAAGCCGGTCTGGAGCGACTCGGCCGTGGGCGACTACCACCGGATGCTGATGACCGGGTACTACGACCTGACCTTTTCCAAGCCCGGCTACGCCTCCAAGACGTTCGCCAACGTGCGCGTCAGGCTGGACAGCGTCACCACCCTGGACGTCCCGCTGTCGCCGATCCTGCTGTCCGGCACGGTCACCGACTCGGCCACGACCCTGCCGATCAGCGGCGCGGTGGTCACGGTGGTCGGCGTCAAGTCCAGGCCCCGCAGGGCACCTACACGGTGAATTGCGCCGCGCTGGGCTACGGCGCCAAGAGCGCAGCCGGCGTCTCGGTCGACGGCATGGTGACGCTCGACTTCGCGCTGGGCAGCCTCAACCTGTTCGGGTACGAGGCGCACGACACCATCAACATCCCGGACAACGGCGCCTGGATCGTCGACTCGATCTACGTCGACCGCAGCGTCGCCATCAGCGACTACCGGGCGTACGTCAACATCACCCATACCTACAAGGGCGACCTGGCCGTCCGGCTGTTCCATCCGGGCGGCGACTCGATCCGCCTGCACCAGCGCAGCGGCGGCGCCGTGGACAACATCATCGGATGGTACCCGGACGCCATCGCGCCGGCGGACTCGCTGCGCTGGGACGCCCTTGACGGCCTGAACGCGCTGGGGTGGTGGAGGCTCAAAGTGAAGGACTACGCCTCCAGCTACACCGGCCGGCTCAACGGCTGGGCGCTGGAGATCTACTCCACCGGGACCGGCGTGGCCGGAGGGCCGGTGGAGCGCCCGCTGCCGGTGCGGACCGAGCTGTTCTACGGCCGGCCCAACCCGCTGCGCGACCACACGGTGATCAGCTACCAGCTGGACGCGCCGGGCCGGGCCAGCCTGAAGGTCTACAACGCCGCCGGCCAGCTGGTGCGGACGCTGGAGGACGGGCAGCGCGGCGCCGGGCGCCACAGCGTCCGCTGGGACGGCCGGGACGACCGGGGCGCCGCGGTGTCGGCCGGCGTCTACCTCTACCGGCTCGACGCCGGCGGCGCGTCCCGGACCAGCAAGCTGGTGGTGGTGCGGTAGGGCGACCCCGCCGCGCAACACGAAAACTCAACAAGGCGATCCGATGAAGACGGCGATCCTCTCCCTGCTGGCCGCGGCCGGCATCTGCGCCCCGGCGCTGGCTGTCACCCAGCAGGCGTACATCCACGGGAATTCGCCCGATGCCGTGCGGCGGATCGCGGCTGACGGCCGCCTGGACGTCCTGCGGATCGACAAGCGGCTGGCGGTGGAGTGCCTGGCAGACGCCAAGGTGTTCGACGAGTACCAAGGCAACGGATTCCCAGTGGAGATCCGCTACGCCGATGCGGAGGCCCACTACCGGCAGCTCAAGCAGTCGAAGCTGCGGTACGATTTCGGACCCTTCTACACCTACGCCGAGGCCAACGCCCGGATGGACAGCCTCCATCTGCTGTACCCAGGGTTCGTCGCGGCCAAGGAGTCGATCGGCGTCAGCCGCCAGGGCCGCCCGGTCTACGCCTTCGAGGTCACCAACGCGCCCGCCGGCAAGCCCGGCTCGCTGACCACCGGCCAGACCCACGCCCGCGAGCCGTTCGGCTGCAACATGAGCGTCGAGCTGGCCCGCTGGCTGTGCCAGCACTACGCCACCGACTCGATGGCGCGGTTCCTGGTCGACAACCGGCATATCCGGTTCGTCCCGGTCGTCAACCCGGACGGCAGCGCGTACAACGCCGACTCCTCGGCCGACGGCATGTGGCGCAAGAACCGCCGGATCAACGGCGACGGGACGTTCGGAGTCGACCTCAACCGCAACTATCCCTTCGCCTGGGGCTGGGACAACAGCGGATCCAGCCCGACCCCCGGCAGCGAGACCTACCGCGGCCCATCGGCCGGATCGGAGCCGGAGGTGCAGGCGGTGATGAATTACATGGTCGCCAGCGGCGACATCCGCACGGCGCTCAACTATCACACGTACACCGGGCTGTGGATCTATCCGCTGGGGTACATCAACCAGGAGACGCCGGACTCGTTGGCGGTGCGCGACCTGGCGGCGGAGTGCGTGGCGATCAACAGCTATGAGACCGGCACCGCCGCGAACCTGCTGTATGCGGTCAACGGCGTCAGCGACGACTGGATGTACCGTTCCGACACCACCAAGCCGCGGTGCCTGGCGATGACCCCCGAGGTGGGCACCGAGGACTTCTACATGCCCGACAGCCTGGAGGCGCAGATCGACATCAACCGGCTGCCCAACCTGTACATGATCGCAGCGGCGGGCAACTACCTCGACGCCAAGGGCCGCTCGGTGTCGGGCGGGAACGGCGACCTGGCGTTGGACCCGGGCGAGACCGCCAACCTGGCGGTCGGCGTCAAGAACCTGGCCGTGTTCGACACCGCCCGCGGCGTCACCGCCGTGCTGTCCTCGGCCGATCCCTACGTGACGATCAACTCGGCCGCGGCGACGTACGGTGACTTCGCGCAGCGCCAGTTGAAATCGAACGCCGGACAGCCGTTCAGCGTGACGCTGTCGGCGGCCTGCCCGGTCGGGTACGCGGTGCCCTTCGTGATCACGTTCAGCGGGGATTCCGGCTACGC
>JALOPJ010000001.1 GCA_025453955.1 Candidatus Edwardsiibacteriota bacterium
TGCTCGGCGCAGGTCAGGGCGCAGCGCGGCGTCAGGATCCGCTCGATGGTGGGGTCGTCGGCCTTGTTCATGAACACCA
This sequence comes from Candidatus Edwardsiibacteriota bacterium, assembly GCA_025453955.1. Lineage (GTDB taxonomy): Bacteria > Edwardsbacteria > AC1 > AC1 > EtOH8 > UBA2255. Next base: position 80 of record JALOPJ010000001.1, read on the forward strand.
CCGTCTTGGCCAGCGCCCCGGACTTCTCGAACTCGCCGATGAAGTAGGCGGCCTCGCGCGAGGTGATGCCCATGGCGGCGAACACCACCGCGAACTGCTCGGCCTCGCCCAGCACCCGGGCCTGCTTGACGATCTGGGCCGCCATCTCGTTGGCCGGCAGGCCGGCGCCGGAGAAGATCGGCAGCTTCTGGCCGCGCACCAGCGTGGCGAAGCCGTCGATGGTGGAGATGCCGGTCTGGATGAACTCCTCGGGCTTGGCGCGCGAGGTGGGGTTCATCGGCTCGCCGATGATCGCCAGCCGCTTCTCCGGCACGATCGGCGGCAGGCCGTCGATCGGCTCGCCCAGCCCGTTGAAGCGACGGCCGATCATGTCGCGGCTCACCGGGATGCGGGCCACGTCCTCCTTCAGCGACACCGAGCTCTTGGCCAGGTCCAGGCCGCGGGTCTCCTCGAACACCTGGATCACCGCGTATTGTTCCGAGACCTCGATGGTCTGGCCGCCCTTCTTGCTGCCGTCGGGCAGCTCGATCTCGACGATGGCGCCGTAGGACAGTCCCTTGGCGTTGTCGACGAACAGCAGCGGGCCGGAGACGTAGGAGATGCTCTGGTACTTCTTGGTGGTCAGGTCCATGTGCGATCCTATTCAAATGCTGCCGGAATGGTGCGTGGGTGGGCTACCCCTCCTGCTGTTCCTCCGCCCCGTCCGCGTCGGGCCCGGCGTCCTCGACGGCCGCCGCCTTGCGGCGCGGCCGCTTGACGGCGGCCGGCTTCGGTTCGGCCGCCGCCGGGGCGGCGGTCAGGGCCTTGATGATCCTGTCGAGCTTGGCGTTGATGCCGGCCAGTTCCTGGGCCAGCTGCGGCTCCGCCGGCCGCGGCTCCAGACGCTCGTTGCGGAAATCGCGGGGCTTGCGCTCGCCGCTGTAGTCGGAGGTGCGGATCCGCTGGTGCCAGGCCTGGGGCTGCGAGTCGTGGTCCTGGCGCTGGAAGCAGTCGCGGCAGTACACCGGCCGTTCGCCGCTGGGCTTGAACGGCAGGTCGCAGGGCTTGCCGCAGGCGGCGCAGGTGGCCTTGAACAGCTGCTTTTCGAAGCGCGGCCGCTCGAAGTCGCCGCCCTCGGGCCGGCGGTAGGTGCCCCCGCCGCCGAAGCGCTTGGGCCCGCCCGACGGGCGCGGCCCGGCGCCGAACTTCCGCGGGCCCCGGCTGTCGGGGCGGCTGAAGGCCGGCTTGCCGAATTTCTTGGTCTTGTTGAACGGTGCCATTGTGGTTCCAAATCTGTAGTCGTTCAGTCGATCGCTACGCTGCGGTGCAACGATAGCTCGTCAGAAATGATGGGTCGTATACGTATCGTGGTCATGGTTCAGCACGAGGATATACATCATTCAAGAGGTTCGGCCAATCCCTCGGATATGACCATACGGTAGTGCTCGTCGATCCGCGCGGACAGCTCGTTTTCGATCCGGTAGTGCTGCGCAAGATGGAGCACCGCAGTGAAGATATCCAGGCACTCCTTCGCGAGATGGTCCTTGTCCGGCGGGTCCTGCCGGCGATGGCCCTTCAATCCCTCGAAATGGTGCACCTCCTGTGCCAGTTCCCCGGTTTCTTCCATCAAGCGGGACAGGATGCGGAACGGATCGTCCCCGCCGGGGAACCGTTTGTTCAGCCCCTCGACGATCTTGTACAGCTTGAGGAATGTGCAGTGGCCAGCATCGGGCTTTGTTGAGCTGCGTTTCAGCACGACACACCCTTACTCAAGCGTCTTGACAGTCGTCTCCAGCGGCCGCTTGCGCGGTCCGGCCGCGGGCCGGGCGGTGTGCCCGACGGGGACCACCGCCATGAACTCACCCCGGGGTTCATCGAGGAACCGCAGCACATCGTCCTTGACCAGCACCAGCACGCCCAGCCACACCGTGGCCAGGCCCAGCGACGTGGCCGCGACCAGCAGGTTCTCCACCGCGGCGGCCGAGCTCTGGATCTCCATCACCCGGAAGAAGTCCCGGCCCGGGCCCTCCTCGACCCCGAACAACGCCGGGCCGCGGGCGATCAGGTCGCCGCTGTTGGCCACCGCGACCACCACCGGCGCTCCGGCGATGCTGCGCGCCGCCATCCGCAGCAGGGCCGCCGGGGCCCTGGGGAACCGGCCGGCCGCCGCCGTGACCAGCCGCGCCAAGGCCTGCTTGCGCTCCCCCTTCAGCACGATGAACCGCCAGGATTGCTCGTTGTGCGCCGACGGCGCCTGGTTGGCGGCGTGGAGGATGGTCCGGACGTCCTCGTCGCTCACCGGTGCGTCGCTGAACACCCGGACGCTGTGGCGTTCCCGGATCGACCGCAGCGTCTCGTTGCGGACCGGCAGTTCCTCGGACATCCCGGCCTGCGTCACCCGTCCTGGTTCATCTGCTTGAGCAGCTCGGCCAGCACCGCGTCGGCCTGGTCGGACGGCACCTGGCAGGTGCCCACCTTGGGATGGCCGCCGCCGTTGTACTTCAGCATCAGCGAGCCGACGTTGGTCTTCGAGGTGCGCTTCAGGATGCTGTGGCCCACGGCGAACACCACGTTCTGCTTGCGGACGCCCCACATCACCCGCACCGAGATGTTGATGTTGGGGAACATCCCGTACTCCACGAAGCGGTTGCCGGTGGCGATGTTCTCCACGTTGCGCAGGTCCACCACCAGCACGTTGCCGTGGACCCGGGCGTTGCCCTTGATCATCTCCTTGTAGAGCCACTCCGACTCGCGGTAGCGCTTGACCCGCTCCTTGACGTCGGGCAGCTCCAGGATCTCGGCGATCGGCATGGTGCGGCAGTACTCCATCAGGTCCTGCATCAGCTGCAGGTTGCTGATGCGGTAGTCGGAGAAGCGGCCCAGGCCGGTGCGGGGGTCCATCAGGAAGGCCAGCAGCAGCCAGCCGGTGGGCTGGGCCACCTCCTCCAGCGACAGGCTGCCGGAGTCGGACTTGTCCACCGCCTTGAGCATCTCCTCGAAGCGCGGGAACTTCTCCTTGCCGCCGTAGTACTCGTAGATCACCCGGGCGCAGCTCTTGGCCGCCAGCGACACCCCCTTGAAGTCGTGGGGGAAGGCCGCGCGCTCCTCCTCGGACATGTGGTGGTCGAACCACAGGCCGCAGCCCGTGGCGTAGGGCACGTTGGCCAGCACGTCGTTGGCCGTGACCCCGACCTTGCCGTCCTGGACGTCCTTGGGATGGACGAACAGGGACGAGTCGACGATGCCGGCCTCCTTCAGCAGGACGCCGCAGATCAGGCCGTCGAAATCGGAGCGGGTGACGAGGCGCATACTGGTCCCTTCCCCCTATCCAGCATCCTCTAGGCAGTAGCCGCTACTGGATAGCGTTTAGTGGCGGTGAATGGTTACTTCCCCGCGAAGGTCGTCTCCAGGGACTTCATGAACCCGTCGACGTGTGCCTGGAACCCGGCCTGGGGCACCTCCTTGAACCGGGCGCATTGCTCCAGCTGCGGCAGGTTGAGGATGTCGTTGATGTGCATCGTGCCGCGCTCGATGGCGCCGTGGCAGCGGTCGTACAGCGCCAGGATGGCCCGCAGCATCCAGTAGCCCTTCTCCAGCGAGCAGTGTCCGTCGACCTCGGAGAAGGCGTGCTGCTGCAGGTAGTCCTCGCGCAGCATCTTGCCCACCTCGATCACCATCCGCTCCTGGTCCTGCAGGGCGTCGGGGCCGACCAGCTGCACCACCTCCTGCAGCGCGGCCTCCTTCTGCAGCAGCTCCGAGGCCCGGCGCCGGACCTCGGCGTAGTCGGCCGCGACGTTGGCCTTGAGCCACTCGCCCAGCATGTCGGCGTAGAGGCTGTAGGAGCGGTTCCAGTTGATCGCCGGGAAGTGGCGGCGCTGGGCCAGCCCGGCGTCCAGCGCCCAGAAGGTGCCGACGATCCGCAGGGTGCTCTGGGTCACCGGCTCGGAGAAGTCGCCGCCCGGCGGCGACACCGCGCCCACGATGGTCACCGACCCGATGCGGTCCTGCTTGCCGATGCAGACGGTGCGGCCGGCCCGCTCGTAGAACGCCGCCAGCTTGGACGACAGGTAGGTGGGGTAGCCCTCCTCGCCCGGCATCTCCTCCAGCCGCGAGCTGATCTCGCGCAGGGCCTCGGCCCAGCGGCTGGTGGAGTCGGCCATCATCGCCACGCTGAAGCCCATGTCGCGGAAGTACTCGGCCAGGGTGATGCCGGTGTAGATGCTGGCCTCGCGCGCCGCCACCGGCATGTTCGAGGTGTTGGCGATCAGCACGGTGCGCTCCATCAGCGGCCGCTTGGTCCTGGGATCGATCAGCTCCGGGAACTCGGTCAGCACCTCGGTCATCTCGTTGCCGCGCTCGCCGCAGCCCACGTAGACGATCACCTCGGCGTTGGAGTGCTTGGCCAGCGTCTGCTGCACCACGGTCTTGCCCGAGCCGAACGGCCCGGGGATGGCGGCGGTGCCGCCCATCGCCACCGGGAACAGGGTGTCCAGGATGCGCTGGCCGGTGATGAACATCTCATTGGGGTCCATCTTGCGCCGGAAGGGCCGCGGCTCGCGCACCGGCCAGCTGTGCATCATGGTGAGCTTCATCCCGTCCTCCAGCACGGCCACCGTGTCGGCCACCGTGTACTCGCCGGCCTTGGCCACGGACTTCAGCCGGCCCTTGACCTTGGGCGGTACCAGCACCTTGTGCACGAACCAGGCGTTCTCCGGCACCTCGCCCAGCAGGTCGCCGCCGGCCACCTCGTCGCCGGCCTTGACCGCCGGCGTGAACGTCCACTTCTTCTCCCGATTGAGGCTGGGCACCTCGACGCCGCGGGCGATGAAGTCGCCCTTGGCCTTCTTGATGGCGTCCAGCGGCCGCTGGATGCCGTCGTAGATCGACTCCAGCAGGCCGGGGCCCAGCTCCACCTTGAGTGGTTCGCCGGTGGTCAGCACCGGCTCGCCCACGAACAGGCCCGAGGTGTCCTCGTAGACCTGGATGAAGGCGGTGTCGCCGTCCAGCCGGATGATCTCGCCCACCAGCCCCAGCTTGCCGACCTTGACGATGTCGTACATCCGCGCGCCCATCATGCCCTTGGCGATGACGGCCGGCCCGGAGATCTTCTGGATCAGTCCCTGCATGGATTCTCCCCGAAGGAAATATTCGATGGTTGCTGTATGTTGGTCTACGGGAAAAGCCGGTGGTACACCTGGCGACCGCCATCGTACCACCACCACACGTCGACCGTGGAACTGTCGATGGCGGTCAGGGTATCGGACGCCATCAGGACATGTGCCGTCGTGTCCGAAATCCATCCCCCTTGCACCGATCTCGTCAGGAGGTCACCGTCCCTGTAATCCTGTCTGACGATCGCGCCAGCGTTGTATGGGGTATCGGTCGATATCGTCTTCCCGTTGTGCAGATAGACGGTCACCATATCCGAGTCGGAGCCGGTCTTGATCATCGGGTAATGATCGATCGAGTATGCCAGGTGGACGTCGATCTGGCATTCCCGGCGCGATGTACCGATGGCGACGGCATGCAGGGAATCCGTCAGCGTGGCGGTGTCCAACGTGGGGGTCACCCCAGGCTCGGCCGGATCCTTGCTGCAACCGGCGAAGCAGCACACAACCACAAGGCACCTCAGGAGCTTCATCGATTTCACCACGGTCACTTCAGCTTGACATAGAACCCGATGGCGTCCTTGACCAGCTTGTTGAGGTAGGCCTCGCCGCTCTCCACCGTCCCGCCCTTGGGCACCGGGAACGGCAGGATCACCGGCAGGGCCCGCGACTTCATGGCCCGGTGCACCTCCTCGCCCAGGTCCGACGCCAGGTCCTGGTTGACGGCGATCAGGCCGTAGTCTCCCGTGGCGACCAGCTCGGCCAGCTTGCACTGGAACTGGGCGTTGTCGGCGACCTCGAAGGTGTCCACCCCGGCCATCCGGAACCCGGTGGCGGTGGCGCTGTCGGTGATGACGGCCAGTCGGTTCATTCTTCTCTATCCACAGATGTCGCAGATGGACACAGATTATTCCTTACTATCAAACCAATACGTCATTCTGAGATTTGTCCCATGCCTTGCCCTCGAAGAATCTGTCCCGTTCCGTGAGATCCTTCATCGGTCGGGCACGATGCCCGATTCAGGATGACGCGAGTGGCAAGATACTATCCCATTCCGTGAGATCCTTCACGGGTCGGGCGCGACGCCCTATTCAGGATGACGCGAGTTGGAAGAAACCATGCTATTCCGCGAAATCCTTCATCGGCCGGGCACGATGCCCGATCCAGGATGACGGGGCGTCATGAGATCGCCTTCTTCAGCTTCTCGCCCATCTCCTTGGAGCGCGTCGGGCCGATGATCATCAGCGCCGCCTTCTCCAGCCCGCCGGCCAGCTTGGCCAGGGCCTCGGGCGTGGGGTGCTTCTCGTCCAGGCCGGACTGCTTGATCTGGATCATCAGCGCGGTCTCGGCGAAGTCGGTGAGGTACTCGGTGGCGACCTTGCGGAGCTGGTTCACCGCGTCGCCGCCGCCGGCCGGCGCCGCCGCCGGCGCGGACAGCAGGGCGTCCAGCAGGCCCCTGGCCCCGGCGGTGTCGCCGTCGGGCCCCAGCAGCACGCCGGCCGCGCCCTGGCCCGCCAGCCGGATCGCGGCCGCGCCGGCGTCGGTGGCCAGCCACACGGTGTCCAGGCCGGACAGGCCCACGATGTCGTAGATCTGCCGCGCCAGCTCCGCGCTCTGGGTGGCGGCCGACTGGTCGCAGCCCTGGGCCTGGCACTCGCCGCCGGCGGCCGACAGGAAGGCGCCCTTCTGCCCGCGCACCTTGCGGGCCGCCAGGGTCTCTGCGAATCCCATCTTACAGCCTCCTCCTGATCTCGGCGGCCAGCGACTTCCAGTCGGCCCTGGGGTCCAGCTCGCAGACCACGGTCTGCTCCCCGGCCAGCAGCATCAGCACCTGGCGGTCGGCCCCGGTCACCGCCACCTCCCGCAGCTGGCCCAGCTTGAAGTTGTTGGCCATCACCGAGGCGGCGTTGACCCAGAACTGCTCGACCTCGCCGACCTTGTCGCCCAGCCGGCCCTTGGTGCTGCCGTCCACCGGCGCGTCGTTGGCGAACACGGCGAACCCCAGCACCCCCTTGACGGCGGTCAGGTCGTTCATAGGCGGTCCCTCCTTGCGTCGCGGGTGGCGGCCGTCACCGCACCAGGTGCAGCCAGTCGTAGGCCAGGAAATAGAGCCGGCCGATCAGCAGCGAGATGCGGGCCATCACGGTGTAGCCGAACGAGGCGCCGAAGGCCACCATGATGAAGATCATCCCCAGCCGGCTGCCGACCTTGACGGCCCCCTTCTGGGCGATCGAGAAGTAGAAATAGACCAGCGTGCTGATCACGCCCACCACCATCAGCACGTTGTCCAGCGAGGTCAGCGGCACCAGGGTGCCGGCCACCTGCGGCAGCAGGATGCCCTGGATCTGCCCGGTGATGCCCAGCCCGGCCGCGATGCCGACCGTCAGGGCGATGGCCCAGCGCGACAGCCAGCCGATCTTGGGGAACCAGCGCGACAGCATCAGCAGGCCGAACAGCATCGGCACCAGCAGGATCCAGCGGTCGGCCGCGCTGGCGGCGCCCCGGCCGTAGAACATCGGCTCCACCAGCATCGGCCAGACGTCGAAGGCCCAGGTGTAGAGGATGGCGAACGCCGCCGAGACGCCGACGTAGAGGTGCTCGGCGAACTTGTAGAACGGGTTGTCCTTGTAGAGGAAGGAGAAGATGGCCAGGGTCAGCCCGGCCGCGATCCAGGTCCCGATGATGTGCATCATGCCTTCTTCCTCCTCATCACGAAGTACCCGACGTTGCCCAGCACGATGAACGCCAGCAGCAGCAGGTGGGCCCAGGACTGGGGCACCATCCCGGCCGTGCCGGTGCCGGGGTGCTGCATCAGCGTCTCATACTCGGCGGCGCCCTGCAACCCCCCGATCAGGCCCTTGATCTGCCGGGCCTGCATGTAGTGGAACATGTCCGGTGCCACGACGCCGGTGGCGCCGATCACGATCTGCAGGCCGTAGCGGGCGCCGGCGTACTGGATCCATTCGTCGCCGGCCTGGCCGGCCTCCAGCCCCACCAGCAGGTCGATGTCGTTGTAGTTGTGGATCGGCCGCATCAGCGGTAAGGAATCGACCGGGGCGCTGCGGTAGTCGGTGGCGAAGAAATCGCGGAACTCACGGCCCAGGCCCACCATCAGCGCCCGGTAGCCGGGGCGGTACCCCAGGTTGACGTAATTGGCCCCGTAGCGGATGCTGTCGGCCGGCGATTGGGCCGCGCGGTTGATCTCGTCGACCACGGTGGTCATGCCGATCTCGCCGAACGGCAGGCCCAGCGGCCACTGCCCCAGCATCACCACCTTGTGCTTCTTGGCGAAGCAGTGGCGCAGCACCGACAGCAGCATCGGCTGGACCTCCGGCGCCGACGAGGCGTCGTAGTCGATCGAGACCATCACCACCGAGCCGTCGGACAGGCCGTCGATCGCCGCATAGGCGCTCTTGACCGGCTCGGAGACGGTGATGGGCAGGACCAGCTTCAGCAGGATCGGGACGACCACCGCCAGCGCCAGCAGCAGGTAGATGATGCGGCGGTCGATCGACGCGAGCTTCTCGAAAAATTTCATCGGCGCATTCCCTCATTCAGGCTTGCATCAGGACAGGTAGGTCCGTTCCAGGCCCAGGATCACCCGCAGCGACATGGCGATGGTGCCCAGCGCCACGCCGATGAAGATGCCCCGCTTGGCCGCCATCTGGGGGATCTCCATGATCCAGTCCTGCAGGCCGGGCAGCTTGTCCCAGATCTCGGCGCCCACCGGCACCCGTCCCAGCATCACGATGGCGGCGGTCACCAGCAGCAGGGTGGCCTCCAGGGTGCGGGCCCGGAAGGCCCGGTAGGCCGCCGAGGCGATGAAGAACGCCAGCAGCGCGAACATGGTGGCCTGCAGCGGCACGATCATGTAGGTGTAGATGTACATGAACGAGGAGCCCAGGCTCAGCAGGTCCTTGGTCGTGGCCCAGGTGTGGATTCCCGCCGCCAGCGTCGCCAGGAATCCCGCCACCACCACCACGGCGTAGGGCCAGCCCGGCGCGCGCCGCATGATCTTCTGGAGGTTGCTGCGCAGCAGGCTGTCCACGCCCAGCAGCAGCGTGAAGCCCAGCACGATCGAGTACCAGATCAGCAGCCGCTGCTGCATACCGCCCAGCGGCTGGTGGGGGATGAAGAACGTCACCACGATGATGACGCCGGTCAGGAACGTGATCGCCAATGGGATCTCTTTTTTCATCTGGGGGCTCCTTCGCTGTGCGTTGCCCGCGCCGTCACGCGGTCACGAACCAGTCCTTGATCGCCTGGAAGACCGACGCCAGGCCGCCGTGCCCGCCCCGGGACAGCACCACGCCGACGGTCCCCGTCACGGCCAGCGCGGCGAAGCCGATGATCAGCGCCGCCTTGACGAAGTCCTCGCCCTTCAGGCTGCCCAGCATCTGGGGGTCGCGCTTCAGGTAGCAGGAGGCGGCCAGCATCTCCTCGCCGATCAGGGTGTAGTCGCAGGAGGCGATGAAGAACGGCAGCTGGGTGATGGCCGTGGTGCCGGCGATCTGGATGGCGCCGATCGAGTGGCCGGTCTCGGACATCAGCAGCGCCTCGGCGTAGAAATACCCCAGCAGGAACACCGCGCCCGGCTTCTGCCGCAGCATCATGCCGTCGACGCCCGCGGCGTACCCGAACTGGTCGGTGGTCAGGAAGCTGACGTTGCCCTCCTTGTAGAGGTCGGGCCGGCCCGGCTCGGAGTAGGCCTGCTGCACGGTCTCCTGGGCCGCGGCCATCACCAGCGGGTCCCAGTTGGGCACCAGCAGCTCGGTGCCGTGCTGGGCGCACTTGGTCGCCACCTGCCGCAGGATGGCCAGCGACGCCACCGTCACGATGTCGCGGATCTCCCCCAGGCCGAACGAGTAGAGGATCGGCTTGCCCAGCTCGGTGGAGCGCCCCACCGCCTCGTCGATGGCGTCCAGCCCCTGGATCTTGCGGATGAACAGCTCCTCGCCCTTCTTGGCGCGCTCGATGTACCAGATCAGCAGGAACGCCAGCAGCACCGTCACGATCAGCACGTTGAGCCGGCTGGCGTCGAACCACTGGGCGGCGGCCCGCACCGGCCCGACGGTCTCCGATTCCGCGGCGCCCGCCGCCGACAGCTGCCGCACCCGGTAGTAGTGGACCGCGCCCTCGGCGACGTTGTCGCGGAAGGAGGTCTTGCCGCCGATGGCGAAGCCGACCTCGGCGAACGGCCCCTCGGCCTGCTCGGCGCGCAGGATCTGGTAGCCCCGGAAGACCGCGGCGCCGCCGGTGTCGCCGGGCGCCTTGGTCCAGGAGAGGTCGATGGCGCGGCCCTCGTCGTTGGGCGCGTCGGCCGCCGTCAGGCCGGCGGCGAAGAACGCCGGGGCAGCCGGCGCCGGGGCAGCCGGCGCGCCGGCTGCCCGGACCGGTGCGGCCGCCAGCGCCAAGGTGACGAGGGCGATGAAGATGTGGCTCATACCGTCCCCTTTGGGTGGTGATGGGTTGATGGGTGCGGTCCCCCGGCGCCGCCGCGCAGGCCGGCGATGGCGACAGGCGTACCGGGGGCTACCGGAGGAACAGCTGCTCCCGGATCCGGGCCGGCGGCAGGCCGAGGTTCTTGGCCCGCGCCAGCAGCCTGAGATTGACCAGCTCGTAGTATTTCTGCCACAGGAAGCCGACCACCACGTCGATCGCCAGCGGCCGGGCACGGTACAGCCGGGCCCAGGCCGACCACAGCGACCGGTCCAGCTCGTCTTCGTCGGACAACGGGTCGCCGCCGGTCAGGTAGGCGTGGTAGACGGTGCCCCGCAGCGCCCGCAGCTGGGGGCCGCGCCGCCGGGGGTCCATCAGGGCCGCGGCCACCGCCGCGGTGATCGTTCCGCCGCCGTCGATCAGGTAGCGGCCGATGTCGCCGGGCGCCGCGCCGTCACCTCCCGACAGCCGCTTGACCGCCTTGGCGTTGGCGGCGTCGATCTCGCGCCGCACCATCTCCCGCAGCAGCCCCTTGTTGGCGCCGGAGCCGGACAGTTCCCGCAGCGCCGCGGCGTAGTGGCAGCGATCGAGCGCCAGGTCGACCGGCACGACGTCGCGATCGCGTTCGAAGGCCGGCAGGCAGTCGGAAAGCGGAGCGGCGAAGGGATCGCGCCAGGTCGCCAGCACGTCGGCCACGCCGCGCAGGGACCGCTGTTCCGCCAGCTCCTTCAGCCTGACCCGGTCGAAGGTCCCGGCCGGCCAGACGTTGGCCAGGATCTCCGGGCCGCTCCAGTCGCGGGCGATGCCGCGCACCACGGTCTTGAGGTTGGCCAGGTCCCAGCGCCGCAGCAGCACGGCGATCAGCCGCCGCGGCCGGCCCTCCGCGATCGCCAGCAGCCGGGCGGTCATCGCGCCGAAGTTCGATTCCAGCGCCAGCTCCACCGCGTCCAGCCCGTCGCTGCGGGCGCGGGCCAGCTGCCAGTCGGCGGCGTAGGGCCCGCCCTCCATCCACTTGAGGAAGGCCGGCAGGTCGGGCAGGTCCGCCAGCTCGGCAAAGGCCCCGGCCGGCAGCAGCCGGCCGTGCCAGCCCTTGACCCGGGCGTTGATATAGCCGTAGTCCGAGGGCATCGCTAGCCCCACAGCACCTGCGACAGCCGCGACAGCAGCGCCGGCCGGGCCCGTTCGATCCGGTCGGCGAACCGGTTGCAGACCATCATCCGGCCGTCGCGGCCGGCGGCGACGACTCCGCCGTCCGCCGCCCCGTCTGCCGCGACCGTGGCGTCGAGCTTCAGCTCCCGGGCGGCCTCGCCGGCCAGCTTGACGTCGGCGCCCCGCACCGTGATCACCAGCGGCCCGTCCAGCCCCGCCGCGGCCTCGGCCAGCAGGGCCTTCAGCGCCGCCCGGTAGGCGGCCCCGTCGAGCGTGCGCAGGCGGTCGCCGGCGGCGGCGAAGGCCGCGTCCAGCACGGCGCTCTTGGCCGACAGCAGCAGGGCCGAGGCCGACAGCTCGGCGGCGCTGGCCGCCTTGAGCCGGGCCGCGCGCTCCTCCTCCTGCCGCAGCCGGTCCCCCGCCTCCCGCGCCGCCCGGACCCTGTCCCGGGCGGCCTGCGCGATGGCGGCCGCCTGCTCCCGCGCCGCGTCCAGCACCCGCTCCCGCTCGGCCGCCGCCTCGGCCTCGATCACCCGCAGCAGCTCGGAGTCGATCGGCGCGGCCGCACCCTGCGGCCGGCCGCCGCCGTGTCCGGTCGCCGTCATTTCATCCCGACGATCATGATGGCGATGACGAAGCCCAGGATGATGATGGTCTCGGGCAGCGCCTCCAGCACGATCATCAGGCCGCCGATCTCCGGCTTCTCGGCCATGGCGCCGGCCGCAGCCGACCCGATCTTGCTCTGGGCCCAGGCGGTGGCGAAGGCGGCGAAGCCGATGGCCAGCGCGGCGCCGATGGCCTTGAAGATCACCTTATAGTCGATGTCGCCCTTGGCCTGCTCGGTGGTGCCGGCCGGCTGGGCCGCCGCCGGCGCCTCGTGCTGGGCCCAGGCGGCGGAGGCGAAGGTCATCGCGATGACGGACAGCATCAGGATCGCCAGGAACTTTTTCATGGGGTCTCTCCCGTTGTTTTGAAGGGTTTGTATTGTTTGCCGGGATAATCGTGGTACTTGAACTTGGTGAAGAACTCCACCACCTGGAGACGGAACGGCTGCATGATGGGACTGATCAGGCCCAGCGCGAAGAACAGCGGATGGATCACCAAGGCGGCCACCAGGAACCCCGCCACCCCGCCGATGGTGCGGCCGATCAGGTTGGCCGCATACGCCAGATATGCCGCGGACAATCCGATCGCGAACAAACGGGCGTACGAGAGGATGTTCCCGACGTTGCCGAAGATCTCGATCGGCCCGGCCACGCCGGCCAGGATGCCCAACGTGACCGCGCACACTCCGGCCACTACCACCGAGGGCCACATCAGCGCGACCGGCAGGACCTTGACCATCACGGTGAAGAAGATGCCGAACACCGCGACCACTCCCAGGGCGAAGGCGATGGGCTCCAAAACGTGGTGCAGGTTGCGATGCTTGATCCCGTTGTAGAGCATGATCCCGTAGCCGACATAGACCTGCACGAAACCGATCACCAGCGACAGCTGGAACAGGGACATGATCGACTCGGTGCTCAGACGGTTCATGCTCTCGGAAACCGGCTTGATCCAGTGCATATGCTCGCCGAAATCGCCGAACAGCTCGCCGTAGACGAAGCCCCAGACGATCGTCCACAGCGCGCAGATGCCGAAGATGGTCGCCAGCGAACGGGCCAGTCGTGAACTGCGGTACTTCAGCCAGATGACCGCGACGGCGAGCGACATGACCGCTCCGTATCCGATGTCGCCGACGATGAAGCCGAAGAAGAACGGGAAGAAGAACGCGATGAACGGTGTGGGGTCCACCGCCCCGTACTGGGGAGGGTTGAAGATGGAGAGCAGCAGCTCGAAGGGCCTGACCACCGGGTTGTTCCTGAGGGTCACCGGCACCCGGGGCGCGTCGTGGTGGCCGATCTCCAGCAGTTGGACCGTCACCGCGTCCTTGAACTGCGCGCGCAGCGCGTCCTGCAGCGCCGGCAGGTCGTCCTGCGGCAGGTAGCCCCGCAGCGAGAAGCTGAAGCGGCCCTCGCCGGCCCGGCCCCGGGCGTCGAACCGCGCCAGCTCGTCGGCTGCCTGGCGGCGCCAGCCGGCCAGTTCCGGCCCCCACTGGTCCGCCAGCGCGCGGATCTCGGTCCGCGCGGCGCGGATCCGCTGCGGCAGGTCGTGCAGCTTGCGCTTGAGCTGGCGCACCGCCTCCGGCACCGGCAGCTCCGCCACGGTCGACGGCAGCTTCAGCTCGTTGATCCCGGCCTTGGAGAAGAAGCCGCGCACCCGGTCGGCGTCGGCGGCGTGGTAGGCCACCAGCGCGGCCACCCGGCCGTCGCCCAGCGCCTGGGCGTACAGCTCGCAGCGGCCGGCGGTGGCCTTGGCCAGCTCGCGCCGCACCGGTTCGACCGCCGCGGCATCGGCGCCCCGCGCCACGAAACCGAAGGCCCGCAGCTTGGCGCTGCCCTCCAGCCGCGTCAACAGCGGCGAGAGCGCCTCCAGCGCCGACTGATAGCTGGCGATCAGCGCCAGTTCGTCCCTCAGCTCCAGCTCCCCGCGGACCAGCGCGCGCGCCTGCTCCTGCCGCTCACGCAGCAGCTGTTCCAGGGACGCCCAATCGGCCACCACGGCCGTTGGCGCGGGCGGGCCGCGGTGGCCCAGCAGCGACAGCAACCCGTCGATCGCCGCGGCGGCTTTCTCCAGCAGCGACCGCCGCTCGTCCTCGTCCGGCGACAGCCGGCCGGTGGCCACGCCGGCCGCGGTTCCGGGCATCGTGGCCAGGTGCACCCGCCCCGCCCGCTGGACCGCGGCGATCACCGCCGGCAGCAGCGGCCGCGGCCCGACCATCAGGATGTTCGCCATGGGGACGATCATCTATGACCGCTCCGGCAGCACGCTGTTGACCACTTCCGCCACCGCGGCGTCCATCCGGGATGCCGCGCCGGCCCGCAGCCGCTGCTCCTCCTGCCGGGCCTGCGCCTGCCTCGCGGCGCCGATCTCCGCCGCGATGCCCGCCAGGCGCTGCTGGTGCTCGGCCATCAGCAGCCGCTCGGCCTCGGCGGCCTCGCGCTCGACCCGGGCGGCATCAGCCTGCGCCTGTTCGACGATGCGCCGGGCCTCGGCCTGCGCCTGCTCGACCGTGCGCTCCAGCTCCCGCTCGCGCTCGGCCAGCTGCTCGATGATGTCGAGCCCCTGGTCCCGGTGGCCGTCGTGTCCGTGCGTCATCGTGATACCCTTCAGCCTGCGTAGAGAAACTTGGCGAAATCGTCCGTCGCCCACCGCATCTGCAGCCGCGCCATGCCCAGGTTCCCGGCGCCGGCCGGCAGCCCCACCCCGAGGTAGAAGTCGCTGCCGACCATCTTGAGGATGATCATGATGCGGTCGGTGGCGACGATCAGCTCGGTGATGTCCCCCACCTGGAGGTTCCCGGCGGCGCGGTTGGCCGCGGCCAGCATGGTGGCGAACTCGGCGTCGGCCAGCGTGGTGTCCAGCGCGGGGTCGGCGTTGTAGGTCGCGATCCCGATGCCGTCGATGCCGGTCAGGTTGGCCGATACCGCGCCCGGGATGCTGTCGACCAGTTCCCTCAGCCGTTGCTCGTAATCGGCCATGTCCATGCGCGGGACCTCACGTGATGGCTGCGGCGACGTTCAGCCGCCGAACATTTTCCCGAAGAACCCCTTCTTCTCCTTGGCGATCTGCTCCAGCCGCTGCTTGGCGGTGACGTTGTTGGGGTCCCACTTGAGGGCCTCCTTGAACTGCTCCTTGGCCTTGTCGTGCTGCCCCGCCAGCTGGTAGATGATCCCCATCGACAGGTAGTGCTCGGGGTTGTACATCTCCAATTGCTGGGCCTTCTCGCACTGGGCGCGGGCCTCGTCGACCGGGCCGCCGGCCTTGACCAGCGCGATCCCCAGCCGGTCGTAGTAGGACGCCTTCTTGGGATTGAGCCGCACCGCCGCCTTGAAATACTCCACGGACCGCTTGAAGTTCTGCTCGTTGTAGGCCTTGACGCCCTGCCGGTAGACCATCTCCGCCTGGTTGGCCTCGTGGCCGTGGCCGTCGGTCACCCCGGACTGGCGGTCCATCAGCAGCTTGTTGTAGGCCTCCCGCTTCCTGCGGTCGACCAGCGTGTGGTAGGCCTCGTTGACGTCCTGGAACTGGCTGCTGGCGAAGCCCAGCTTGCTCTCGGACGGGTTCTTGTCCGGATGCAGCCTGATGGCCAGCCTGCGGTAGGCCTGCTTGATGTCCTGGTCGCCCGCCGAGCGGCTGATCCCCAGGATCACGTAGTAGTCCTTGAATTCAGCCATGTCCGATGGTCCCCATCGCGCCACCTGACAGGCCAGCGGCGGCCACGGCTGTCGGGATACCAACGGCCCGGCGGCGACGCCGGGCAGCGAAACGCCCCAGGGTCCGCTGCAGGGCCTGGTCGCAGGAGTGGTCCTTGATGATCGGGTCGACGAAGGTCATTGCTGTGGCTCGCTACGTCGCGGAGCTGTCTGGGCGGGTATCGGAGGGATCGACCGCGGCCGTTCCGCGGCGGGGCGAAAGGGGACATGGTGCCGGGAGTGGGACTTGAACCCACATGGCTTGCGCCATACGCACCTCAAACGTACGTGTCTACCAAAATTCCACCATCCCGGCACTGCGACGGGCCGTTGATGCCAGAGGTTAACCTGTTATTGTTCTATGCGGTTATCGTTGATGACCATCGGGATATTGTATCGTAAAACGACCGGGGCTGTCAACCCAAAACCGGGCAAAAACACCGGTCAACCGTTGAGCAGCCTGTCGCCGTCGAGGTCCCGCACCGCGAACTGGGACATCGGCAGCTGCTTGTCGGCGACCAGGTACACCTCGGCCCGCCGCGTCCGGCGCAGCTCGGCGATGACATGGACCCCCTCCCCCCGCAGGTAGTCTTGAAAGGCCGGCGCCACCGAGATCTGCAGCCGCTTGCGCTTGAGGGCCTCACCCTGGGCGGCCAGCCAGCGCTCCAGCTTGAGGGCCATGGTCAGGGGCGAGACCACCCGGCCGGTGCCGCCGCAGGTCGGGCATTCCTGGGACAGCGACTGCCACAGGCTGGGCCGCACCCGCTTGCGGCTCATCTCCACCAGGCCCAGCGGCGAGATGTCGTAGACCTTGGGACGGGAGCGGTCGCTGGCCAGCGCCTTCTTGAACTCGTCGACCACCGACGAGCGGTGGCTGCGCTTCTCCATGTCGATGAAGTCGACCACGATGATGCCGCCCATGTCCCGCAGCCGCACCTGGCGCGCCACCTCGCGGGCCGCGGCCATGTTGACCTTGTAGACGGTGTCCTCCGGACTGCCGCCGCGCTTGCCGACGAACTTGCCGGAATTGACGTCGATGGCCGCCAGGGCCTCGGTCTGCTCGATGGTGATGTGCCCGCCGCCCTTCAGCCAGACCTTGCGCTCCACCGCCTTCTCCAGCTGCTCCTCGACGCCGTGGACCTCGAACAGCGGCCGGGCCTCCTTGGCGAGCCGCACCTTCTTCTTGAGGTCGGGATCGGTCTTGGCCAGCTGGTCGCACAGCAGCCTGTGCATCTCCCTGCCGTCGGTGACCACCTGCCGGATATCGTAGGAGGCCAGGTCCTGCAGCAGGCCCAGCACCAGCGGCGGCTGGGCGTGCACCTTGGCCGGCGCCACCGCCTTCTTGCCCGCCTTCTCGACGGCCTCCCAGGTCTTGACCAGCCAGGCCAGGTCGGCCTTCAGCTTCTTGTCGGGCATCCCCTCGGCCGCGGTGCGGACGATGGCGCCGCAGCCCGGCGGCAGCAGCCCGCCGATGGCCTCCTTCAGCCGCCGCCGCTCCCCGCGGTCCTCGATCTTGCGCGAGACGCCGATGCCCTGCTCGAACGGCACCAGCACGCAGGCGCGGCCGGGCAGCGAGATCTGGGCGGTGAGGCGCGGGCCCTTGGTCGAGATCGGTTCCTTGGTGACCTGCACCAGCACCTCCTGGCCGGCCTTCAGCATCCGCTCCAGGCGGCGGGGCCGCGCGCCCTTGCCGCCCTCCTCATCCTCGAAGTCGGACGGGTCGAACACGGCGTCGTCCAGCGACAGGAAGCCGCTCTTCCCGGCGCCGATGTCGACGAAGGCCGCCTGCAGGCCGGCCAGCACCTTCTCCACCCGCCCCTTGTAGATGTCGCCCACCGCGGCGCGGGCCTCGCCCCGGTCCATCCAGAACTCGACCAGCTGGCCGTCCTCGAGCACGGCGATCCTGGTCTCCGCGGGCATGGCGTTGATGATGATGTCGAAGGGCATCGATGGTTCCGATCGTGTGAGGCTCGGCGCGGCCGCTGTCAGCGCTTCTTGTCCCTGATCTCGATGCCGGCCAGCAGGACGTTGATGCCCTTCAGCATCAGCAGGGGGTCGCAGGTCCAGCCCTTGAGGTCCGGGGCGAACAGCGGGCCCAGGCCGCCGGTCAGCAGCAGGCGCGGCTTGGCCTGCAGTTCGCGGGCGATCCGCTCCGCCAGTTCCCGCACCATCCCCACCGTGCCCCAGTAGACGCCGGAGCGGACGCACTCGGCGGTGTCCCGGCCGGTGGCCAGCGGCGCCCGCTTCAGGACCACCTCCGGCAGCTGGGCGGTGCGCTCGGCCAGCGCCTTCAGCAGCAGGCCCGGGCCGGGGGCGATGGCCCCGCCCCGGAACACGCCGCGGGAGTCCACCGCGTCCCAGGTGACGGCGGTGCCGATGTCCACCACCAGCGCCGGCCCGCCGTGCAGCTTCCAGGCGGCATAGGCGTTGACCAGCCGGTCGGCCCCCAGCTGCTCGGGCCGGCGGTAGCTGACCTTGAACCCCGGCAGCAGCCGGGAATGGATCACCAGCGGGTTGACGGCCAGCAGCTCCCGGATCACGCCGCTGGCGGTCTTGGTGAGATCGGGCACCACCGAGACGATGGCCGCCTTCTTGATGGAGCGGACGCCGATCACCTTCTCCAGGTAGCTGAAGAACCCCTCGTGGGTCAGGGTCCGGCTGTGCTCCAGCCGGGCCTGGCGGATCAGCTTGTCGCCCGAGAACACCGCCAGGGCGATCTTGGTGTTGCCGATGTCGAGGCACAGGTTCATGCGCCGGCCTCCAGCACGCTTCCCGACGTGACGCGCATCGTCTCCCCCTTCTCGTTGATCAAAAGCAGCGCCCCCTGGCCGTCGTAGCCGGTGACTACCCCGGAGCTCGACGCGCCGTCGTCGCCGGCGACCGTCACCCGCTTCCCGGCCAGGTACGACCGGGCCTGCAGCGGCGCCAGCAGCGATTCCAACCCGCCGCGGGCGAACTCCAGGTAGTCCCGCTCGATCGCGGCCAGCAGCCCCACCAGCAGGCCCTCGCGGAAGACCGACGACCCGGACTCCAGCGCCAGCGACGTGGCGCTCTCGCACAGCTCCAGCGGCAGGAAATCGTTGTTGACGTTGATGCCGATCCCGACCGCGGCGTAGGCCACGTCGGACTTGGCCGCGCTGATCTCGGTCAGGATGCCCCCGCACTTGCGGCCGTTGCAGAACAGGTCGTTGGGCCACTTGACGGCGACGGCCACGCCCGCGGCCGCCTCGATGGCGGTGGCCGCGGCGTGGCCCAGCGCCAGGGTCAGCCCCGACAGCCGGATCAGCGGCAGCTGCGGCCGCAGCAGCAGCGAGCAGTACAGCCCGGTGCCGGGCGGCGAGTACCAGCTGCTGCCCTGGCGGCCGTGCCCGGCCGTCTGCTGCTCGGCGATCACCACGCTGCCCTCGGCCGCGCCGTCGGCGGCCATGGCCTTGAGCCGCGCGCTGGTCGAGTCCAGCCGCTCGAAATAGGTCAGCTTCCGCCCGATGATGGCGGTGTGGAGGTTTTCCCTGACGTAGTCGATCTGCAGATATCTCATATCCGGCCGCCGGGTGCGATAATGCGCATAAAACTTTTCAACATAGTATTTTACACGAAACACGGCCAACTTTCAACAAAAAAACCACAGGGAAAATGATCCGGCGGCATGACGGCTCCGCCGCCATGCGAACGGCGATCGATACGCCTCGAGGAAGTGCGGGGTGCGGACGGCCGGGCACGCAAACGTGCGCCCCTCTCCGGTCTCACCGGAGAGGGGCGGGAGGACGACCGCGGAAGGCCCGTCAGGCCTTGGCCGGCGCCGGAGCCGGCGGCTCGCAGATCTCCCCTTCGCGCTTGAGCTCGGCGGCCCGCTTGATCTCGGCGCGGGTCATGAAGCCCACGGCGATGAAGATGAACACCAGCGCCAGCCAGTCTTCCGACTTGGGATACTTGCCCCCGAAGAACAGGGCGAAGACCAGGGTGGCCAGGGTGCCGGCCACGAGCGAGGTCAGCCGGTTGGCCAGCCCGGCAAACGTGGCGGTGCGGCCCTTGAACATGAAGATGAACACCGAGGAAAAGGCCACGATGCCGAACACTCCGCCGGCCACCACCACCATCGGCCAGTGGATCGAGGCCGCAACATAGCCGCGGTGCAGCGCCTCCAGAATCTTGCCGGAGCCGGAGGGCAGGAGCATCAGGACCGCCAGGGCCAGCAGGATGGTGATCGATGCCGAGACCTGCTCCACCGCGAAGAAGGCTTTGTTGTCCTGCTTGCATCCCTTGCCCCTGGTGTTCTTGTAGTAGTTCATGATGTAGATCCGGATGAAATAGGCCAGCAGATAGCTGCACAGCACCAGCATTGCCAGCGTGTTTTTCAACAGGTCGCTCCCGCCCGCCTCCTTGACGAAGAACAGCTGGAGCCCGACCGCCGCGATGGCGAACAGCACCGCCACCTCCTCCTCCCAGAAGACCTTCTTGTGGAGGATGCCCTGTTTGATCTGGATGGCATCGATGATCCGGGAGAAGATGATCACCGACCCCCGCATGATCAGCATGGCCACCATCACCGAGCGCAGCAGGACATACAACAGGGTGGTAGTGGGGATGACCACGGCCGTGCAGATGCCCGAGGGGATGATGTACAGGTATTCGGCCGGGAAACGGAGCTTTCCCCAGGTGATCATGTTGGCGGACTCCATCCGCGCCCAGCGGAAAATGGATACCACCGCCATGCAGATCAGGCTGCCGCCCAATGTGCTGTAGACCAGAAATTCCCAGTTGTTGACCCCGGGCAGGCCGCGCGACACCGGGCCGGTGTAGTATTTGGTGGCCACCGTGTAGATGGTATACGTGCCCAGGTAGGCCAGGCACAACTCGACCAACGCGGCGGTACTGCCCTCTTTTGACTTGAACATTCTCGCGCTGTCCTCTGATGAAAGTTTCGCTAATGGCCAGTGTTGTCATGCCGTGTCCTGGTGTCATTCCGGCGAAGGCCGGAATCCAGCGACGAACGCTTATTTGGCTGGATTCCGATTTTCATCGGAATGACGGTTCCCCAGTTCGCCGATCTCCCGCAGCAGGGCCGGGACCAGGTCCCGCTCCCGCACCGTCGCCACGACCTTCCCCTTGCGGATCACCGCGCCGCGGCCCTGACCGCCGCAGATGCCGACGTCGGCCTGCCGCGCCTCGCCCGGGCCGTTGACCGCGCAGCCCATCACGGCGATCCGCAGCGGCCGCGTCATGCCCCGGACCGCGGCCTCGACCCGGCGCGCGATCCGCTCGACGTCGATCTGGCAGCGGCCGCAGGTGGGGCAGGCGATCACGGTCGGCCCGAAGACGCGCAGGTCCAGCGACTGCAGGATCAGCCGGGCGGCGGCGATCTCCTTCACCGGGTCGCCGCACAGCGACACGCGGATGGTGTCCCCGATGCCCTCGGCCAGCAGCGCGCCGATCCCCACGGCCGAGCGCACCGCGCCGGCGAAGGCCGTCCCCGCCTCGGTGATGCCCAGGTGCAGCGGGTAGCGGCAGGCCCGCGCGGCCAGCCGGTAGGCGGCGATGGTCATCGGCACGTCCGAGCCCTTCAGCGACAGCACGATGTCCCCGAACCCGGCCCGCTCCAGCAGCCGCACGTGGCGCAGGGCGCTCTCCACCATGCCCGCCGCGGTGGGGTGCCCGTGCTTGCGCAGGATGTCGCGCTCCAGCGAGCCGGCGTTGACGCCGATGCGAATGGGAACGTTTCGTGCCTTTGCGGCCTTTACCACTTTCCACACATTTTCGGCCGGCCCGATGTTCCCGGGGTTGATCCGCAGCTTGTCGACGCCGGCGTCCAGCGCCGCCAGCGCCAGCCGGTGGTCGAAATGGATGTCGGCCACCAGCGGCAGGTCGGTGCGCCGGCGGATCCCGGCCAGCGCTGCTGCTGCGGCGGCGTCGGGCACGGCCAGCCGCACGATCTCGCAGCCGGCCTTGGCCAGGCGGCGGATCTGCGCCACGGTCGACCGGACGTCCCGGGTGTCGGTGTTGGTCATCGACTGGATGGCGACGGGCCGGCCGCCGCCGAGGGCCACGCCCCCGACCCGCACCATCCTGGTGCGCCGTCGCTCGATGCTGCCGTCTCGGTTCGTCATATCGGTATTATAGAACTTCACCGAACGCTTTGCAATAGAAATATCGCCGGGATAACGGGTTGGACTATGCCGACAAAAATGGAAAAATCGTGCGGTCGCCCCTTGACAAACGACCGATTCGTGACTATAATGGCGATGGAACGGTGGCTAGCTCCAATGTACTACTGGTGTGACACTGGTCTACCCGGTAACCCGTGAATCAACCTAACGTTGGAGTGCGGTACCTTCCCCGGTACCCTGGAATCCGGTGACTTGGGACTCTGGAGACATGGAGCAACGGTATCCGGTACTCTGGACACCCCGGGACCCGGAGCTAGCCACCAGGTTCTTCACTGGGAAACCCCGATGAGCGATCATCGGGGTTTTTCGTCGCCGGCCGCGCCGTCATTCCAGCTGCGGGTCCGGCAGGCGGATCCAGCGCAGGCATCCCCGGTAGCGTCGCGGGATGACATATCCCTCGATCAAACGCACGTCGACGAATCCGCTGTCGGCGCTGCGGGCGACCGTCGCGATCGCCAGTCGTCCCCGGAACGATTCCCGGAACTGCCTGGCCGTCACCGAGACCCGGACGGTCATCTCCCCGTCCGCGCCGGTGTCCGCCCGGGCGACCCTGACGCGGTCGGCCGCCAGCAGCCGCAACACTCGTCCGCAGTGCGCGGTGTCGGTGCCGAGGTCGAGCATCAGGGAGTCAACCCCGGTGTTCGATATGCTGATCCCTGCCGCGCCCGTTGCCGGCGGTTCGGGCACCGGCAGGTCATCGCAGACCGCGCTGGTTACGAAAGCAGTCGCGGCGAACAGCACCATCATGCCTGCACATGAAACCGGCGGTCCCGCCCGCGACCGGTCGCCCGTCACCGCAGCAGCACCACCTTCGACGTGGCCGTCGCGCCTGCCGCCGCCAGCCGGCAGAGATAGACGCCGCCGGCCGCCCGGCGCCCCGCCCGGTCGAGGCCGTCCCAGCGGAGCGCGCCGCCGCCCGCCG
This sequence comes from Candidatus Edwardsiibacteriota bacterium, assembly GCA_025453955.1. GTDB lineage: Bacteria > Edwardsbacteria > AC1 > AC1 > EtOH8 > UBA2255. The sequence continues at coordinate 23,136 of JALOPJ010000001.1, forward strand.
GCAGGCGGACGCCGGGCAGCACGCGCACCAGCCGCCCGGCGACGTCGTAGATCGACACCGAGGCCTCGGCGGCGCGGGGCATCGCGCAGGCCAGTGTCACAGCGGAACGGGACGGGTTCGGCCAGCAGGACAACCGCAGCCCCGGGCTGATCGCGGCGCCGGGATGATTGTGGCCCACGCCGCTGCCGTCGTAGTGGATGGCGGCCCAGGCGTCGATGATCCCCCAGCCGTAGGTGGTGCTGTCGGGCGCCGCGCTGCGGTCGGCGGTCATCATCAGGGCCTCGCGCACTTGCAGCGCGGTCCACCCGGGATGGGCCTCCAGCACCAGGGCGCAGGCGCCCGCCACCAGCGGCGTGGCGCAGGAGGTGCCGGTGGCGTAATGGGTGTAGTTGCTGGCGCCGGTCCAGCTGGCCCAGTAGATGTTGGTGCCCTGGGCGCAGACCTCGGGCTTGGGCCGCCCGTCGTAGGTCGGGCCGCGGGAACTGCCGGGATTGATCATCCCGAACGAGTCGACGTTGCCCACCGCAAGGATCGAGTCGGCGTCGGCCGGGGCGGACAGCGACCCGGCCGACGGGCCGCTGTTGCCCATGGCATTGCAGACGATGATGCCCAGCGCCGCGGCGTGGCGCGCCGCCAGCGACGAGATCGCGGTGCTGCCGTCCATGTCCGCGTAGGAATAGGACTGCTGGGAGGAGTCGAAGGTGAAATACCCCAGCGAGCTGGAGACGACGTCCGCGCCGACCGAGTCGGCCCGCTGCAGCGCGGCCGCCCAGTGGTCCTCTTCGACGTTGAGCTCGAAGCGGTTGTCCTCGGTGTGGTAGATCGCCCACAGGGCGCCGTACGCCGGGCCGATCAGCTGTCCCGGCACGTAGCCGCCGGCCTCTGACCAGGTGCCGGTGCCGTGCGAGGCCCACTCGACGGTGTCGGCGTTGGTGCAGAAATCCCATTCGTCGACCAGCCGCCCCGAGGCGAAGATCGAGTCGAACGCCTGGTGGTCCCTGCGGAAACCGTTGTCGAACATGGCGACCAGCACGCCGGCGCCGGAGTAGCCGGAGTCGTGGCAGATGACGGCATTGACCAGGCTGTCCTGGGTGAGCGACGGCCCGTAGTCCAGCAGGTGGGACTTGGGCGCCGGTGACCCGCCCCCGGGCGCGCTGGCCGCTGGCGGCTCGGGCCGGATCGTCCGCCGCCGCGCCGGCAGCAGGTCGATCTTCATCACGAACGGGAGGTCCGCGGCGGCGGCGGCCTGCGCCGCGGTCATCTCGAAACTGGCGGCGTTGAACCAGTTCAGCCGCTGCCGCTGCCGCGCCCCGGTGGCCTCGATCTCCCGGACGTACTGCTCGCAGACCGGCAGGTCCTCGAAGGTCACCGCTGCCCCGCACTTGGCGCGGCGGGCCAGTGCCCGCTGGCTGAGCTGCAGCCGCCGGGCGTCCAGCGCGGCCCGGTCGGCGATGCCCTTGTCCCGGAAAAAGACCAGCACCGGAACCGGCACCGCGGGAACGCTGTGTTCGAGCTGCGCTACCAGCCGCGGCGTGACGGTCGGCGGCACGACCGCGACCGCAGCCATCGTCGGCACGAGCATCCCGGCGATAGTAATCCAATAAAGCTGTCTCATGGATCACCTCCTCTACGGCATGAGTGTACCGCCGTCGCACCCGAAAGTCAAGCGGTCATCGCGGTCGGGGATGCGGAAACCCCTTCCCGATGCGGGAAGGGGTTTAGGGTCACTGCGGGATCAGGCCTGCGCGTCCGGCTTGTTCTCCTCCTGCTTCTGCAGGGCCTCCTTCAGCGCGTCGCCCATGGCGGTGCCGCCGCCGGCCGCGCTCTCCTTGAGGAACGGCTTGACGTCCTGGTTCTCCTGGGCCTTGGTGTGCGCCTTCTGGGACAGCGCGATCCGCCGGTTGACCTGGTCGATCTCGATGATCAGCAGGTCCAGCGGCTCGCCGCCCTTGAACGCCTCGGCCAGCTTGGCCTCGTCCACGCCCTCCAGTTCGGTCACCGGCACGAATCCCTCGAAGCCGTGGTCCATGTCCACCAGCAAGCCCCGTTCCAGCGAACGGTTGACGGCGCAGCGCACGGTCTGCCCCAGCTTGAAGCGAGAGCCGATCAGCATCCAGGGGTCCTCCTGCAGCTGCTTGGTGCCCAGCGAGATGCGGCGGTTGTCCTTGTCGATGTTGGTGACCACGCACTTCACCAGGTCGCCCTTCTTGACCACCTCGGAGGGGTGCTTGATGCGCTTGGTCCAGGAGATGTCGGAGATGTGGATCAGGCCGTCGATGCCCTCCTCGATCTCCACGAAGATCCCGAAGTTGGTGATGTTCCGCACCTTGCCTTCGACCGTGCTGCCCACCGGATACTTGCGGTCAATGGTGAACCAGGGATCGGGCTCCAGCTGGCGCAGCCCCAGGCTGATCTTCTGCTCGTTCTTGTCGATCTTCAGCACCACCGCGTCCACCAGGTCGCCGATCGACAGGATCTTGGAGGGGTGCTTGACCTGCTTGGTCCACGACATCTCGGAGATGTGGATCAGGCCCTCGACGCCGCGCTCCAGCTCGATGAAGGCGCCGTAGTCCACGATCGAGACGATCTTGCCCTTGATGGTGGCGCCCACCGGGAACTTGGTCTCGATGTTCTCCCAGGGGTGCGGCGTCAGCTGCTTCAGGCCCAGCGACACCCGCGAGCGGTCACGGTCGTACTCCAGGATCTTGACCTTGACCCGCTGGCCGATCTTCACCACCTCGGTGGGATGGTTGATCCGGCCCCAGGAGATGTCGGTGATGTGCAGCAGGCCGTCCAGGCCGCCCAGGTCGATGAAGGCGCCGAAGTCGGTGATGTTCTTGACCACGCCCTCGCGGATCTGGCCCTTGTCGATCTCGGCCAGGATCACGTCGCGCAGCTTGGCGCGCTCGGCGTCCATCACCACCCGCCGCGACACCACGATGTTGCGGCGCTTCTTGTTGATCTTGATCACCTTGAGCGGGACCATGTTGCCGACCAGCGAGTCCTGGGACTCCAGCGGCCGCAGGCCGATCTGGGAGGCCGGCAGGAAGGCGTCGACGCCCATCAGGTCGATGATCAGGCCGCCCTTGACGCGGCGCACCACCCGGCCCTCCACCACCTTCTCGCCGTCCAGCGACTCCTTGACCTTGTCCCACACCCGGATGAAGTCGGCGCGCTGCTTGGACAGCACGATCTGGCCCTCGTCGTCCTCCACCTTCTCCAGGTACAGCTCCAGCTTGTCGCCGGGTTTCACCGCCTCGATGTCGGTGAACTCGTTGGTCGGCACCACGCCTTCCGACTTGAAGCCGATGTCCACGATCACCGAGTCCCCCGAGATCCGCAGCACCGTGCCCTGCACCACCTCCCCCTCCTCGAACTTCTTGTGGTGGAGGGACTGGTCCAGCAACTGGCGGAACTCCTCCGCGGCCTGGATCTCCTGCTGATCCGTGATCAGCTCGTCGTTCAGGTCCTCTGAACGCAGTTTGTTGGGTTTTGCCATGGTTTGGGTACGCTCCTTTTCCTAGGATCGGCCGACCAATGCCGGCCGTCTAAAACCAAAACAGAATGCGGAAACGGATCCGTCCATCGCGGGCGTCGGGTCACTGCCCGCGCCGTCTTCGGCCTTCTGCCTTCGTTTTCCCGGTCGTGAGTTCCCGGATCCGTCTGACCACCCGCTGCACGGTCGCCGCCGGCGTCGAGGCTCCGGCGGTGACCCCCACCTTGCGCACGCCCCGGAACCAGGCGGTCCGCAGCTCGTCCTCGGTCTCCACCGAGCGGGTCGGCTGGCCCACCCGCTTGCACAGCTCGGCCAGTCGCGCGGTGTTGGCCGAGTCGCGGCCGCCCACCACCACCATCAGGTCGGACCGCTGGGCCAGCTCCATGGTCTGGCGCTGGCGGATCTGGGTGGCGTTGCAGATAGTGTTGAAGATGTGGATGTCGGACGCCTGCTTGCCGAACGCCAGCAGCGCCCGCACGAAGTCGTCCTCGCTGACCGTGGTCTGGGACAGCACGCCGATCCGGTTCTTGATCCGCACCGGCTGGTGGTTGAAGATCACCGAGTCGCGGCCGGCGTAGCCCTTCAGCGCCACCACCTCGGGGTGGCGGGGCTCGCCCACGATCACCACCTGGCGCCCCTCGCCCCGCAGCGCCGCCGCCGCCCGCTGGGCCTTGGTGACGAAGGGGCAGGTGGCGTCGACCACCGTCAGGCCCCGCCGCCGCAGCGATTCGATCACGTCAGGGTGCACGCCGTGGGAGCGGATGATCACGGTGCCCCGCCGGATGTGACGGGCGTCGGCGATGGCCCGCACCCCGTGCCGTTCCAGCTCCGCCACCACCTGGGGGTTGTGGATGATCGGCCCCAGCGTGTGGACCGGCCCGCCCGATGTGCGGGCGGTCTCGAAGGCCAGCTGCACCGCGCGCTTGACCCCGAAGCAGAACCCGGCGTTGCGGGCGACCTCGATCTTCAACCGCTGTCCTTCCCGCCGTCCCGCAGCAAGGCAATGCGGTCCATCACCAGCCGGCTGAGGGCTTGGTAGCCGTCGCGGTCGTCGGGGAAGCGTCCGACCTCCCGGGCGGTGATCGGCCGCCCGATCCGTCCCACCAGCGGCGTTCTCCGCAACAGCAGCTCAGGCAGCGGGCGTTGCGTCCCGTCGATGTACATCGGCAGCACCGGCACGCCCAGCTTGATCGCCATCAGGCCGATGCCCGGCTTGGGATCGAGGAAATGCCCGGCCCGGCTGCGGGTTCCCTCGGGGAACACCATCACCGGGATGCCGCGGTCCAGCGTGCGTCGGACGTGCCGCAGCGCCGCGGTGTCCCAGCCACCCCGCCGGATCGGCACGGCGTTGTGCGCGGTGATCAGCGCCCGCAGCCAGGGGTTGGCGAACAGCTCCTTCTTGGCCAGGAATCCGCATTCCCGGTTCAGGCAGGCGCCGGCGTAGGGCGGGTCGAGCAGGGCGACGTGGTTGGCCGCCACCAGGAACGCGCCGTCCCGCGGCACATGGCTGCGGCCGCCGACCCGCCAGTCGAACAGCGCCGGGATCAGGGCATTGAGGGTGTACCACGACAGGCGGAAGGCCCGCGACCGGAACGCCCGGCTCTCCCAGATCACGACGACCGTTCCTTGGCCGCCGCCGCCAGGGCCGCCACCCGCTCGACCTGCTGGGCGATGGACATCCCGGTGGTGTCGATCACCACCGCGCCGGGCGCGCGGGCCAGCGGGCTGTCGTGCCGCCCGCTGTCCTGCCGGTCGCGGGCGGCGATCTGCGACTCCAGCTCGTCGGCCCGGGCCGCGATGCCGCGGGCGGAGAGCTCCGACCCGCGACGCCGGGCGCGCTCGGCCAGGGACGCTTCCATGTACACCTTGACCTCGGCGTCCGGGAACACCACGGTCCCGATGTCGCGGCCCTCCATCACCACCCCGCCCGAGCGGCCCATGGCCTGCTGCAGCGCCACCAGACGGCGGCGCACCGCCGAGATGGTGGAGATGTCGGAGGCGGCCTGCGAGATCTCGGGGCTGCGGATGGCGGCGCTGACGTCCTCGCCGTCCAGGAACGTCGCCACCCCGCCGGGGACCTGCTGCTGCCGGACCTCGGTGCGCTCGGCCATGGCCGCGACGGCCGCCAGGTCGGCCAGCGGGATGCCGAGGCGGCGCGCCTTCAGCCCCATCGCCCGGTACATGGCGCCGGTGTCGATGTACAGGTACCCCAGCCGTTCGGCCACCAGCCGGGCCGTGGTGCTCTTGCCCGACGCGGCCGGTCCGTCGATGGCGATCACCAGCTGGCGGGGCATGCTCGTACCCGGATCCGGTCTACCGCGACCGGCCGGCCAGCGCCTTCTTCAGGGCGGCGACCAGCCGCCGGTTCTGGGGCGGCGTGCCCACCGTCACCCGCAGCTGCGTCGGCATCCCGTAGTTCTTCACCGGGCGGACGATGACGCCCAGCTGCTGCATGGCCAGGAACACCGGCTGCGAGTCGCGCCCGGTGTCGATCAGGATGAAATTGCCCTGGGACGGCACGGCGGGGACGCCCAGGGCCTGGAACCGGGCGTACAAGTATTTCTTCCCCGCGGCGTTGACGCGGCGGCTCCGCGCCACGTGCCGCCGGTCGCCGATGGCCGCCCGGCAGGCCAGCTGCGACAGCAGGCCGACGTTGAACGGCAGCCGCACCTTGCGGATCGCCGCGATCAGGTCGGGATGCCCGATGCCGTAGCCCACCCGCAGCCCGGCCAGGCCGTAGATCTTGGAGAACGTGCGCAGCACGATCAGGTTGGGGTGCTCGGCCAGCAGCCCGATGCTGTCCGGGAACGCGGGGTCATCGACGTACTCGTAATAGGCCTCGTCGAACACCACCAGGCAGGACCGGGGGACCTTCCTCAGGAAGGCGCTGGCCTGGCGCTGGCCGAACGCGGTGCCGGTCGGGTTGTTCGGGTTGACGACGAAGACGACCTTGGTCCGCGCGTCCACCGCCCGGGCCATCGCATCCAAGTCGTGGGTGTGGTCCCTGAGGGGGACGACGGTGGCCCGGGCGCCGGCCACCTTGGCCGCGATGGCGTACATGATGAAGGACTGGTCGGCCAGGACCACGTGGTCGCCGGGGGACACGTAGGACTTCATCACGAAGTCGATCACCTCCACCGCCCCGTTGCCGAAGATCAGCTGGTCCTCGGCCACGCCGAGGTGCCCGGCCAGGCGCCGGCCCAGGTAGTAGCAGCTGTCGTCGGGATACAGGTGGACGCCCGTCAGCCCCTGGCGCAGGGCGGCCAGCGCCAGCGGCGACGGGCCCAGCGGGTTCTCGTTGGAGGCCAGCTTGAGGATCTCGCCCTTCAGCCCGAGCTCGCGCCGCACCTCTTCGATCGGCTTGCCCGGGACGTAGGGGCTGATCTCCTGGACGTTCTGCTTCGGCTGGGGGATCATGTCGGCATCTCGCGTTGACGGCAGATAACCGTGTATTATATCACAAAAGACCGTGCGAAATCAATCATCAAACGCTGCCGGTCGCCGCAGCCGCGCCGTCGATCCGGCGCGCCGCCAGGGCCAATCCCAGCATCGTCCACATCACGGTCACCGGCACCGACGACCCGAAGTTGTACTCGGCCAGGCCCATCACCATGAACCCGACGGCGCAGGCCAGCCCCCCCCGGGCGACGGGCCGCAGGGCCGGGCCGGAAACGCGCAGCGCGGCCGCCAGCTCCCGGAAAACGGCGGTCCACATCAGCACGAACGCGGCCAGGCCGACGGCCCCGGTGGTGACGGCGAACTGGATGAAATTGTTGTGCAGATGGCCGGTCGACATCGCGATCCCCCAGTAGGGATTGTCGCAGGGGATATGGCAATACTGGTCCTGCAGCGAGATCAGTCCGAACCCGGTGAGGGGACGCTGCTGGAAGAGGTGCCACCCCATCCGCCAGAGGTTGAAGCGGATCTGGAGGCTGACCGGCTTGTTGCCGGTGAAGAACAGCCAGGCTTCCATCGGCCGGTCCCGGAACGTCACCGCCAACAGGGCGACGGCGGCCAGCGCGACCGCGGCGACCAGCCACCACCAGCGCCGCCGGATCAGCAGCGTCAGCCCCGCCACCCAGCCGGCCCAGGCGCTGATCGTCTTGGTCAGCGCCAGCCCGGCGACGACGGCCGCACCGGCCGCGGCCAGCGCCCAGGCCCGGCCCCGCTGGCGGGCGGCGATGCTGCCGGAGAGCAGCGACAGCGCCAGCAGCGCGGCCATCATGTAGATGCCGCCGGAGTGCATCGCGGTCGGCTGGGTCCCCAGCAGGCGCCCGTCGACGCCGATCGCGACCTTGGCCAGGCCGTACCCGGCGGTGAGCGCCGCCCCGGCCAGGAACGACCCGGCCAGCCAGCGCAGCTGCCGGGCGTCCTTGACCGCGAACTGCAGCAGGTACACCGGCGTGACCAGGTAGAACTTCTTCAGCATCACGGCGCTGTCGGCCGGCCGCGGCGAGAACGCGGTCGCCAGCAGGCAGGCGGCCAGGAACAGGCCGAACCACTTGTCCAGCGGCGTGGCGAACCCCAGCCAGCGGCGCGACACCCCGCATTTCGCCAGCCAGAGCACGATCGCCACGAACAGCGAGATCTGGGTCAGCGCGATGCCGACCGTCAGGCTGAAGGCGAACAGCAGCAGGACGGCAGCGAGGACGCGGTCCAGCGCCCGGAGCGCGGCCGGGGCGGGCCCGGTCATGGCAGCTCGATCCAGTACTCATTCATGCGGCGGCCCTCCGGCGTCGCGTATTCGCGGCCCACGGCGAACCCGCAGCGCCGGTAGAATCCGTTGACGGCGTCGTTGCCGTCCCGGTCCGTCGTCAGGAAAACGCGGCGCGCCCCGCGGCGGACGGCCTCGTCCAGGAACGCCCGCACCAGCTCCCGGCCGGCGCCCCGGCCCTGCTCGCGGGGGTGGACGCCCAGCGAGAACAGCCCGGCGACCTCCCCGCCCGGCGGGTTGACCGAGGGCTGGCGCAGCGCCCGCAGCAGGCGCGGGACGACCGCCGGCCGCCGGACCACCGCCGCCAGCGCCGCCAGCCCGAACCGCAGCCAGTCCCGCCGCAGCAGCCCGGCATAGAAGCCCCGGGGATCAGCCGCCCCTGCGACGAAGCCGGACGGACGCCCCCCGCCGTCCAGGTGCACGAAGGCGATCCCCTGCGGCGAGCGACAGACGCCCCGGTAGAACAGCGCCAGGAATCTGGTCCCCAGGGTGCTGAGGAAGAACCCGGGGAAACTGGCCTCGTGGACCGCCGCGATGTCGCGGCAGTCCACGGCCCTCATCGGGCGGATCACGGCCCGCCCCTCCCCGCCCGTGCCAGCAGCCGCTGGTAGGCGGCGGTGGCGGCGCGGCGCTCGCAGTACCGCCGCAGGAAGTCCCGGCCGTTGCGGCCCAGGCGGGCGCGGCGGGCACGGTCGCGGCGGAGCGCCAGGATGGCGTCCGCCAGCGCCGGCGCGTCACCGGGAGCGACCGTAATCCCGCAGTCCGCCCGTTCTATCAACGAGCGGGTGTCGCTGTCCGCGTCGACGCTGGCGATGACCGGGCGGGCAGCCGCCATGTACCCCAGCACCTTGCTCGGCACCGAGGTCCGGCCCATCCCCGGCCCCAGGGTGACCACCGATACGTCCGCGGTTGATTGCACCAGCGGCAGCAGCTGCCGCGGCTGGAAGGGGAGGAACACCATGTTGGCGAGTCGGCGCCGCCGGGCCAGGTCCCGGACCTCGTCCTTGGCCACCCCTTCGCCCACGAACAGGAAGACGATGTCGCGGTGGCGGGCGAGGCGTTCGGCGCAGTCGACCAGCAGGGCGGCCCCGGAGATCAGGCCGATGGTGCCGGAGTACAGCACCACGAACTTGCCGACCAGCCCGTGGGCGCGGGCGAACCGGTTGTCGCGGGGCGCCGGGGCGATCTCGGACGCGTCCAGCCAGTTGTAGACCAGGTCGACCTTGTCCGCCGGCTGGCCTTTGGCCACGATCGCGTTGCGGAACCCCTCGGAGATCACGGCGACCCGTCGCGCCCGGCCGTAGATCGCGCCCTCCAGCCGGCGCAGGGCCCCGATCAGGCGCTGATCGGTGATGACCCCGGCGTTGACGGCCGCGTCGGGGTACAGGTCCTGGACGTTGAAGACGTAGGGCACGCCGCGCAGCCGCGACAGCGCGATCGCGATCAGCCCGTTGGTCAGCGGCGGCGAGGGCAGCAACGCCACGTCCTGCCGCGGCAGCCGCAGCGACGCCAGCAGCGCGGTGAGTCCGAAACTGGCGTAGGTCAGCACCCGCGACAGCGTCGTCCGGCGGGGGGAGGAGAATTGGTAGCAGCGCACCACGTCGACGCCGCCCAGCCGCTCCCGCCGCGCCAGGCGCTGCCGCCAGCCCGGGAACACCACGCCGGCGGGATGGCTGGGGAATCCGGTGACCACGGTGACGCGATGCCCCCCCGCCGCCAGGTCGTCGGCCAGCTCCTTCATCATCACCCCGATCGGCGCGACCTCCGGCGGGAAGTACTGGCAGATGATCAGTATCCTCATCGCCCCCCTCGCTTCTTCATGGCGCGTCCCGTCCGGCCCCGGCGAATTTCCCGAGCTTCGCCGGCAGCCAGCGCCGGTCGAGCGCGGCGCCGATCTCCGCCGGCGTCGCCGTCCGCAGGGACTGGACGGCCTGGCGCTTGCGCCGGATCGACGGGAGTTGCCGCACCAGGTCCCGCTTGGCCCGCAGGAACGCATCCACCCTGCCGATCCTGGCGAAATAGGCGAAGCTGCCCAGCGCATAGGCCAGGTGCAGCGGCCCGTATCTTGCCAGCAACGCCGCCGGCATGTTCTTCAGGAACGTGGCGCTCACGTTCCGTTGGCCGTGGTACACGAATCCGGCGCTGTTGTGGACCTGGCTGAGCGACACCTTATGGTACACGCGGGCCGCCGGTTCGTTGACGATCCGATAGCCGGCCAAATGGGCCCGGAACGACCAATCCACGTCCTCGTAGCCGTTGAAGAACGCGTCGTCGAAGAATCCGATGGCATCGATCGCGGACCGCCGGTAGATGGCCGCGCAGGCCACGGCCACGAAGACATCGGCCGCGGCCGCCGTGGCGGGCCCGTCCGCCAGCCCGCTCCAGCGCGCCTGCACCGATCCGGCGACGGTGTAGGACGCCCCGGCGGCCCAGATGATGTGCGGCCGGTCGTAGTAGAGCACTTTCGAGTCGCAGGCGGCGATGCGGTCATCGGCGCTGATCCGGCGGTGCAGCGCGGCCAGCCAGCCCGGTTCCACCCGGGTGTCGTTGTTGAGCAGCGCGACGTACCTGCCCCGGGCCAGCGACAGGCCGGCGTTGTTGCCGGCGCTGAAACCGGTGTTGGACACCAGGCGCAGCAGCCGCACCCGGGGATGGTGCCGGGCGACCCATGCGGCGGAACCGTCGGTCGAGCCGTTGTCGACCAGGATGGTCTCGCAGTCGCGGAACGATTGGGCCGACAGCGACCCCAGGCAGTCGCCGAGCAGCGCCCGCCCGTTCCAGTTGACGACGATGACGCTGATCTCAGGACAGGATGGCGGGGTGCGCATGCGCACGCTCCGGAACAGGTTGAACGGCGCCCCGGGCCCTGGCGAGGCCGCTGCGGGATCGGCATTGTTCGGACCAGAAGAAGACGACTGCCAGCATCCCGGTAGAATTGAACAGCAGGGGGTTGCTGCCGGCGATGACCAGATATGACGAAAGCCCTACCAGGATGAATCCGTTGGGAGGGCCGAACGGGGCGATCAGGAGCAGCAGGAAACAGAGGCTGCCGGCGAGGCCGAAATAGCGCACCATGTCGAGATAGGTGAGCTCCGTCTGATAGACCTCCTGCTCGACGCCCGGAGCAGCGCTGAAATACGAGGCCCCCAGTCCGTCCCCTGTCAGCAGCACCGTCGGTTGTTCATCGATGTGGGCGATGAATGACCTGGCGTGCGCTATTTTCACGGAGTTCGATCGCTCGACGGCCGAGAACAGCGAAGTCCGTCTGAGTGCGATCAGGGCCGGGACGGAACAGGCCATCGCGACGAGCAGCGTCCCGGCGACCAGCCACGGCCTGCGTTTGACCGCCACCAGAATGCACGCCACGCTTTCCAGCAGCAGGACGAGGAGCAGTGCCCTTGAGGCCGACAGGATTGCCGCTGCGACGATCAGAAGCAGGAACAATGTCGCGCCGATCCTGGCGCCGGCGCCCGTGCGCCGGCCCACGATCGCGGCGATCAGGGACGGCACCGGCACGGCCAGGAGCGGCGACGTGACGAAGAAGATCATCATCAGATCCAGTCCCGCGAAGCTCCGGGAACCGATCAGCGCCACGTTGTGATCGATCAGGAACACGGAGACCCGTTGCTGGAGGGTCGGGTCCACGATCGATCCCAGGCCGAGGCCGATGGTGCTCAGCGCCAGCAGCCCGGTCCAGAGAAAGACGGGCCGTCGCAGGTCGATGCCCAGGGCGACCACCGGCAGCACCAGGGCCACCGCCCACAACGCCTTGGCCAGCGACAGCCCGTCGGCGATGCTCTGCCCGGGATGGCGGATGACGAAGACGGCCATCGAAACGGCGGGGAACGCGACGGCGATGCAGAGCACGCGGAGCAGCAGATCCCGCGGCACGGTCACCCGGTCGAGCGCAATCAACGCCAAAAATAGGGACAGGATGACCGCGAAGACCGTGGGCTTCATTCCCGCGACGCTGTCCGAAGGGTCGAAGACCGCGATCCCGCAGTAGAGAGCGGTAAACAGGGCGATGGCCGGAACGAGCAGCCGCTTCATCGGTGCTCACGGTTTGCCAGGACGTCGGACAGGTGCCGCAGGGTCAGGCGGGACAGCACCCGATCCCCGGCCAGGGCTTGCCGGCAGGCCCGGGCCGCCACAGCCAACAGATGGTAGATGAAGTCGACCTTGCGGCAACAGGTCCGGTAATACCGGGTCTCCGCCCGCAGCACCGACCGATACCGCCCCGGGGTGACCCGACGCAGCCGTTGTCCGATCGAGAGGTCGTGGCCCACCACCGCCTCGGTGGCGTAGACCGTCCGCCCCTGGCGGCGGACCATGGCGAACAGCCAGTGGTCCAGATAATCCAGCGGGAACGCCTCGTTGAAACCGCCCAGATCTGCCATGAACGACGTCCGGATGAGGGTGCCGGAATTGATGGCGGTCACCGTGCCCCGGAGGACTCCCGCCGCGGTCCCGGCCAGCGGCCGGATCATCCCCCCCCACCGCAGCCGGGCGGGTGAGACCGGTACGCCGTGGTCGGCAACCCTGGGCACGACCGCCACCGTTCCCGGTCCGATCGTTTCACCTGCCCGCCGGGTGACGGCGAGGAACCGGTCCGGCAGCGAGGAATCCTGGTCGAGCAGCAACAGCCATTCGTATCGACCGGCCGCGGCCATCGCCAGCGCGCGGTTATACGCCCTGGCCAATCCGCCGTTCGATGGGTCGTGCAGGTACTGGTGCTCGAACGGCAACGCCACCGTCATGTCCTGGGCGGCCGGGCCGTTGTCATGGATGACCAGCGTCAGCCGCGGCCGGTCCTGCGGACAATGCTCCCAGGATCGCACCAGGGAAGCGATTGTGGATGACTCGTCAGGCCGGCATTGGTACAAGACCACCACGGCGATGATGTTCATCCTCTGCCCCGGGCCTTGCCGATGCAAGCCGCTATCGTCTGCATCATGGTCCGCTTGCGGGGCAGGCCGGCGATCGCGTCCTCCCGCTCCCGGATCGCTTCATCGATGGCCGGCTGACAGTCGGGGCGTCCCAGGTGGTCCGACAGCAGCCGCAGCATCTCGATCTCGCGCAGCCATTTCGACATGGCCGGCGCCCCGCCCCAGGCCCCGGTCTGATGGATCCGGTAGACGGCCATCGTCTCGTTGATGAAACCGATCTTCCCGTGCCGGGCCGCCAGCACGAAATAGGGCCAGTCGAGGGGCGTGACCCGATCGAACCACGGCGGCAGCACATCGGACCGATGGTTGCGGACCATGCATGACGCCGTGTAGATGAAGTTGCGCCGGCACAGGTCCGCGATGGTCAGGGTTGGGGCCAGGCGGCCGCTGGAGCGCCGGCGCCTGAAGAGGTTCGCGACGGTCCGGGGGTACGACAGGACCACGCGGTGGAAGCACAGCGCATAGTCCGGATTGGCCTCCAGGAAGTCCACCTGCTGCTGCAGCTTGTCGGGATCGGTCCAGTAGTCGTCGCCTTCCAGACATGCGATGTATCTCCCGGTGCATAATGGCAACGCAGACTCGTACGCATTGCGCATGGCCCCCACGTTCTTTGTCTGGCAGACCGCGGTGATCGCACCCGGATGGGTGGCCTGGTATCGCTTGACGATGTCCGTCGTGCCATCGGTCGAGCAGTCATCACCGATGACGAGTCGGTAATCGAAGCTGGTCCGCTGCATCAACACGCTTTCGATCGCCCGAGCGATGTACCTCGCATGATTGTAGGTGACCATCCATACGCTGACCATGGGCTCGGCCACTAGTACAGCCCCCCGTTCACATCGATGCTCGTCCCGGTGATATAGCCGCAGCTGATCAAGTACTTGATCGTTGTCAGGATCTCCGATGGCTCGCCCAACGCCCTGGACGGGATGGCCCGTTTCACCTCTTCCCGCAATTCCGTCGGCACATCACTGATCATCCCGATGTCGAAATATCCCAGGTTGATGTTGTTGATGGTGATACCCCGGTCTGCGTTTTCCGCTGCGATCGCCCTGGTCATCCCCCATAATCCTGCCTTGGAGGCGGCGTACGCGCTCGTCCCGGGCACGGCTTTCTGGGCGACGACCGATGACAAGTTAATGATCCTCCCGTAGCGTTGCTCCCGCATCATCGGCAACAAGGCGTTGATGACGTGGAAGGTCCCCACCAGGTTGACCGTGATCAAACGGGCCCACCGCGCCGGGTCCGCCTTGTGCGCCAGCGCGTTGTAATTCACGCCGGCGCAATTGATCAGCACCATCTTGCTGCCGTTGCGCTTTTTGATGGCGGCCGCGAAGGCCGCGACATCCGCTGGATCGGCGACATCGACCCGGCGCATCGAGCCGACGTTTTTGTTCGGCGCCGTGCTGTTGAAAAGGCCGATGACATCCTGCTCCTCACGGATGAATTCCCCCATGAGGTACAGCCCGATGCCCTTAGATGCGCCGGTAATGATGATCATGGTTGGCACCTTGCATTGGATCTCAAGACCATTTGATGATCGAGGCGCCCCACGTCCAGCCTGAGCCGACGGCGGCAAAAAGCACGAGCGTGCCGGGACTGAGCTTCCCCGATCGGTTGACCTCGTCCAGCAAGATTGGGATCGTTCCTCCCGAGGTGTTCGCATACCGGTCCATGTTGGTCATCACTTTTTCGAATGGCAGCCCGATCATTTCTGCGGTCTTCTTCAGGATGGCGATGCTCGGTTGATGCGGGATCATGTAATCGATATCAGCGATGCGGAGATTGGTGTCCGAGAGGACCTGGGTGATCGCCTGCGACAGCACCTTGGTCCCGGTATTGTAGACTTCCCTGCCGTTCATCGTGAAAAACTGCAATCCTTCCCGGATGTTCTCCTCAGTCAGGGGGATCTCGGAGCCGCCCCCGGGCACGGTGAAGTTGAACTTCCCCCTGCCGTCCGAATAGAGCCGAAAAGCCAAGAACCCTTCGTCGCCGCTGCTGTGCGACAGGACGGCGGCGCCGGCCCCGTCGCCGAAGAAGACGGCGTCCCTGCTGGTCCAATCCGTGATCCGCGAGAATATGTCGGCCCCGACGACGAGCACGTTGTTGTACACGCCGCTGGCGATGAACTGCGCGGCCGTCGACATTGCGAAGAGAAAACCCGAGCAGACGGCCGCCAAGTCGAACGCGACCGCGTTGTACGCCTGGATCTTGTCCTGGACGATGCAGGCCGTCGACGGGGCTTTCCGGTCAGGCGTGGCGGTCGCGACGATGATCAAGTCGATGTCCGGGGGACGCAACCCAGCGTTCGCGATCGCGGACAGGCCGGCCTTGGCGGCCAAATCGCTCGTGGTCTCGTTTTCGGCGGCGATCCTTCTTTCCCTGATGCCCAGCGTCGATTGGATCCACGCAGCCGAGGTCGGCACGATGCTTTCGAGATACTCGTTCGTACAAACCTTTTCGGGGACGTACGAACCCGTCCCCGAGATCTTCACCCTGCGGATGAGCTGTCTCATGGCTCAAGCTCGTATCGCTGCTTGACCTGGATGTATTCTTCCTGCAGGATGCTCAGCAGCCACGTATTCTTGTGCTCGCCGTTCTTATACACATAGTTCCGCATCAATCCCTCCTTGCGAAAGCCGGCTTTTTCCATCAGCTTGATCGCCACGCCATGCTCTTCGAGCGCATGACCGATGCATCGGACCATCCGCAACTCCTCGAACACGTACTTCAAGATCATCAGGGCGGTCTGGAGGCCGTACCCCTTGCCCGATTTCTCGGGCGCCAGCTTGATGCCGCTCCAGAAGCAACTGCCGTTGCGGTAATCGATATCCGCTATCGACGTGTACCCGATGATGCCGTCGTTGCCGTTTTCGCATATCGCCAGGTACACTGCCGACGGGTTGTCGCCCTGGATGATGTCCTGCACCCATTTGAGCTCCCGCTCCGGGGACACGAACCGCTTCACGCCCCCGATCTTGTTCTCCATCGCCTCGATCCGCCGCAAGGCGTTGATGAACAGAGCGTCCTCGGTCCGGAAAGCCCTGAGGTAAATGCCGAATACCATGTCGTTACCCTCCTATCAACGTGCTGAGTTCTTGGAGATCGGCTTTCCCGTACCGCTGATCGATGGGCAGCGCCAGCAAGTCGTCCGCCAGATGCCGCTCGAAGGGACTGGGCCGGGCGGCCAGCGACGACGGCCCCCAGTACTGGGCGACGTACACCTTGTTCCTGATCAGCGCCTTCCTGATCACCTTCCCGTCGCCGCGCAGGTAGGGATAGATCAACGGGCAGTCGCGCGCCCCCAAGTGTACCCGGAGTTCGTTCGTTCCGCCCAATCGCGAATGCAGGAACGCGAAATTGCCCCGCCGGATGGTCCTGACGGCCTCATAGTCGATGTTCCGCAACAACGCCAGGGTCAGCGCCGACATCGCGGCGATGGGCTGCCCGGCCAGTGACCGTTCGTTTCGGACGAAGTCGCGATATCCCTGATCGGGATTGCCGTCGATCCTTTTCAGGAGATGCCTCATCCGGTGCCAGGAACTGGCCGGTCGCGGCGCCGCCGCGAGTCTTTTCTCGGTATAGAGATAGCCGCCATCGGGTACGCCGAAAAATTTTCTGGGCGAATAGAAGGCGTCGACCCCCGGCAGTGGCGTGGCGTAAAACGCCTGGGCGTTGTCGATGATCACGTTGGGGCATACCCGGGCGATCCGCTGCGCCCCGCGCCCGTGCAGGCCGAAGTAATTGGTATACACGAAGGCCTCCCGGGGCCGGACCAGCGCAACGTCGAACAGGGGTTCCAACCGCTCATCGAGATGGTAGTATTGGCACGCCAGCCCCAGCTTCCGGATCGGCTCCCGCATCACATCACAGGTGTACGCTGGCAGGTATACCTTGCGGTACTTCCCGGCCCGCAGGAGGTATTCGAAGGCATTGCGGGCGGTGTTCACCCGGATCGCCCCCGGGTGGTACTCTGCGCCCTTGCGCAGTTCCAATTCGAAATACCCGCCGACGGCTCTCATATCAGTTCATGCTCGTTCAGCATGCGGCCGATGGCTTCCCGCGAATTGAACATGATCACGTCGATGATGGACAGGTCGGGGACGAACTGCGGGCAATTCTGCCGATACCGGACGTCCTTGCTCCTGATGAAGCTCAACCGTATCCCGTTGCCTGCGAAATCCTCCTTCCGGTACAGCGACCGGCCGCCGATCGGGTTGATATAGTCGGTCGCGCCGTTCAAGCGGCAAATCTCGACCAAGCGCCCGGTCTTCTCCAGTCCCTTCGTCGCCGCTGCATGGCTGCTGCTGGCCTGGAAACTGGTGTCGATGCCCAGGTAGTGCGATACCTTCGTGACGGATCGCATCGCCAGCTCGCCGATCAGCGTGGTGTCGCTGCGCAAGCAGTCCTCGACCACCGGCCAGGCCTGCCCGAAAAAGGGCGCCTTCTGGTACGCCTGTTGGATCGTTTTCAACAGCTTGCCCCTGTTGTCGGTGAACTCGACGCGATTGATCGGCGAGAAGGAACTGGCATTCTTCAATTGGACGGTCAGGTAATGCGGTGCCCCGTCGATGAGGATGCGGTTGCGGTTGATCCAGCCATTCTTGATAAAATTCACATCATCATAGAAAACGAACGTATCGGCCGCGCGCACCAGCTGGAAATACCCGAGGTACGGGAAAAAGTACGGCTGCATGACGGCGAGTTTGTTCATGTCCGCCGCAACAGCCCGGCCACGTGATCGACGTCGGCCGGATCAAGGTCCGAGTAGAGCGGCAGGCAGATGACCTGCCCGGCCACCCGCTCCGCCACCGGCAGGTTCCCGGGCGCGGCGCTGGGCAGGCCCTTGTAGGTCGGGAACTGGCTGATCAGCGGGTAAAAGTAGCGGCGGCCGAACACGTTGTGCCGCTTCAGTTCCTCGTACACGGCGTCGCGCGAGCGCCCGTAGCAGCCCTGGTCGATCAGGACCGGGAAATAGGGATAACAGTGGACCACCCCGGGCGCGTCCTCGAGGAACGACAACCCGGCGATGCCCCGCAGGCGCTCCCGGTAGCGCCGGGCGAGGCCCTGCCGCTTTGCGATCGACCCGTCGACGTATTTCAGCTGCAGCAGGCCCAGCGCCGCCTGGAACTCGTTCATCTTGGCGTTGATCCCCGGCGCCACCACGGTGGTCTCGCCGGCAAACCCGAAATTCTTCAGGAAATCGATCCGTTGCTTCATGGCTCCGTCGTGGCAGACGATGGCCCCGCCCTCGAACGTGTGGTAGACCTTGGTGGCGTGGAAGCTCATCACCGACAGGTCGCCGAAGTTCAGCACCGGCTGGCCACCCACGGTGACGCCGAAGGTGTGGCAGGCGTCGTAGATCAGCTTCAGCCCGTAGGCGTCGGCGATCTTCTGCAGCCGGTCGACCTGGCAGGGGTTGCCGTACACATGGACCGGCATGATGGCGGTGGTCTGCGGGGTGATGGCCGCCTCCACTTTGTCGGGGTCCAGGTTGAAGTACCCGGGCTCGATGTCGGCGAACACCGGCTTGATGTTGTTCCACCAGATGGAGTGGGCGGTGGCCACGAAGCTGAAGGGCGTGGTGATCACCTCGCCGGTGATCCGCAGCGCCTGCAGGGCGGTGATCAGCGCCAGGGTGCCGTTGGAGAACAGCGAGATGTGCTCGACCCCCAAATAGCGGCACAGCGCCCGCTCGAGTTCCTGGTGGTACTTCCCGTTGTTGGTCACCCACTTGGTGTCCCAGATGTCCCGCAGGGCGGCCTCGAATTCCTCCAGCGGCGGGAGGAACGGCTGGGTCACGTAGATCGGTTTGCTGGTCATCAGCGGTCCGCCTATGTCATGATGCAGTCAGAACCGGTCGGGCCGGACGGCCCGAACAGTCACGGTTTCGAGGCGACGTACAGCACCGAGCCTTCGTGGATGCCGCAGCGGTCGAACTGCTGCCGGCCGAAGTGATCCACGGCGAGCTCCTCGATGGTGAATCCGACGCTTTGCACTTTCGCGGTGAACCCCGGCTTGGAGTAGGTCCGGACATGGTCGTCCTGGCCGTAATGGTGCCACCGCTCCGCCGCCGTCAACGGTCCGCCGACCTGGTAATCGCGCTCCAGTCCCAGCTGGATCGGCACCATCAGGATCGCCCGCCCGCCCGGGGACAGCACCCGGTACAGCTCCCGCATCGCCTTGACGTCATCCTCCACGTGCTCCAGGATGTGCGAGCAGATGATGAAATCGTAGTTGCCGTCTGGATAGATCGACATATCGGTGATGTCGACCGTATCGTCGACCCCCGGCATGTGGAGGTCGGCGGTCCGGTGCCGCACGCCCCGGTGGGAGCGGATCAACGCCGCCAGCGGCCGGGACGGTGCCATCTCCAGCAGTTGCAGCTCCTTGCCCGCCAGGTATGCGTCGAGGTACAGCGCGGACAGGCGGTCCCGGTCGCTGGCGCCGCAGGAGGGGCAGGCGTAGGCCAGGATATTGATCGTTTCGCCGTTGAAGATGCTGTGCACATACCGGTGCTTCATCCATTGCCGGAAATAGGCGTCAGGCAGGCGCTCGAATCCGCGCACCCTGCGCCGGCACACCGGGCAGTAAAACCGCCGCCGGCCGAACAGCGCGGCCACGTCCTTGAGCACGGCGACCGGCACGTACGGCCGCAGCCGGCTTCTCAGTTTTTCCCCCATCCGCATCATGAACGACCTGGCGATCCCTTTCATCTCGAGGTATTCCGGGTTGCGGACCGTTTCCGATATGGCCACCAGCAGCGCGGCCCCCGATGCCAGCTGGACCGCCAGCAGCAGCGGCCGGCCGGCGTTGATGAAGCGGGTCTCGAGGAACAGGACGGCGCTGACGACCGCTCCGATGACGAAGGACGGCAGGATGTCCGCGATCTGCTCCCGGGCGCCGTACCGGATCAGCTTGCCCGAGTAATACCCGTTCAGGAAGAACGCGCCGAAGGAGATGGCGATCAGACCGGCCAGCATCGCCTTGATCCCCATCGCCATCGCCGCCAGGATGATCGGGATCACCAGGAGTTTCTTCACGATCTCGATCCTCAGCGACAGGTCGGAGCGACCCTTGACGTGCAGGACGTTCAGGTTCAGGGCGTGCAGCGGATACAGCATGGCGGAGAAGCACAGCAGCTGCAAGTACACGGCGGAGGTGGCCCATTGTTCGCCGATCAGCGTGGTGACGAGCGGTTGCGCCACCGCGGCCAGCCCCATCATCGAGATGAAGGAAATGAACATGGTGTTCTTGATGATCCGCTGGAACCCGGCCTTCAGCTTGTGCGGCTCATCCTGCAGCTGCGACAGCACCGGGTAGCTGACCCGCTGGACGACGGTCGTGATGTTCGACGAGGGCAGATTGCTGAACTCCTCGGCCTTGGTGTAGTATCCCAGTTGGGCCGCGCTGAAGTACCGTCCGATCAGAAGATAGTAGATGTTCTGGTAGACCGTGTTGATCAGGTTGGTGAACAGCAGCTTGTACCCGAACCGGAAATGCTCCTTGAAGGCGCTGAGGCTGAACGCCGGCAGCGGCTGCCAGCGCGTCCACGCCCACAGCAGCACCGTGGACAACGCCGTCGCGGTGATGGCCTTCCACACCAGGCTCCACACCCCGAACCCGCGGTAGGCCATGCCGATCGCCACGGCGCCCGAAGCGGCGGCCGCGATCACCGAGATGGTGGTCTGGGTCCGGAAGTCGATCCGCTTGACGAGGATCGTCCGGTGGATGATCCCGAGGCTGCCGATCACGAGGCCGACGGCGACCACCCGCACGATCGGGACCAGTCTCGGTTCGTGGAAGAAGACGCTGACCGGCCCGGCCAGGACATAGAGGGCCAGGTACGCGACGGCGCTCCCGGCCAGGTTGAAGTAGAAGACCGTGCTGTAATCTTCCTGGGTGCAGGACGTTTTCCGGATCAGCGAGTGGCTGAAGCCGCCGTCGATGACTATCAGGGAAACGGCGACGAACACCGTGACCATGCCGATCAGGCCGAACTCGCCCGGGGACAACAAGCGGGCCAGGATGATCCCGACGATGAACTGGATGCCGAGGCTGGCGACGTTCTCGGTGACGCTCCAGGCAAGCCCGTCGATCGTCTGCTGCTTCAGGGACATGGGGACCGCGCTATTCCGCTGCCGCTGTCCGATCGCCCGCCCGCCGTTGCCGGTACCACTCGATGGTGCGCCGCAGGCCCGGCTCGAAACCGGTGGCCGCCTTGAACCCGAACTCGCGTTCCGCCCGCGTCGTATCCAGCATCCGCCGGGGCTGGCCGTCCGGCTTGGTGGCGTCCCAGACGATCCTTCCGGTATAGCCCATCAGCTTGGCGATCAACTCCACCAGATCCTTGATCGATATCTCGAAGCCGGCCCCGATGTTGACCGGGTCCGGTTTCGCGTACCGCTCCGTGGCCAGGGCGATCGCCTCGGCGGCGTCCTCGACATAGAGGAATTCCCTGGTCGCCGCGCCCGTCCCCCAGACGACCACCTCGTCCTTCCCCGCTGCCGCGGCGTCGTCGATCTTCTTGATCAGGGCGGGGATGACGTGGGACGACCCCGGATCGAAATTATCCCGGGGGCCGTACAGGTTGACCGGCATCAGGAATATCGAGTTGAACCGATACTGCTGGCGGTAGGCCTGCGACTGCACCAGCAGCATCTTCTTGGCCAGGCCGTAGGGCGCGTTGGTCTCCTCGGGATACCCGTTCCACAGGTCGTCCTCGCGGAACGGCACCGGCGCGAACTTCGGGTAACAGCAGATGGTGCCCAGCGCCACGAACTTCTCGATCCCCGCCTGGCGCCCGGCCTCGAGCAGCTGGGCGCCCATCATCAGGTTGTCGTAGAAGAACGATCCCGGGTTCTCGCGGTTGGCACCGATCCCCCCCACCTTGGCCGCCAGATGGATGACGATGTCCGGGCGACCGTCGGCATAGGCGCGCTGGACCGCGTCCATCCGGACCAGGTCGTATTGCTCGATGCGGGGGACGAAGATGTCCTGCACGCCCCTGGCCCGGAGTTTTTCCACGAGAAAGGACCCCAGGAAACCGGCGCCGCCGGTGACCATCACCCGTTTGCGCTTCCAGTACTCCATACCCCCCCCTCACCGTTGTGTGTGTGCCGTCCGGCCGCGGGCCGCACGGAGCAACGCCGCACCCACGATACCAGCCAGCAGGCCAAGGATGGCGCTGGCCG
This sequence comes from Candidatus Edwardsiibacteriota bacterium, assembly GCA_025453955.1. Lineage (GTDB taxonomy): Bacteria > Edwardsbacteria > AC1 > AC1 > EtOH8 > UBA2255. Next base: position 45,486 of record JALOPJ010000001.1, read on the forward strand.
CTGCATGGACGCCCCGCTGGGGCGCGACGGGCACCGGATCCGTCACCGGGTCACCGACGAAATGGTAGCCACCGAGGTGTTCGAGCGAGCTGCGCGCGCGGCGCAGTTCCGCCTGTAACGCGACCAGGCCCGCCTCGGCCGCCACGACGTCGCTGGCGCTGCGCCGCGGCGCGCGTACGACCCGTTCCACGGCCTGTTCCAGGTCCCGCTGCCGGGCCTCGGCCTCGGCCCGGGCCACCGCGACCCGGTCCCGTACGGCCGGCAGATCGCGCAGGTGATCGAGCGCCTTGGCCGACAGCGCCGCCGCCGCACTGGGGTCGTCACGGGAGATCACCGTCAGGCGGAACCACGACTCGGCGGCGCCGACCTGGCTGAGCGAAACGCTGTGGCAGAGCGGCAGCAACGGGTCGCCCGGGGCCAGGGCACCGGACGGGAACCGCGCCAGCAGCAGCCGGGTCTCGGAGACCGTGAACAGGGGCGCGTCGCAGCCGGCGCTGTCGGCGGCCGGCCAGCGCCAGGCGGCGGGCAGCTCCACCAGCGACTGGCAGCGGTAGAGCAGCGGCGCCCGCAGGTCGGCCAGCAGCGCGGCGCCGCCGAAGATCACGGCTCCGGCCAGCCCCGCGGGCCAGCCGCGCCGGGCGGCTCGCCAGAGCGCCGTCAGGTCGATGATCGCGTCAGTGCTCATGACTCGAACGATGCGGTGAACGGACTGATCAACGCGTCCACGCCCGGGCGACTCACCGCGCGCCCTTCTGCAGCAGCACCACCGGGATGGTCAGCAGCAGGATCTTGAGGTCCAGCCACAGCGACCAGCTGTCGATGTACTGCATGTCCAGCTTCATCCACTCCGTGAAGTCGATGTCGTTGCGCCCGCTGATCTGCCAGAGGCAGGTGATCCCCGGCAGCACGCTGAGCCGGCGCTGCTCGTTGAGCTTGAACTTCTTGATCTCGTAGGCCGGGAGCGGCCGCGGCCCCACCAGGCTGATCTCGCCCCGCACCACGTTCCACAGCTGCGGCAGCTCGTCCAGGCTGGCGCGGCGCAGGAACCGGCCGACCGGCGTCAGCCGCGGGTCGTTGGTCAGCTTGAACACCGGCCCGGACATCTCGTTCTGGTCCTCGAGCTTCTCGCGCAGCTGCTCCGCGCCGGCCACCATCGAACGGAACTTGTAGAGCTGGAACAGCCGGCCGTTGAGGCCGCTGCGAACCTGGCTGAAGATCACCGGGCCCGGGGAGGTCAGCTTGATCACCAGCGCGATCGCCGCCAGCAGCGGGGACAGCACCACCAGGCCCAGCCCGGCCCCCACCAGGTCGATGGCCCGCTTGATCACGGTCTCCCAGGCCCTGCGCTTGGCCGAGTCCAGGGTGATCACCGGCAGGCCGAAGAAGTCCTCCATCCGCACCTTGCCGGCGCGGTTCTTGAACCAGTCCGTCATGATGTGGATGGCGACGCCCCGTTCCTCGCACAGCATGATGTCCGGTTCGATGTCCTGCAGCTTGGTCCGTCCCAGGGTGAAGATGACGTCGTCGATCACCATCGTCCCCAGCGCGGCCGCCAGCCGCACCGGGTCGCGGCGCTCCATGGTCTCGACCACCGTGACGCCCCACTCCTCCCGCAGGCGCTCGAACATGCCCTGCTGCGGCAGCTTGCCGGCGTCCCCCACCACCAGGATATGGCGGCGGTCGAGATCGCGGGCGAACAGCCGGCGGGAGGACAGCAGCAACAGCCGCCAGACGGTCAGCAGCAGGCAGTTGACGAGGAAGAACAGCAGCACCAGCGCCCGGCTGACCGAGGCCAGTTTCAGGAAGTAGGCGATGGTGATGGCCACCGCCATGCCGATCAGGTTGGCGCGGTAGGCCGGCAGCAGCGGCAGCGTGTAGCGGCCCAGGATCTTGACGGGGTGGTACTGCCCCATCCGGTAGTAGAGGAACCACCACAGCGGCAGCAGCAGCAGCAGGGCCTTCATCGTCACCGCCAGCGGATAGACGCCGCCCTCCTGGAACCACGGCACCGGCAGCGCCACCCGCAGCCAGTAGGCCGTGAAGAAGGCGACGACGGTGATCACCAGGTCGATCGCCAGCATCGACAGCGACAGGATCGAACGCTTATCACGCAGCATGGGATTCCTCCCTCGCGAACAGCGGTCCCTTTGGTGTTGCGGCCACGCCCGGATTACCCTTCACCCTGAACTCGGCTCGGGACGCCGCCAGCCAGCCACTCGGCGACCGCGGCCCGCAGGTCGTACCGGAACGAGAACCCGTCGCCTGACAGCGCCTGCGGCACCGCATCGGTCGACCGGTACAGCTTGTCGATCCTTCTGGGGTGCAGCCCGTTGCGCAGCCCGGCCTTCTCCAGCAGCGGCCCGATCTTGGCCAGCCACCGCATCGGGCGGTACGGCAGCACCGGCACCCAACGCCTCCATCCCTCTGCGTCGCAGATCGTATCGACGATCTGGCCGACGTCGTACCGGGCCGGGAACACGCAGTTGTACACGGCGCTCTTCGCCGCCGGTGTCTCCATGAATCGCAGGCACGACGCTACGTCGCGGACGTAGACGCTGCCCTTGATCGTCGTACGACGGCCGACGAAGCAGAACAGATTGTACTGCAGCGCGCGGTGCAACCGGATGAAGTTGCCGTAGTCGCCCGGGCCGAACACTACGCCCGGCCGGACGATCCGCAGCCGGTTCCCTTCTGCCGCCCACCGCTCCAGTTCTCGCTCCGCCAGCAGCTTCGACTCGCCGTAGGCGGTATCGGGCCGCGGCTCGGCCGACTCGTCGCAGGGCCGGTCACCGGGCGGGTACACCATGATGGTGCTGGTGAAGACGATGCTGCGGATGCCCCGCCGTCGGCACAGGTCGATCACGTTCCTGGTCCCGATATGGTTGGTAGCGAAGTATTCCTGCCGTTCGTGACCCGGTTCCCGGCACACAGCCGCCAGGTGGAAGCAGGTGCCGGTCCCGCCCGGCAGGTCGACCTCCAGGGGCCGGCGGATGTCCGCGATCACCGTTTCCAGGCGCGGGTCAGGCGCGCCGGGGTACGGCCGCAGGTCGAGGTTGACCACCTTCGCCGTGCCCGGATCCCGCAGCAGGTCGGCGATCAGGTGGCCGCCGATGAACCCGCTGCCGCCGGTGACGAGGTACCTCCGGTCGATATTCATCGGTGATGCTGAGCAGTGGCAGGTGTAGCCACCCGGCATGCTGGCCGGTGCGTAGTGCCGCTCATCTCCGATCGCCTTGTGGATACGCGATGAAGTAGTATTCTGCACCGGTTTCGAAAAGGTGTTCGAATCTCTCACGGCTGACACCGGTTTTCCCGTTTAGCCATCGATCCAAGGTCGATACGTTCATACCGCATTCCCGGGTAAGGAAATCGTGGAGGTCCCCAGGGTTCGTCCCATAGTATTCTGCGGATCCAAGACCGCATTCGAACACGATAACGGGTCGGCATCGTTTGATGGTCTCCCGTGCGCCTCGCAGGACGTTGAATTCCCCACCCTCCACATCGAGCTTGATGAATGCGACCGCCTCGTCGCCTGGCAGGCAGCGGTCGAGGGTGTCTTTCGTGACTTTGATGGTGCGGATGATCGGGTTGGAAATATCGTAGCGTCGGATCTTCAACCCACTGTAGGCCGGGGCATTCTCGATGAAGTTGAACTCCGCAGTGCCCGTAGCATCACTGAGGGCGGTATCGGATACCGTGACGGACCGATTCCGGTATCTCTCCTGCAGCTCTGCAAATAGCTCGGGAATCGGTTCGAAGGCGTAATGGTGTCCGTGCGGTGCCTGTTTGATGATAGTGTCCAGCACTTCGCCACGATGACACCCGATGTCGACGCATGTAGATCCAGCACTCAGGACCCGTTTGATGATCCGTTCAGTTTTCCGGTCGTACTGCATGTTCCGCGTGATGTCAAGATGCAGCAGGTACAGCAGTTTTTTAACAAGTTTTTTCATTTTGTCCTGTGATCCAAGAAGATTTATCACTCCGCATCGGCTGCGGCAACCCCGGCTGGGTCGCCTCGTGATGCACTTTGATGACGGTATTGATGAACAGCCGTGTGACCGTCGCGACATCATCGCGGATGGTCGATGAGCGTTGATCAGGGGCGACGCTGGCCACCATCAGGTTCCCGCAGCCCGAGGACGTCCAGGAACGTGTTCCGGATCGTACCATCGTCGTGGTGCTTGGCCGAATAGTCGCGCGCCGCCAGGGATAGACGTTTCCGCAGGCGCACGTCGCCCATCAGTCGGATGACGTGGTCGGCGTATTCATCGTCGGTTTTCGCGATCAAAATGTCCTCGCGGTCCGAGACCGGAAGCCCATCGGCGCCGGTGGTCGTCGTCACCACCGGCATCCCCAGTGCCAAGGCATCGATGATCTTGACATTGACGCCCGATCCGCTATAGATCGGCGCGATAAATATCTCGGTCTGGCACACGGCCGACCGATAATCCTCGACGAACCCGGCCAGCACGATGCGATCGTTATGCGCAGCGACAGCCTTCCTGATCTCGGCCGTCGGTTTGGACCCGATGATGCGGAACGTGACGTCAGGGTACTGGGAGACGACCGCTGGAAAGATATTCCTGATGAACCGTAGAAGCCCTTCTTCGTTCGGGGAGTAATTGAGCAGGCCCATGAAGCTGAGGCTGTGCGTGATCGGACGGCACGCTGCCGTGCCTCTCGTCGCTGCAGGCGGAATCCCGACAACCGACGCTTCCGGGTATTCTCTTTTCAGCCGCGCTGCCTCCACGGGTGATACAAGGATCGTGTGGTCGACGGCCCGGATGTATTTCGCCTCGCTCGCCGCCAAGCGCTTCACCTCACTCGTCAACAGGATCGTCCGTAGCATCCTGTCGGCGAGGATACCGACGAACGCCGGCAGGTTCTCGGTGAAGGAACCGAGCACCTTCAGGTTGGTACGCAACATCCCACGATATCGATCCGAAAGGATGTCCTGCATTAGAAACACTGAACGGGCGGCGCCGGTCTTCAATTCCGAATGGTACTGTACCGTGCGCACCATATCGAAGCATATGATGTCCGGGCGATGCTCGGCGACCGCGGCTCGCAACCTGCCGAGAGCGGGCCGATCGTAATAGAGGCATTCTTGGAAGCTCTTGTTCCTCTTCAGCAGCGCATAACATAGGCAGTTGACGGCTGCCGTGAGCGGGGACGGTAGGTCGAGCAAGACGACCTCGCGGATGGACGGCAGCGCGCGGGTCAACTCCTTGCAGCGTTCCCCGATATCGGTGTCGTGCCGCGAACGGAAGGAACACAACACCACGGTATTGTCGCGACGATCCAGGAACGAAAGGTACTGCATAAGCACCTTCTCCGCGCCGCTCCTGGGCGGATACGGGAACCTCGTCGATATGAAAAGAACTCGGGTCATGCGGGGGCGGCACTCGCTCGCCGCACTACCTCCTGGATGATCTTCTCAGTCCGAGAGACGGCGGCGGGCCAACTGTACTCATTCTCCACCAAAGACCGGCCATTGGCGACCAACCGTTGCGCGTGCTCATCATCGTTCAACAGCGTGACGACCGACCGCGCGAATTCATCGGCATCATCCGCGATCATCAGGTAGCGTCCATTTTCCGCGGTGATACCTTCCGCGCCGATGCTGGTGGAGACGATGGGGATACCCGCCGCCATGTAATTGAGGATCTTGATCCTCATTCCGCCGCCGACCCACAGCGGGACCACCGCCAGGCGGCAGCGGGCGAACATGTCGTCAGGGTTTTCGACAAAACCGGCCACTTCGACGTTCGGGCCGCGGTACCGCTTGAAATGAGTCGGCATGTTGCGGCCGGCCACCACCAGCTTGGCATCGGGCGCTAGCGCGACGATCTTCGGGAACACACTCCGTAAGAACCACGTTAAACCCTGCCTGTTGGGTAGCCAATCCATCGAGGCCAAGTGGAGGATCACCCGCGTCTGGTTCACCCGGCCGCTGCAGCACCGTGAGAGGTCGACGCCCGCCGGCACCACGTGCGTCCTCCCGGCAAGGGTTCTATCCAATGCGATGATCCGTTCCCGATCCTCCGTCGTGATGGCTAAAATGGCGTCGAACCTGCCGAGCATCTCACGTTCGTATCTCACCAGTCGCCCGGCCTGCGATCGGTAGAGGGCGCGCTTGAACGGGTTTCGTTCGTTCGCGGCCAGCCGCCCCATGATAGCACTGTCGACATCATGCTCGCGTAATATGACCGGCAGCTCGGGCCACCTGCGTTTTATCGCCGCGGCATAATGCGACATGTGCAGATAGTCAACATGAACGCAATCGACAGCGGTCCGCTCGAGATACGACATGATGTAACCAAGGATTTCATCGGACATGTACTTGGTCATGTTATACGGCAAACGCGAGCACAGCGCGTTGGCGAGGAACGACGAGCGCCGGTTGTCCACGTCCCGATAGAAGACCATGCAATGCCTAGCTAGTTCCCGCAGCGGCGCTAGATTGACGTTCCGTTCTTGGTCCGGTGCTATCACGACCAGATGGACCTCATGACCGCGGGCGGAGTATTGGCGGGTAAAATTATAGATGCTGATCTTCCCGCCGTCGATCGGCGGGTACGGCAGGCGGTGGCAGAGCTGGAGAATCTTCACACCGCCCCCCTGCCAGGACGGACCGGCACCACTCGTCGCGGGCTCGGCACGTGTGCGGCGACGATCCCGGCCCGTCGTACCAAACGGTCGCTGAGGAATACCAACGAGGCGTGGGCTGCGGGGAAACGGCTCGCCAGCCGTGCATAGGACCGCAGCAAGCTCCCCCGAGGGCCTGCCGCGCGCACGAGGGCATCAACGACCCTGATATCGGCCAGCGCGGCACCCGTTCGGCGGATGGCAGGCACGAGACTCATCTCGTCGAGAATGCAGGTGGCCTTGGTCGTGAAGAGGCTGTAGGTTTCGGCGGTCAGCGGAAAGGACGAATGCCAAGCGTCGCTCGATGTCGTATCGGTCGGGCACAGATACTCCCGCAGTTTCCGTTTCAGGCTGGCGGACAACGGCGCGTCACGCCGGAATGGCTGCTGGTCGTAGCCGCACGCAAAGAATTCTGCGGCGCGCAATCGAGGCCATTCCAGCCGCTGCAGCACCCGGTACGGGAGGATCAACACATTGCTGCGGACCCAGTGGTTGAATCGCTCGCCCTTGATCTCGTATGTCGCTGGCGCATGCGTGACGAACCGCAGCCAGCCGCGGTGACGGTTGAATCCGTAGGTCAAGCCTGCGCAAGCCGACTGGCCGATGACGAACTCAAACAGCTCGTCGGTCAAGCAGTGGCGGTACTCCCCGGCATTCAACCGATAGGTCTCGTTGGCGAACATCACGGCGTCTGGGCGGACGTCCTGCTGCAACGCGTACTGGATGCCCCGCATCCAGCCCGAGAACTCGCGGTAGCTGTTGTCACCGCCGATCACTACCTCGTCGGGCGCGAGGCGCGATGCGGGGCGGGATTCGTCCTTGTTGTCGACGATGCAGTACTGGAAACTGCCTCGCCGGCAGCGGTCGAAGTACCGTTTGAACTCAGCGACGGACGACTGGAACTTGCCCTGGTCGTATTGGACGTAGATCACCAGAACGGAATAGTGCTTTGCCGGGTTCATCGGTTCACAGTTTGATGTTCTTGAACGTCTTGATGTTGTAGAACCGGTCATCGCCGTAGTCGCCATACTGCGGGCGGTGGGCGTAGAGGTCCGCCACGATGTCGGGAATGTCGTAAATTGGCTGGAACCCCAACTCGGTCTTGGCCTTCTCGCAGGTGACCTTGTAGTTCCGGAAATCCTCGATGTTCTTCATCTCGATCGCGATATGCCTGTCCGTCAGCGTCTCGACCTCGTGCTTGACCAGGTCGGCCACCTGTCCCACCGTGTAGTTCCCGGAGGTGACGTTGAACACGCCGTTGACCGCGCCGCCCGCCTGGATCGCCCTGAAGTATGCGTTGACCGCGTCTCGCAGGTCGTAGATCGGACGCCAGATGGCTGGATTGTTGACGATGATCCTGCCCTCGGTCATCGCGGACTTGAACATGGTGTTGACGATGAGGTCGAATCGCATCCGCGGGCTGTGTCCGCAGACAGTGCCCTGGCGCAGCGCGATCACCGAGAACGAGTCGTCGTGGAGCTGCAGGACCCCGCGCTCCCCCTGCAGTTTCGAGATGCCGTACGGATAGGCGCAGGTGACCGGCGATTCCTCGTCATAGAGCTGGTTTACGGTGTACCCGTACACCGAACATGACGAGGCGTAGATGTACCTCCAGACGCCGACCCGTTTGGCGATGTACGCCAGGTACGACGGCAGCGCGCCGTTGTAGATGAAGTTGTTGGCCGGGCTGTACTCGGCCATCGGGTCGTTTGAAAGGCCGGCCAGGAAGACCAGCTGATCGAAGCCCTCCAGATCCCGCTCGGTGCAGTCGAACAGGTTCTTGCGAGTGACCTTGACCGCGTCCGGCAGCATGTTGCCGAACCAGCAGAGGTCGATCACCTCCACCTTGTAGCCATGGTCTAGCAGGGCGGGGGCCAGCATGGAGCCGATGTAGCCGGCGCCGCCGGCCAGCAGGATGCGCATCGTTCACTCCTTGGTTTCGATGAGGTCGTGGAGGCGGCTGACGTCGAGCGATGTGTCGACCGGGACCTTGAAGTCGACATCGTTGATCGACAGTGGCTCGATGACCCTGGCCGGGTCGAGCGAGTGCGCATATTCCATAACGGTCTTGCGCTTGCCACCAACATGTACGGTGCCGGACGCGTCCTTCTCCAGCAGCGCGACGATCATCCGGGCAATCGTCCGTACCGGCTCGCGGCTGGTCCATTGATCGGTGAACGCCTTATCGTACGGGAAAACATTGGGGCCGAACGTCGTTCTTATAATCAGCGACTTGTCGTACAGCCGGACGGCGCATTCGCCGCCCAGTTTGGACCAGGCGTACTTGTTGACCGGGTAAACCGAATCGTCCTCGGTGTAGTTGCCCCGGTCCCCACGGAACACGTAGTCGGTGCAGATATAGGCAAGCTTGAGTCCGTGCTTCATGCACAGCTTGACCACGCTGGCTGTCCCCGCGATGTTGACGTCCAAGGCTTGGAGCGGGTCCTGGTCTATCTTGGGGGGCGAGACGAAGGCTGCGGCATGAAGCATCAGCGAGAACGCGCGCCCCTCCAGGTACCGGTCCATCTGGCAGTAGTTGGTTAGGTTGAAATCAGCCTCTGACGGGTAGTCTGCCTCCGGCAGGAGTTTCCGGATCTCGCCGCCGAGCAAGCCGCTGCCGCCCGTCATGATCATCGTCGACTGGTCGAACATGTCGTCGCCACCCTGTGCTGGTTGATGCATTGCCGGTGTCGCTGGTCGGGTCACCCGGTTCGCCCCATGGTCGCCATCATTCGCCCGATGACCTCCTGCCAATCGACGGCCGGGGCCAGACCAGTCGTTTCGAGATGGGTTCCCAGCGCCGGCATCGGGACCCACAGCCGGCGCCGGCTTCCGAGCAGGATGTACGGCCAGCAGTACAGCCATGCCTTAATGATGATCCTGAACACGCCGCTCCCGGACAGAGCGTGGCGAACGAAGCTGCCCGGACCCAGCTGGTGCTTCGTCATGCCGAGCCATAGGCTGGCGTCGTCGTTTCCCCGCGCGAAGCTAAGAACACAACGACGTGTTCGCCGCAGTGTGGCTTTCGTTGTCAGGAATGTAAGACAAGTCGAGTTGGCGGTCCTCCAGTGGCGGCCGCCATGCACGCAGATGTGGCTCGGGTGGTCGTGCAGCGGTGCCGTGTAGAGGTCGATGTGGTCATAGGCCGAGATGAAATCCGCATCGGTCCGTGCGCGCAGGAACCCGACCATGTCGACGAGCGCGTTCGGAAGGTAGAGGTAATCGTCCTCGGCAACATACACGACTTCGGAGCACTCCTGCGCGAGTAACGACTTGACCTGCGTCGCGAACGTCGCCCTGTTCCCGATGGCATCGGTGTTGATCACCGTGAGGTCGGCGGCGGCGAATGAAGCCCGGAACAGCTCTTCGTACGCCGGCGGGCAGCCGTCGAGGATGACAATCATCTTAGCACGCAGCGAACCGAGCGCCCCCAGCAGCGACCGCAGGCACAGCCGGACCAGCGCGAGCTTGTCGTCCGCGTGAGCCAGCGGCCGTTTCGAGATGGACGGGCAGACGCGATATGCGATGGCGATATCGTAGTGTCTATCCATGCGCGACCGTCCCTGGGGCCTTTCCCGTCGCGGTGTCGAGCAGACAGCGCTCCAATCGCACCGTCGCCTGCGTCAGTGTCCATCGCCGCTCGACCTCGGCCAGCCCCTGCTTGCCCATTACGTCACGCAATCGTCCGTCGCTTACCAAGCGCCCGATGCCAGCCGCCATTGACTCCGGGTCCGGTGCCACCAGCAGCCCGTTCTCCTGGTCGACGATCGTCTCCCGCACGCCCCCCTCCGCGGCAGCGACCACGGGGATCCGGCAGGCGTTTGCCTCGAGGGTGACATACCCGAACGGCTCCAGCCGCGGGGCGTAGACGGCGAATAGTGCACCGTTGTAGAGCTCGACCAGCTCCCGGTCAGGGACGTTCACCCTGATGTCGATCGAGATGCCGTGGTCGTGCGCATAGCGGATGACCTCATCCCGGTAGTCCGGGTCGAAGCCGTTCGCAACACACACCAGCGCGGGCCGGTCCCGCTTCAGGGAACGGAGCGCTCGCAGCAGGAACATGGTGTTCTTCAGCGGATTGACGGAACCGACAGTGATGACGTACGCGCCCTTGCCGACGGTTGCGACCGGGCGGAACAGTGAGGTATCAACCCCCAGATAGCAGACCGTCGCATCCAGCCCGTACGCTCGCAGCGTGCTCTCCCGCGAGAAATATGAATTGACCAGGATGGAATCGAAGGCCGCCGCGTTGTCGTGCTCTTCCCGCGCCTGCACCCGCAGGTAATGGATCCGTAACTGGTCCTCGGCTCGCTCGCAAAGATGCCGGACGGGATTACTCCCGGCACGGAAGGGTGGCGGCGCCTTCCACGGCAGTACCGGCACCGCCTCGTACAGCGCCCGGTTCGGTTCCTGCAGGTACAGCACCCTGGGCAATGTTGCATAGCGCCCGATGTAGGGCGCGGACATCACGGCGCAGGGATGGGCGAGCAGGACATCGAACCCACCATCGTCGATCTCTCGGGCGCACGTCCGACCGTGGCGCCCCAGCGTATCGAACGACCGCCACTTACGGGACAGTTTCCGGGCCGCACCGGCGATCGCCCCGGCAGAGATGTTCCCCCACTCGATGCGCCGAGGAACCTCCTCCCATGCCAACGGCCGGACGTGTTCCGGGATCAGCTGCCGCAGCGACAGGTAGTCGACCGCCGCCGTCGTGGGGCACCATGCCGCGACAAGGTGGCCCCGCGCCAAGAGTCCCTTCACCTGTTGGTGCAGCGCTCGTTTGCCGCCGCCGCTTGGCAGGTTGTGCCAGATCGCTATCCTCATATTCGCCGTCGCCGCCGCTCCGTTCAGAGCCAGCGGTCCTTCACAAGATAGATCCCCTGCTGCCTGACGAAGACCACCATCAGGACCAGCACGCACAACTCCGACAACATGAATACGGACGCCGTCCCGATCCCTTTGAAGAACGGCACGACGACCAGTGCGGTGGCCACCGAGACGATCCCAGCAGCGACGATCGCGGTCATGAACTTGCGCGCCTGCCCGATGTTGATCAGCACCTGCGTCCCATAGAGGTTGTCAATGAAGATCGTCAGCGGGGCAAGAGCCATGATCCGGACCATTGCCGCGATCGCCGGGTCGTCACCGCCTGCGACGATCCGGACGAGCAAATCCGCCCCCACGATGACGGCTGCGCAGATCACACCGAACAACACTGCCCCGTAACGCAGCACCCTGCGCATCACCGCCACCGCTTCGGTGGTCGACTGTTCGAACAGCGCGCTGGCTTGCGGAAAGAGCGCCGTACTGATCGGGGTACAGACATTGATGAATATCCGGACGATCTTCTCCGCGATCGCGAACGCCCCGACGGCCTGGTTGTTCGCGAACATACCGAGAATGATCACGCCCGTATTGTTGACAAGCGTCGAGGATAAGATGGAGACGAACACCACCCACCCCTCCGACAGCAGCTTCCGGATCTCGGCTACGGACGGCAGGTACCATCGGATCGGATACCAGCGCGCGACCAGGCCGAGGGCCACCAGACCCGAGAACACAACACTCGAAGACTGGAGCAGAACCGCGGTGTGCAGCCCGTCTGGGCCCTTGACGAACAGCAGCAACGCCACCGTGAAAATGACCTTGCTCGCAAGATTGATCAGGGACAGGATCTTGATACGTTCGATGCCCTGGAAGTACCAGACCGGAAAAAGAAAATTCCCGAGAACGGCGATGTAAGCGATCAAATAAGTCGCCCACTCCGGCCGTAGCCTGGGCAGCGCTAGTACGACCGTGGTGAAGATGGCGAACCCCGCGATCAGCAAGAAGAGTTTGATAATCATGACCGACCAGAAGGTCGACGCCAGCTGTTGCGGGTCCTGGCGCTGGATGGCGATCCGACGCGTTGCGCTGAGGTTGAATCCGTAATCGACGAAAACGACGAAGTACTGCACCAATGCCATGGCGTACGACATCAGGCCGAAATTCCCGACGCCCAACATCCTGACGAGGTACGGGAACGACACCAACGGGATGACGTAGTTGGCGAACTGCACCACCATCAGCGACGACAGGTTCTCAAAGAACCGCTTCTTCCTCGACATGGTCCCCGGATGCGCTTCAGGAGGTGGCGGGCGACACAACGATGCCCATCTGATCCGCATTGCGGGCGAAACGGATGGCGATCGCGTACAACGTCCAGAACAGCATCCCATAGTGGTAGAGCGGGAGCGTCGCTTCCATTTGGCTGTTCGCCAGCGCGACCAAGTACGGCAGCATGAGCAACGCATACAGCGCCCTGCCCTGCTGCGGGTCGTCCCGCAGCAGCCGGGCGTTTCTCACCACTGGAATGGCGAGTAACACCAGCAAAATGATGATCGCGATTCCGCCGATATCGACACCGTACCGCAGGAAGAGATTGTGAGGGTCCGTCTGCGGCAGGAAGAAGTCGTTGTAGCGGTACTGGTCTGGCCCCACCCCGATCAGCGGGTGGCGACGGATCGCCAGCAATGCATCCCTGATCATATACATGCGGGATAGCATTGAAAGGTCAAACTTGAGATCCTTGAAACGCTCGATCAGCGCCAACAGCGATTTCTGCAGGACAACGCCCAGGACGAAGACACCGATCGCGGCGGTGGTCGCCCACTTCGCGATGTTGATCCTACGTTCCAGCAACGCCCGGAAGGCGACGAACATGCCAGCTCCGGCCACGAGGCTGATGATCGCGCCCCGAGAGACGATGACCAGTGCGATGCCGACCAGCATCGTGGCGATCGTATAGTAGAGGAGCCTGACCACTGCACGTTGTCGCTTGATAAGTGGGTTGGGCAGGATCATGGCTGCGATCAGCACCGCGATGGCGGCGAGGGTGTTTGAGCGGGTCCAGCCGAGATCGAAACCGTAGCGATATGTGACCCAGTGATGCTCGGAGACGATGGTGTTGACGAGGTTGAGCGCTATCACCTGGACGATCATCCATGCACCGGCGAACGGTACGTACACCGTGAAGAACCGGCGGCATCCGGCGGCACTGACAAAGTCGTCCTGGAACAGCACGTACAGTGACAACGGCAACGCGAACGCGTACTGCATGCCGTGGATACCCTTGCCGACATCGTTCCATCGCGGTATCGTCAACACCGTCACCAACGCCATCGCGGCCCACGACAGCACGACTGCATCGATCCGCAGCAGCGGCCGCCGCATGAGGAACCGACGGAGCAGCGCCAGCAACAACAGGAAGTAGATGATCGGGTTCCCGAACTTGTGCGGCAGGTCGGAAAAATTGGTCAGGATGCCGACGAAGAGCACAGCATCGGGTGCCGCCAGGCACAGGAAGCCGATCAGCGGCGCGGCCAGCAGGCCGAGCAGCACGAAACCTGCGGTGAACTGGTTGATAGCGAATAGGACGACCGCGCCGCACCCCAGCAGCGCTGCCCCGCCATACAGCGCGCGGCGTACGTCCACAACCGGTAATCCAGCGCTGGTTACTATGTTCGCGGCCATCGGTGGATCATCTTGTCCCTTTTAGCGGGTGCCGCGCAGCTCCTCGACGAATCGTCGGACCAGCGTCCGGTGACGCTCGTCGTCCGAAAACCGCTGCCACCAGAACGAGTACGCCGCGACGATGATGCCGACAAAAATACCGACGAAAGCGGACAACGCAACGATCGGCAGGCGTTTGGGCCAACTCTTGCGATACGGCGGGGCCGCCCGCTCCAGGAACTGGACTTTTGGCGTGTCCTTGGCCTCCAAGATCTTCGCCTGCTCCAACTGCTGCATCAGTAACGCATACAGCTCCTGATGGATCCTTACGTCCCGAGTCAGCTGCCCCAGCATAATCCCAATCTCCGGTGCCTTGGCAAAGGAAACGAACAACGTCTTCCCCCGCCCCCCGGCGACTAGCGTGTTCAGCTCCTGCTGCGACTTCGCAATCTGGTTCTCGAGGACCTTCACCTGGGTGTTGTCATCGGTCGCATACGATTTGAGGGCGTCCAGTTCGATCTTCTGGCCGATGATCTTGGCTTCCAGCGTCGCGGTCATCTCGACCAGGGCCTTCATCTCATCTGGCAGTGAAATCGTCTTGTACCGCTGCTGGAACTGCTTGAGCGAATCCTCGGTCTGCTGCAGCAGCGACTCCTCCTGGAGCAGGCGTTTCTCGATGAACTCCCGCATCTTGCCGCCTTGGGTCATGGTCATCTTCGCATAGACACGGTCCAAGGCCTCGCCGTAAGCGTTAGCAATATCGGCGGCCTTGGTTTTACTCTTATCCTCGACCGTGATGGTAATGAACCGCTCGTCGGTGACATTGATGACGGTGGCCCGTTTCAACCGTTTGGCGACGTTGTCCATCGCCTTATCCTGCCGCTTTGCGAACGCCCTGTCCTGCTTGTAATGATTGACCAGGCCGCACTCACCGATGACGATGCTGGCGACCGTTCCGCTCCTCAGCATGTAGGCGAACACGTCGGATGGTGTGATCATCCCTGGCATGAAACCGGTACCGCCGATCTCGGGATCGGACATCAGGCTGGTTCGGCTCATCAATGACATGAGGCTGGCACCCTGCGAGACCGGCGGCATCAGCGTAGCAGTGGCCTTATACTTCTTTGGGATGGCCAAGCTCATCGCCAATCCGAACGCCGTAAAACCGATGGTCGTCCACATGATCAGCCTGCGGTTCCTTGCAAACGCAAGCAGCATCTCGTACATGCTGTTGAACATGACCCCTCCTACTGCACTCGTGCAACTTGCCAGACGATGAAGCCCATCGTCGTCACCTGGGCCAGCAGGTTGATGTAGTCGCGCCAGCCCTTGATCTGCATCTCGCCCACCACCACCACGTCGCCGGGCTCCATGGTGGTGCTTTCCTTCCCCTTCACCGCCTTGCCGCCCCAGCGGTTGATCCTGATGTTCCCGGTGCTGGCGCGCTCGGCGTAGCCGCCGGCCATGCCGATGTAGTAGGACAGCAGGGTGCCGGGCTCGAACGGGAAGGTGCCGCCCTTCTGCACCTGGCCCACTACCGTGATCGTGGTCGGCGTGGTCGGCACGGTGATGATGTCGCCCTCCTGCAGCGGGATGTCGAGCGCGGGATCACGGTCGATGGAAAGCCGCTTGAAATCGATGCTGATCACGCTGTCCAGCCGGGCGATGTTCTGGACCTTGATGTTCTCACGGGTGGCGATGGGCGTGAATCCCCCGGCCATCACGATCGCGTCCATCAGCCGCTCGCCCTGCTTGATCTCGTACTTGCCGGGCCGGAACACCTGGCCGGCGATGGTCACCATGTTCTCGGCCAGCGGAAAGAACACGATGTCCCCGTCCCTCACCTCGGGGTTCTCCTCCTGCCGGTTCTGGGTCATATACCGGTAGAGGTCGAGCGTGTCGATCGGCTGGCCGCCCCGGATAAGCACCACCGAGCGGATCGAGGCCTGCTCGTTGGGGCCGCCCGCGACGCCCACCGCGTTGGCCACGCGGTCGTAGGCCTGCAGGGTGTGGAGACCGGGGTTGCGCACCTGGCCCAGCACCTGCACCTTGATCGCCGGGCGTTCCCGGGTCCAGTCCAGGCCGGTCTGCTGGACGATCGTCCGCTGCGACAGCGCCGGTGCGGCCAGGACGAGCATCGAGGCTATCACTGCGACAATAATGGTAGAGCGTCTCATCATGATATCCATGTGATACTGCTGTTTGATTGATCCTTGATACCGACAGGTCATTTACCGGGGATGGCCGTGCCTCCCGATACATCCGCCGCAGGTCGAGTGGCCGCCATCTCGATACGAACCGGTCACGGTCCTACTCGATGTGCGGCTGTATCGAGACCCGGCGGACTACTCGAGGCACGGCCCGGTTCAGCAACAAAAACCGGGCGACCGTCAGACGGCGCCCGGCAAAGGAATGCGAGGTCCTTTGTCTCCAAAGAAGCTTGGATACGGCGCGCCGTGCCAAAGCGGGGTTTCGAGCAATCCCGAGCTTTCGAAGGTATGTCAGAATGTCCGAAAACCGCCGACTTTAACGCTCTCGCCCGTACGCTCCCTTGGATTGATAATTGCCGATATTTTACACCAGAATGCCTGATTTGTCAAGCACTTAATGCATTATCTTGACCCCGCCCTGCCCTCCCCGAATGCGTTCGGGGTGGGTCAAGGGAGGGGTCATGCCTGTCGCAGCAGGTCAGCCACCTGCTCCCCGATCGCCAGGCTGGCCGTCAGACCGGGCGACTCGATCCCCAGCAGGTCGACGAATCCCGGGAACCCGCGGCCGGCCTCTTCCCGGATGACGAAGTCCCGGACCTCGTCATCGCCCGGGCCCTGCAGCTTGGGCCGGACCCCGGCCTGGTCCGGCGCCAGCCGGGCGGCGTCGATGGCGGGGAACAGCCGCCGCGCGGCGGCCTGGAACGCCGCCAGCTTGCGTTCGTCCACCGTGAAGTCGTCGGTCGACGACACGTACTCCACGTCCGGCCCGAACCGCAGCCGGCCGGCCAGGTCGATGGTGGCGTGCACGCCCAGGCCGGTCAATCCCTTCTCCGGGATCGGGTAGACCAGGTGCGTCACCCGGTGCGTTCCCGCATAGGCGAAGTACGATCCCTTGCAGGGGTGCATGGCCTCCGGCTCCAGCCCCGGCATCCGGGCGACGGCCGGCGCGCCCAAGCCGCCGGCGTTGACCACGGTCGCCGATCCGAACTCCTCGCCGGAGCGCAGCCGCAGCCGGTACCCGGCGCCAGCCCGGTCCAGTGCCACCACCTCGGACTCGTAGGAAACGGTTCCGTTGTCCGCTGCGATGTCGGACTCCAGCGCCTTCATGTAGGAATGGGTGTCGAAGATGCCGGTCTCGGCCAGGAACAGCGCCGCGCTGGCCCGCACCTCCGGTTCCAGCGCCGCCGCCTGTCCGCCGGTCAGGCGCTCGACGTTCTCGATCCCGTTGCGGAGGCCTTTCTGATAGAGCGCCTCCAGCTCCGGTTCCTCGACAGCGTCGGCGGCCACCACCAGCTTGCCGCACTTCTTGAACGGGACGCCCCTGGCCTCGCAGTATTGGTACAGGGCGCGCCGCCCCCCGACGCACAGCCGGTGCTTGAGGCTGCCGGTGGGGTAGTACAGGCCGGAATGGACCACCTCGCTGTTGCGGCTGGAGATCCCCGTCCCGAACGACTTGCCCTGCTCGACCACCAGCACGTCGTTCTCGCCGTGAAAGCGCGCTGCCAGCGCGCGGGCCACGGCCAAGCCGACCGCGCCCGCGCCGATCACCGTACAGCGGAACGACAGCACCGCGTCAGCACTTCCCGTGGATGAAGTTGTCGGACCTGGGGTCGGCCCGCCAGGCCTTCAGCGTGAACCCGTCGCGGTCCTTGTCGGTGATCAGGGCGCCGGCCGCGACCAGCGAGTCGAACTCCCGCTTCAGCGCCGGGTCGCACAGCGCCCAGTCGATGTCCGGGGCCAGCGGCGAGATGCCGGCCTCGCAGCCCGGGCTGTACTCGCCCGAGCAGAAGTACTCGATCCGGCTCTCGGCGGTGAAGTAGTTGCCGTGGGCGAAGCCGGCCGGCACCCAGATCCACTCGCCGTGGGGCGCGTCGGGGTCGTCGGGCAGGTCGCAGGCGGCGGCCTGGCCGAAGGTCGGCGATCCCTTCCTGATGTCGAGGAACAGGTCCACCATCCGGCCGGACGTGGTGCGCACCAGCTTGCCCATGTACGGGTTCCACTGGAAGTGCAGGCCGCGCACCGTGCCGGGCCGCGACCGGCTCTCGTTGCACTGGCCGAACGAAACGCCCCGCATGAAATCCAGCTCCGGCAGTCGCTCGAAATCGCTGCGGCGGTAGGTCTCGGTGAAGTAGCCCCGGTGGTCGGCGAACCGCTGGTAGCGGACCACCTTGACGTCGGGGATGGCCAGGTTGGTAACGCTGAGAATCTTCATTCGTCCCTCCGTGTGATACTATTTCTTTCTACCTGCGACTGACGATCGTCGCCGACGCCTGGGCGGTCGGCATGATCACGATGGTCTCGATGTCGACATGGGCGGGGCGCTCGCAGGCCCAGACCACGGCCTCGGCGACGTCGGCCGCCGCCAGCGGCCGCAGCCCCTGGTAGACCTTCTTGGCCCGTTCCCGGTCGCCGCGGAAGCGGACCACCGAGAACTCGGTCTCGGCCAGGCCGGGGTCGACGCTGGTGACCCGCACGCCGGTGCCGGACAGGTCCATCCGCATCGCCTTGGTGAGCGCCCGCACCGCCGCCTTGGTGGCGCAGTAGACGTTGCCGGACGGATAGGTCTCGTGCCCGGCGATCGAGCCGACGTTGACCACGTGCCCGCCGCCCCGCGCCGCCATGCCCGGCAGCACGGCGCGGGTGACGTAGAGCAGGCCCTTGACGTTGGTGTCGATCATCTCCTCCCAGTCGCGGACCTCGCCCGCCTGGAGGGGGTTGAGGCCGCGCGACAGCCCGGCGTTGTTCACCAGGATGTCGATGTCCCGCCAGCCGCGCGGCAGCCCGGCGATCGCCGCGGACACCGCACGGCGGTCCCGCACGTCCAGGGGCATGGTGCGGACCTCGGCGCCATGCTCGCGGATCAGCCCGCGGGCCAGCTGCCGCAGGCGGCCGATCCGCCGGGCGGCGACGATCAGCCGCGCGCCCCGCGCGGCGAAGGCCTCGGCGCAGGCCAGCCCGAAGCCGCTGGAGGCCCCGGTGACCAGGACGGTCTTCCCCGTCATCGACGTGCTCATAACGTCTCCACGATCAGCGGCGGCGGCTCGGGACGCTGCGGCGATACCCGGATCAGCTCGGTCAGCCGGGCCGCGGCCGCGGCCGCCTTGGCCCGGTCGTCGCTATGGACCGTCGCCACCGGCTCGCCCTGCGCCACCGGGTCGCCGATCTTCTTGAGGAAGGTGAACCCGGCCGCCGGGTCGACGGCGTCGGCCATCGTCCGCCGGCCGCAGCCCAGGTCGACCGAGGCCATCCCCACCTCCCGGTTGTCCATGCCGGCGACGAACCCGTCATCCGGCGCGTAGACCGCGACGGTGCCGGCCGCCTGCGGCAGCCGCTGCTTCGGCTCGTCCGCCACCCGCGGGTCGCCGCCCTGGGCGGCCACCATCTCGCGGAACTTTTCCAGGCCCTGGCCGGAGTCGACGATGCCGCGCAGGGCCCGGCGGGCGGCATCCAGGTCGGCGGCCCGCTCGCCCATCACCAGCATCTCGGCGCCCAGCTCGTAGGTGACCGCCATCAGGTCGGCCGGGCCGCCGCCCCGCAGGCACTCGACGCATTCCCCGATCTCCAGGGCGTTGCCGACCGTCCGTCCCAGCGGCTGGTTCATGTCGGTGATCACCGCCCGCATCCGCCGGCCCATCCCCGCGCCGATGGCCAGCATCGTCCGGGCCAGGGCCCGGGAGTCGTCCAGTCCCTGCATGAAGGCGCCGCTGCCGGTCTTGACGTCCAGCACCAGGCCGTCGGCGCCCTCGGCCAGCTTCTTGGACATGATCGACGCCGAGATCAGCTGCAGGCAGTCCACGGTGGCGGTGACGTCGCGCAGGGCGTAGAGCTTCTTGTCGGCCGGCGCCATGTCGGCGGTCTGGCCCATCATCGCCAGGCCGGTGCGGGCCAGGATCCGCTTGAACTCGTCGTAGGACAGGTTCGTGCGGAAGCCGGGGATCGACTCCAGCTTGTCGAGGGTGCCGCCGGTGTGGCCCAGCCCCCGTCCCGACACCATCGGCACCGGGACGCCGGCGGCGGCGACCAGCGGCGCCAGGACGATCGACACCTTGTCGCCCACCCCGCCGGTGGAATGCTTGTCGACCTTGATCCCGGGGATGTCCGACAGGTCGAACACCCGGCCCGACTCCATCATGGCCGTGGCCAGCTGGGTGGTCTCCGCGAAGTCCATCCCTTTCAGGAAGACCGCCATCAGCAGAGCCGCCGCCTGGTAGTCGGGGATCTCCCCGGCGGTGTACCGTTCGACGAACCAGCGGATCTCGGCCGCGGTCAGCGCCCCGCCGTTGCGTTTCTTGTAGATGATCTGGTATGGCGTCATGGTGCTCCATCGGTGACGGCCGGCGCGGCCGGCCCGGGGCGCCGGCAAAAACGCCCTGAACGGACGTCAGGGCGCGGGAGCGGCGGCGCCGTCACGACTTGCTGCGCAGCGACAGGTTCAGCAGCACCGGCCCGTGGCGGGTCTCCACCGGGATGGTGACGATCTCCATGCCGCTGTTGGTGATGTCCATGTCGTGGCCGGTGAACAGCGTCGGCGGGTTGATGTCCATCCGCAGGCCGCGGTTGACCAGGGCCGACACCGCCTGGCCGCAGACCATGTTGTTGAGCTCGTTGATGGTGGAGCTGACCATGGCGTCGTAGGAGCCGGCCGGCTCGCCGCTCATGGCCCCGGCCAGGCTGCAGGCGGTCTCCCGCGACATGTCCAGCACCGCCCGGCCCTCGGACGACCCGGTGATGCCGATGATGCTGGCCACCCCCATGGTGGCGATGGGCGACGATTTGACGCCGACCGCCCCGCGCTTCACCGGCTGGCCGGTGGACTGCTCCAGCACCTTGACCAGCGCGTCGACGAACGGCTGGATGAACTCGCTCCTCATGGATCGGCCTCTCTTCTGGCTCCGTGTTCGCGGGGCGCCGCCCGGTCAGTCGTACCCGATCAGCATCAGCAGCCCGTTGACCACCTCGGGATCGAACTGGGTGCCGCTGTTGCGCTTGATCTCGCCCACGATGTCCGGCAGCCCCAGCGCCTGGCGGTAGACCCGCGGCGACACCATGGCGTCGAAGGCGTCCGCCAGCGCCAGGATCCGGGCCTTGATCGGGATCTGTTCCCGGGACAGCCGGTCGGGATAGCCGCCGCCGTCCCAGCGCTCGTGGTGGTGGCGGATGTCCGCGGTGATGGCCCGCAGGTTGTCGATCTTGGAGACGATCTCGGCGCCCAGCACCGAATGCCGCCGCACGATGGCCCACTCGTCGTCGCTCAAGGCGCCCTTGTAGTTGAGGATGTGCTTGGGCACGCCCAGCTTGCCGACGTCGTGCAGCAGCGCCGCCATCTCCAGCTCCTTGAGGTCGAACAGGCCGTGCGACATCAGGTAGGCCTGGTTCATGGCCGAGGCGATGTTCTTGGCCTTGATCGCCACCCGCTCGGAATGGCCGCTCTCGTAGGGATCGCTGATCTGCAGGGCGTTGACCAGCACCTTGACCATCTGGAAGCGGTTCTGCTCGAACTCGTCCTGCAGCGAGAAGACCCGGTTCAGCTCATGGGCCATCTCGTGCTGCATCCGGTCCATCTCGCTCTCGTAGGAGACCCGGACCTGGGACTTGACGGTGCGCTTCAGCTCGCGCGAGCGGTCCACCGCCCGCCGCAGCGCGGCGGCGATCTCGTCGACCGGCTCGTCGTACGACAGGAAATCCGCCGCCCCCGCCCGCAGCGCCCGGCGGATCTCGTCGTAGTCCCTGTCCCGGGCCACCATCGCGACCGGCGTGAACCGGTGCTGGGCGGCGAACCGCTCGACCAGCTGCCAGCCGGCGCGGTCGGCCACCGGCACCAGCAGGGCGTCGACGGCGGTGGTGGCGTAGCGTTCCAGCAGCGCCGGGGCGTCCGCGGCCGTCGTCACCGTGAATCCGCCCCGCTGCCGCAGCCGCCGCGCCAGGGCCCGGTCGTCGTCGCCGCGTTCCCAGGCCAGCAGCTGGAGGTCGCTGCCGCCGCCCTCACCGCCCCCGGTCCCGGCGGCCAGCTCCCGCGACAGCTCGCTGCGGATCTTCTGCACCAGGGTGTCGACGTCGAACGGCTTCTCCAGGTACTGCCGCGCGCCCAGGGCCCGGCCGCGCTCCTCCATCTCCTGCGTGCCGAAGGCCGTCATCAGCATCACCGGCACCCCGGGATGGTTGGTCTTCATGTACTCCAGCAGCTCGAAGCCGTCCATCTGGGGCATCTTGATGTCGGTGACCAGCAGGTCGACGGTCTGGCGCTTCAGCACCGCGACCGCGGCCCGGCCGTTCTCGGCGGTGATGATCCCGAAATCCTGCTCGTGGCCCTGCAGGCCCTGCGACAGGATGGACAGGAACGCCCGCTCGTCGTCGACGATCAGTACCTGTTTCATCATGGGTCCTCCCTGCTGCCGATTATAGCCAAAGCCCCGTCGAAAAGCAAGCGCTTTCGGTCAGGCGCCGGCGGGTTCCGCGGCGCCCGCGTCCTGCGGCGCCGTGGCCGGGATGGAGATCACCACCTCCGTGCCCCGGCCGATCCGGCTGTCGACCTCGATGGTGCCGTTCATCTTGGCGATGATGTTCTTGGTGATCACCAGCCCCAGCCCGGTCCCGGTCGACTTGGAGGTGTAGAACGGCTTGAACAGGTTGGCCAACTGTTCGGCCGACATGCCGCAGCCGTTGTCCCGCAGGGCGATCCGCACCAGTGCGCCATCCCGCCGGGCCGTGATGTCGATCTGCTTGGCGTCCCGGCCCTCCAGGGCGTCGGCGGCGTTGGACAGCAGGTTCAGCATCACCTGGTGCAGGGCCCGGGGATCAGCCCAGGCGCTGGCGGCGTCGGGATCGCAGCGGTGGTTGATCTTGATGCCCTTGCTCTTGAAATCGCCGGTGGCCAGCATCACCAGTTTCTTGAGGAAATCGGCGACGTCGACGGGCTGGATCTTGGGGGCCTCGTACATGCTGAAGTTCTTGAGGGAGCGCAGCAGGTCCTCCATCCGCGCCACCTCGTTCATGGCCATGTCGACGAACTTGCGCAGCGCCTCGGGCTGCCAGCCGGACAGGTTCTTCTGGACGATGCTGGTGGCCATCTTCATCGAGTTGAGGGCGTTGCCGATCTCGTGGCGGATGCCGGAGAAGACGTAGCCGATGTTGTTCATGGTGTTGGCCGCCTCGGCGATCGACTGCAGCCGCCGCTTCTCGGTGACGTCCCGGGTGATGGCCACGAAATTGAAGATCTCGCCGTCGGCGTTCTGCACCGCCGAGATGGTGGCCTCCTCCTCGAAGACGGTGCCGTCCTTCTTGCGGTTGAGGAAGTATCCCTGCCAGGTCGTGCCCGCCAGCAGGTGCTGCCACAGGGACCGGTAGAACTCGGCATCGTGCCGGCCGCTCTTCCACAGCGACGGCGTGCGCCCCCGCACCTCGTCCGCCGCGTAGCCGGTCACCGCCGTGAACCGGGGATTGACGTACTGGATGACGCCGTCGCGGTCGGTGATCACCACCGACTCGTCCATCTGCTCCATCGCCTGCGAGAGGCGGTTCAGCGCCTCCCGGCTGGTGCGGCGCTCCAGGGCCGTGGAGATGTGCCGCGAGACGAAGTTCAGCAGCTCCTTGCCCTTCTCGCCGAACCGCAGCTTGCCGCTGTAGCTCTGCACCGCCAGCACGCCGATCGTCTGCTCTCGCCGCTTGAGCGGGACCCCCAGCCACTCGACCGATTGGGTGCCGAAGGGGACCAGGTCCGGCAACGTCGAGTGGCGGGTCAGCTCGTCGCGGGAATCGAGGAACGGCTGGCCGGTCTTGATCACGTAGTCGGTGACCCCACCGCTCAGTCGGCGGGGCCCGGAGGGCGGGTCGTGCTCGTCCTCCCAGAACGGGAAGCTCATCGTATCGCTGGCCGGGTCGTAGAGGGCGATGTACATGTTCCCGGTCCCCATCAGCCGCTGGACGATGCCGTGGATCTCGCGGTAGAACTCCTGCATGCTCTCGGCCCGTTCGGTCAGTTCGCCGATGGCGTAGAGCGCCTGCTGCAGGTCCTCGGCCTGCTTGCGTTCGGTGATGTCGCGCTCGATGGCCACGTAATTGATGGTCTCGCCGTCGTCGCCCCGCACCGGCGAGATGGTGACCTCCTCGTCGTGGAGGGTGCCGTCCTTCCGGCGGTTGGTCAGGGTGCCCTGCCAGATGCGCCCCTGCGCCAGCTGCGCCCACATCTCGCGGTAGAAACCGTCGCCCTGCCGGCCGCTGTTCCATGCCCGCGGGTTGCGGCCCACCACCTCGCCGCGGTCGTAGCCGCTGATCTTGGTGAAGGCCGGGTTGACGTACTGGATGGTGCCGTCGCGGTCGGTGATCACCACCGACTCCTCCATGCTCTCGATGGCCAGCCCCAGCCGCATCAGCGATTCCTGGCTGCGGCTCGCCGCTCTTGAGCGGGACGCCCAGCCAGTCGACCGACGGGCTGCCGATGGTGGCGATCCCCTTGTCCAGCTGGATCCGCTCGGCCCCGTCGCCCGTCAGGAACAGCGGCTCCCCGGTGGTGATGATGTAGTCGGTCAGCCCGTTGGCCAGCTCCCGCGGCGGCGGCGGCGAGTCCATCTCGTCGATGAAGTAGGGGAAGCTGACCCGGCGGGTGGCCGGATCGTAGAGGGCGATGAAGAAGTTCGGGGTGTAGATCAGCGCCTCGATCACCCGGTGCACCGCCGCGTAGAATTCCTGGAGGTCCCCGGCGGTGTTGGTGATCTCCTCGATGCGGTAGAGCGCTGCCTGCAGGGCCTCCGACTGCTTGCGTTCGCTGATGTCGCGGCTGTTGATGATGATCCCGCTGACCACCGGGTCCCGCAGCAGGTTGTTGCCGACCGATTCCAGGTAGACCCAGGTGCCGTCGGCCCGCCGGGCCCGGTACTCGATCTGCCGGATCAGCCCCGGCTGGTCGAGGTGGCTCTGCAGCGCGTCCATCACCCGGGGGCGGTCGTCGGGATGGACCAGGTCGTAGGCGCTGGTCCCCAGCAGGGCGCCGGGATCGTACCCCAGCACGTGGGTCGACTCGTAGGTGATGGTCCCGGCCGCGTCGACCACGATGATGTCGTCGCTGGAGTGCTGCACCATGGCCCGGAACCGCTCCTCGCTGCGGGCCAGCGCCGCCACGGCCCGCCGCCGCTCGTCGATGTCCATCAGGGTCAGGCAGACGCCGTAGACCTGCCCGGAGGCGTCGTGCACGGGGTTGAAGCCCGCCTCGAACCAGTGCTGTTCCCCCTGGCGCACGAACGGCAGTTCGGCCGCCAGCGACCGGCCCTGCTTGGCGGTGTTGATCTGCGCGGTGAACCCGTCGGCCTGGTCGGGTGCGAGGTAATAGTAGATCAGGTCGTCCTGCCGCAGCGCCCGGCCGCAGTAGGCCTGGGACCAGTCCGCCGCCCGGCTGTTGAACGACTTGATCTTCTGGTGGAGGTCCAGCAGGATGAACACCTGGTTGCTGCTGTTGAACACGGCCCGCAGGTCGGCCTCCGACCGCCGCAGCGCCTCCTGGGTGCGCTTGCGCTCCAGCGCCACGGCCACCTGCTGGGCGACGTAGGTCAGGATCTCCTTGTCGCGTTCGACGAAGAACATGCTGTCCGCGTAACTCTGCACCACCAGCGCGCCGATGGTGGCCTGGGACGTCTTGAGCGGCACCGCCAGCAGCGCGGTGGGCAGGGCCCCCTGGATGTCGACCGCCGACTCGTCCATCAGCTTGCGGAGGTGCTCGCGGAACGCCAGCAGCGGCTGGTTGTGGCGGATGATGTACTCGGTCAGGCCGCGGCCCATGCGGCGCGACTGGGGCGGCAGGTCGAACTCGTCGACGAAGTACGGGTAGGTCAACTGCTGGGTGGCGGGATCGAGCAGGCAGATGAAGAAGTTCCGGGCGTACATCAGCTCCGCCACCACCCGGTGGATCCCGGCGAAGAACTCCCCCATGTCGCCCGCGGCGTTGGTCAGCTCGGACAGCTTGTAGATGGCGTGCTGCAGCTGGTCGGCCTGGCGCCGCTCGGTGACGTCGCGCGAGTTGATGATCACGCCGTTGATCACCGGGTCGGCGATCAGGTTCTGGGCGATGTGCTCCAGCGTGCGCCAGGACCCGTCGGCGTGCCGGATGCGGCATTCCACCGGCGGCAACGGCCCGACCAGCGACAGGTTGCGCCGCAGCGTGCGGCGGACCGCCGGGACGTCGTCGGGGTGCACCAGGGACAGCAGCGGCCGCCCGGCCACCGCGTCGGGCGCCAGCCCCAGCACGGTCCCCGCCGACGGGCTGGCATAGCGGATGGTCTGGTCGGCGTCGACGATGGTGATGATGTCGCTGGAGTTCTTGAGCAGGGCCCGAAAGCGCTCCTCGTTGTTGCGCAGGTCCTCGTCGGCCCGTTTGCGCTCGCTGACGTCCTGCGTCAGGCTGACCACCCGGTCCACGACCCCGTCCCGGCCGGTGATCCCGTAGATCTGCTGGGAGATCCAGGTGACGCTGCCGTCGTCCTGGTCCACCACCCGCAGCTCGGGGAAGGCCAGGGTGCCGCCGCGGTCGAACACCTCGGCCACCCGCGCCGTGTCGACGCCCCAGGAAGCGTATGACCGGATGATCGTCTCCATGTCCACCTGGCGCACCCGCGGGATATCGGCGTCGGTGATCCGGCAGATGCGCTGCCAGGCCCCGTTGTGGATCAGCAGCCGGCCGGCGCGGTCGCGCACGGTGATCCCGACCGGGGAATGCTCGATCACCGTGCGGCTGAACTCCTCGCTCTGGCGCAGCTGCAGCTCGGCCCACTTGCGCTGGATAGCCAGCGCTGCCTGGTTGATGATGGTCTCGACCACCGGCCGGTTCTCGATGGTGTCGCCCTGCCGCAGCAGCACGACCACGCCGCCGTAGAGCCGGCCCTCGATGGTGAACCCCATGCTCTGCACCTGGCGCACGCCCAGCAGGCGCTCGACGGCCCGGCAGACGGCACGGGGCAGCCGGCGGGCCGACAGCGTGTGCAGCCCCCCGGGAACCGCCATCAGCTTGCCGCTGGTGAACCAGCCCAGCTCCTCGGCGGTCATCTCGTCGGTGCGGATGGCCAGCGTCCGGGGCTCCAGCCCCAGCGCCTCGGTGACCCGTCCCAGCTGCTGCTCGAACCCCCAGCTGCTGTGGATCCGGATCGTCCCGTCGTCGGGTTCGTACCGGCAGATGATCAGGTACGGGCCGTTGGTCAGCTCGCGGAGCACCTCCCCGAGGTACTGGAAGATCCCCTCGATCCCGTCCATCGAGTTCAACAGCGACGTCGTCTCGTAGAGCACCGACAGCTCCCGCAGGTACTGCCGCTCCTTCTCCTCGGCCAGCCGCCGGGAGGAGATGTCCTCGACCCATCCCTCGTAGTAGAGGACGCTGCCGTCCGCGGCCCGCACCGCCGTCGCGCTCTCCCGGACGACGATCCGCTGCCCGTCCCTGGCGCGCCAAATCGATTCGTGGTTGGCCACGTGGCCGTCGCGGTCGAGTGCGGCGAAGAACGATTCCCGGTCGGGTGCCGGCGCCATCGCCTGCTGTTGCAGGTTGATCCGGGCCAGGCCCTCGAACGAATCGTACCGCAGCATCCGCACCAACGCCGGATTGGCATAGAGCACCGCCCCCGCCGGCGTCGTCTGGTATACCCCGCTCGGCAGGTTCTCCAGCAGCTCGCGGTTGCGCCGTTCGCTCTCGGCCAGCGCCTGTTCGGCCTGCCGCCGCAGCAGCGAGTTGCTGATGGCGCCGGGCAGGGCGGTCAGGTAGTGGCGGTCGTGGTCCTTGATGATGTAGTCGTAGGCGCCCTGCCGCAGCGCCCGCGCCGCGATGGCCTCGTCGCCGTGGCCGGTGACGAAGATCACGGGGGTGCCGCCGGCGCGGTGCAGCACGTCGAGCCCCGTCCCCTCCCCCAGCAGGTAATCGGACAGGATCACGTCGTAGCGGTGCCCCCCGATCGATGCCAGCGCCTCGGCCAATGAACCGGCATCGGTCACCTCGTACGGCAGCCGCTGTTCGTCGAAAAAACGCCGCATGGCGGCCCGGTCGACCGGGTCGTCGTCGATCAGCAGGATGGCGTATCGGTGTTCGGTCATCGTCGCCGTTCGTCGCATGGCATCAGCTGGCATCTCGTCGCAGGGTGCGGGCCCGGACCACCGCCCGCCGCCCGAAGCGTTCCCGCACGGTGTCCACCGCGGCGTCGACGGTGCGCCGCCTGCCGCGGAGGGGATCGTCGGCGGCGAACAGGTCCGGGGGGCGACCGCTGCCGCCGAAGTTGGTGACCGTAACGCCGACCAGCCGCAGCGGGCGCGTCCGGTCGCCGTGCGCCTGCAGCAGCCCCCGGGCCGCCGTGTAGAGGCCGATGGTCTCGTCCAGCCCCTCCGCCACCGTGGCACGGTGGGTGTGGGTCTCGAAGCCCTGGTAGCGCAGCTTGAGGGTGATCGTCCGGCCCCGCAGGCCCTGCCGCCGCAGCCGGGCGGCGACGCGGTCGCACAGCTCCAGCAGGGTCCGGACGATCTGTTCGCGGTCGGCCGTGTCCCGGTCGAACGTCAGCTCGGCGCCCAGCGATTTCTCCCCTCGCCCGCCGCTCACCGGGTCGTCGTCCTCGCCGGCGGCGCAGCGCTGCAGCCAGCGGCCCGATTCCCCGAACCGCGCCGCCAGCGCCGCCGGGTCCAGCGCCGCCAGCTGGCCGATCTCACCGACGCCCAGTTGCAACAGCGCCGCCTCGGTCGCCGGGCCGACGCCCCACAACCGCCGGATCGGCAGCGGCGCCAGGAAGGCCCGCGCGTCGCCGGCCGCGACCACCACCAGGCCGTCGGGCTTGCGCAGGTCGGAGGCGATCTTGGCCACCAGCTTGTTGGGCCCGATCCCCACCGACGCCGTCAGCCCGGTGCGCTGGCGGACGGCGGCCTTGATCCGGGCGCCGGTCTGATGAGCGTCGCCCCACAACCGCCGGCAGCCGCTGAGGTCGAGGAAGGCCTCGTCCACCGACACCTGCTCGACCAGGGGAGTGAAGCCTTCCAGCACGGCCATCACCTGGCCGGACACCTCGCCGTAGCGCCGCATCCGGCCCGGCAGGAACGCGGCGCCGGGACAGAGCCGGTAGGCCTGCGAGATCGGCATCGCCGAATGCACGCCGAACCGCCGCGCCTCGTATGATGCCGCCGAGACCACGCCCCGCCCCGCCCCGTTCCTGGGGTCGGCGCCGACGATCACCGGCCGGCCGCGCAGCGACGGATCGTCCATCACCTCGACCGCCGTGAAGAACGCGTCCATGTCCACGTGGGCGATCACCCGTTCGCCGGATGCGTCCGTCATGATGCGGCCGTTCAGGGGGCCGTTCCGCTACTTGGCGGGGACCGTCTGGCTGTCGAGGGCCGCCGGCGCGATCTCCCGGTCGATCTTGCCGGATCCGCCGTCCCAGCCGATGGCGAAGTCGTCCATGGTCGACGAGACCGCCAACTCGCCCGACTGGCCCGGCTCCGTCGTCAGCGCATAGGCCGCCCGCCGCAGCTGCCGGTCGTTCCAGACCCGCAGGTTCAGCCGCGCCTGGTCGGCGCCGACGGCCCGGATCCGCAGTTCCACCACGTCGCCGCCGGTGAACTCGGCCCTGGTCTCCCCGTCCTTCAGGGTGTACTTGAAGTTGGGGATGCGGCGGGTCACGGCGAACTCGCCGGCGCTGCCGGTCTCCTGCATCCTGGCCTTCATCTCCTCGAGGCTGGTCCGCTCCTGGGGATGGAGGTTGGGATTGCTCAGCGCCAGCTGCACCACCGGCAGGTACTCCTCGGCGGTGGCCGGTCCGGTGTGCCGGTCCTCGCTGTCGTAGAAATGGAGCTCGACCGCCCCGCTGGCCTCGACCGAGAACCCGTGCATCGTTGCCGGATCGACCCGTTTGGCCGCGGTGTCCGCCGGCGCCGCGGCCGGCAGCGAATCGAGCTTCATGCCGGTCTTGGAGGTGAACCCGGCGTCGCCGGGCTGCCGGGAGCAGCTGCCGGACAGCAGCAGGGCCCCGGCCAGGATCGTCGCCAGTGAATGTGCGCGGTTCATGATCGCTCCTTGCTGTGATGCCAAGTGCAGTGTCGCTGGATGGGGCAGGCCGGACAGGCTGGCCGGCCGGGATGGCAGACCGCCCGGCCGTGGGCAATGAGGTTGAGATGCAACGAAAGCACCAGCCGGTCGGGCACCAGCCGGCGGAACCGCTCCTGGAAGGCGGCGGGCGTCTCGCCGGGTCGCGCCCAGCCCAAGCGCTGCGAAATCCTGGCGATGTGGGTGTCGACCGGGAAGATCGGCGTCCCCTGGCCGAACAGCAGCGTGCAGGCTGCCGTTTTCGGCCCCACGCCCGCCAGCGACAGCAGGTAGCGGTAGGCGTCCTCCGCCGGCAGGCGCCGCAGCGGCTCGAGCGTCGGCCGGCCGAACCGCCGGGCGAACTCCGACAGCAGCGCCTTGATCCGCACCGCCTTGATGTTGGCCAACCCTCCCGACGCGATCGGGGCGGCGACCGCGCGCACCGGGGCGTCCATCACGAGATCCCAGCGGGGGAACCGGCGCCGCAGCGCCAGGTATGCCCGGTGGCTGTTGCGGTCGTTGGTGTTCTGCGACAGCACGGTCTCGACCAGCACGTCCAGCAGCGGCCGGCGGCGCGCCCGCCGGGGCCGGCCGTAGCGGCGCGCCAACGCCGCCGCCGCCGCGCTGATCGTGCCCCGGGACGGCCTGCTCATGACGACAGCGCCGCGTCGACCGCGGCCAGGGCCCGCGCGGGCGCGATGCCGGCCAGGCAGCGGGGATCGGGGCAGTCCATCCGGTTGCAGCACAGGCAGGGCAGCGACTCGTCGCGCAGCACGGTGTGGCCGGGTCCCCACGGCCCCTGGCTGCTCGGGTTGGTGGGCCCGAAGAACGCGATCACCGGCAGGCCGAAAGCGGTGGCGATGTGCAGGGGCCCGGAGTCGTTCCCCACCGCCAGCCGGCAGCGCGACAGCAGCGCGGCCATCTGGCGCAACGTGGCGGGCGGGCAGACCGAGACCTGCCCGGGGCAGGCCGCGGCGATCCGTTCGGCATCGCGCCGCTCGGCGGTCGTGCCCCAGAATACGAGCAGCTGGGCCCGGTGGCGGCCGGCGATCGCCCGCACCAGGTCGACGTAATTGCCGACCGGCCAGCGCTTGCAGGCCCACCCGCCGGTCGGCAGCACCGCGATCACCGCGTCGCCTGCCGCATATCCCAGCTGCCCCCAGGTCCGCTCCCCGAACCCGCGCTCCTCCGGAGACAGGTTGAGCACCAGCCGGCGGGTGGCCACCGGGACGCCGAGGTAGTCCAGCACGCTGAAATTGAACTCGACCTCGTGGCCGCGGTTGGCGGCAGCGGCGTCGAGCAGGTGGTTGTAGGCGTGGCGCCGGATGCGGAAATCGAACCCGATGCGGTGCCGGGCACCGCTCCATAGCGACTGGATCGCGGTGCGCGGAGTGCCGATCAGGTCGATCGCCAGGTCGAACCGGCGCCGCCGCAGGTCGCGCAGGAAACCGATCCCGGCCGATTCCCGCCGGTAGACGATCAGCTCGTCGACGTCGCTGTTGCCCGCCATCACGGGCGCGCAGGATTCCCGCACCAGGTAGGCGATGCGGGCGGCGGGATAGCCGCGCCGCAGGTTGGCCAGGAACGGTGTCGACCACAGCACGTCCCCCACCCCGTGCGACCGCAGCACCAGGATCCGTCCGGCGTCGATCCTCATCGCGCCAGGGCCTCCCGGTAGGTGCGCAGCGTCCCCTCCAGCATCCGCCGCTCCGAGAACCGCTCGGCCGCGGTGCGCCGCGCCGCCCGGCCCAGCCCCTCCCGCAACCCGGCGTCGGCGATCAGCTGCCGGGTCCTGGCGTGCAGGTCGGTGACGTCGCGGGGCCGGGCCAGCAGTCCGTCGACGCCGTCGCTGATGATGTCCAGCACACCATCCTTGCCGTAGGCCACGCATGGCAAACCCGTGGCCATGGCCTCCGCCAGGGACAGCCCGAACGACTCGGCGTGCGAAGGAAAGACGAACACGTCGAGCGCGTTGAGCCAGCGCTGGCGGTCCTCGCGGTATCCGGTCAGATGAACGCGCGCACCCAGCGCCTGAGTGGCCTTCCGCTCAAGATCGCGGCCATAGGCCTCCTCGTTCCGGCTGTGGCCGCCGATCAGCACGAATGAGAGGTCCGTCGCTGTCAGCGCCAGGGCCATCTCGAGGAAGTCGTCGAACCCCTTGCCGGGCGACATCCGCCCCATCATGCCGACGGCCACCGCGCCGTCGGGGATGCCGAGTTCCCGGCGCGTTTCGGCGCGGGCCGCCGCATCGGGCCGGAAACGTCCGGTATCGATGCCCAGATGCACCAGGTCGACCTGGTCCGGGCGCAGCGGCGTGGTCGCGATCAGGTTGTCACGGATCATCGTGGAGATGCCCGTGGCGCGGCTGACGCCGGCGTACAAGAGGCGGTGCCAGGGGTCGCGCTTCACCACCACGGACTCGATCTGCTTTGTCAGCACGATCCGGCCCGGGGTACCCAGGCAGGCCGGCACCGCGATGTTGAGGTCCTTCGAGTATTGGACATGCACGATGTCCGGTCGTGCTGTGGCGATCTCCCGCCGCAGCCGCAGCATCCCGGCGAGGTCGCAGCGGACGTCCAGGGTGGCCACCCCGTACTCGCCGCAGGCGCCGTGGATCGGCGAGCGCGCGTCGCAGGCGAAGGCGACTTCGTCGCCGTTCTCCCGCTGCAGCCGCGCCAGCCGGCAGACGATCATCTCCATCCCGCCCCACGACCGCGAGCTGCAGACGTGCAGCGCCTTCAACCGGCGGCCCGCCCTTCGCGCGGCAGCGACAGCTCCCACAGCTTGAGGTACTTCACGAACACGTAGTACCCCGACAGCGCCGACAGCAGCAGCCCTTCGCGGCCGTCGAGGAACCCGGCCTTGAACAGGTACATCTTCAGGAACATGGCCAGCGGCGACAGCGCGAGGTGCCGCAGCCGGGCGTGCGCGCCGCGGTCCGCCAGCTCCCGCGCCGCGATCGAGGTGTAGGAGTTGAGCCGCGCCAGGTAGGTGCCGAGGTCCGGGTAGGTGAAATGCAGCATGGGATTGGCGAATCGCGCCGTCGGGCCGTCCAGCTCGACCTTGTCGTGCGGATTGAGTCCGCCGAAACGCCCCTTGGCCCTGCGGAACAGCCGCAGATGGTAATCCGGGTACCAGCCGCTGTGGGCGATCCAGCGGCCCAGGAAGAACGACTTGCGGGCGATCCAGTACCCGTCGGCCCCCGGGAAGGCCGCGTCGCGCGCCGCCATGATCTCCGCCCGCAGCTCCGGAGTGACGACCTCGTCGGCGTCCAGCGACAGGATCCAGTCGCCGCCGGCCCGGTCGATGGCGACGTTCTTCTGCTGCCGGTGGCCGGGCCAGGGATTGACGGTCACCTTGTCCGTGTAGCGACGGGCGATCTCGAGGGTGCGATCGGTGCTGCCGGAGTCGACCACCACGATCTCGTCGACGAAGTCCAGCGCGGCCAGGCAGCGGCCGATGTTGCGCTCCTCGTCCCTGGTGATCACCGTGGCCGACAGCTTCACGGATTTCCCTGCCCCGGCCGTTCGTGCCGCGCCAGATAGGCCTCCCAGCTGTCCGGCCGATTGCGCTCCAGCCAGCGGGCGTGCCAGACCTTGGACAGCCGGAAGAACCAATAGACGGCCATGCTGGTGGCGTTCATCAGCCCGTGGGCGCCGTCGCGAAAGCCCCGGTGGACGACGTAGCACTTCCACCACATGCCCAACGGCGAGAGCATCACGCGCCACAGCGACGGGCGCTGGCCCCGCGCCAACCGGTCGCGGGCGTCGAAATCCGAGTAGTAGTTGATCTTGCCGAAATAATCGGCCGGCGTGTTGTAGGCGTCGTGCCACAGCCCCTCGTGCACGCGCAGGATCGCGGCCTCGCCGCCCTCGACCACCAGGTAGGTGTGGGCGCCGCCGGTCCACGAGCACTTCCCCCGCCGCGCCATCCGGGGCTGGTAGCTGGGGTTGTAGTTGCCGTGGCGGATCCGTTTGCCCCAGAAATGCTCGATGCGGTGGATCCACACCGCGTTGTAGCTGCGATACGTATCGGGCTCGGACGATATGTCCCGCAGCTTTCGCTCCAGCTCAGGCGTGACGTACTCGTCCTGGTCCAGGATCAGGATCCACTCGCCGCAGCAGCGCGCCATGCCGAACTCGCGCTGGGCCTTGTACCCGGGCCAGGGATTGTAGTAGAATTTATCGGTGTACCTTTTCGCCAGATCCTGCGAGCCGTCCGCGCTGCCGGAGTCGACCACCACGATCTCGTCGGCCCAGCGCACCGCGTCCAGGCAGCGCCGCAGCTTGTCGCCGCCGTTGAAGGTGTTGAGCATCACCGAGATCCTATCCACGGCCCAGCTCCAACAGCTTGCCGATGGTGACGAGCTTGTACAGCGCCGAGAGCGCCGCGATGGCCAGCCCACGCAACCCGTCGCGCCAGGCGCCGAGCACCAGCAGCAGTTTCCAGAACTCGATCGTGGGAGACACCAGCAGCTTGGCCGTGGAGAAGCGCTGGCCGGCGTCGTACCGCTGCCGGGCCTCCAGCGTGGTGTAGCGGTTGAGCTTTTCAAGGTGCGCCGCCAGCGACGGCACGGTGTCGTGGTCGATGACGCCGGCGTCGAGCCGCGCCGTGCGGCCGCGCACGGTGACGCCCTCGTGCACCGCCACGGGGGCGATGGCCGCGGCATCCTTCCGGAACAGCCTCAGTTGCCAGTCGTTGGCCCAGCGCGTGTTCCGCATCGGCCGGCCCAGGAAATGGTTGCGCCGCCGCAGGTAGTAGCCGTCGGCGGCGGGGGCGTCGTCGGGCAGCGCGGCGATCGCGGCCCGCAGACCGTCCGTCAGCCGCTCGTCGGCGTCCAGGAACAGCACCCAGCCGTGCGCGGCGAGCGACAGGGACCGCTGCCGCTGGGCGCCGAAGCCCCGCCACTGCTCCACGACCACCCGGGCCCCGGCCTGCCGTGCGGCCTCGGCCGTGCCATCGGCGCTGCCGCTGTCGACCACGATCACCTCGTCGGCGCACGACAGACTGCCGACGCAGGCGCCGATCGAGCGCGCCGCGTCCCTGGCGATGACGATGGCGGAGATGCCCCGCATCGTCAGCGCGCGGTCGGTTTCCGCGTCCGCGCCGGCGCCGGCCGCGCGGTCCGGGCCTGCCGCCGTTTCCCGATGTCCTGCAGGATCCACAGCACGGCGCCGGACAGGTTCTGGGCGACGCAGTGGATCCTCACCGTCTTGGTCCACGGTTCGTCGCCCCGGGCGTGACCGGTCAGCACCAGCACGTTGCGGGCGCCGATGTTGGCGCCGAACTCCATGTCGACCCGGTTGTCGCCCACCATGTAGCTGCGCCGCAGGTCGACGCCGAACTGCTCCCGGGCCTCCATCGCCATCCCCACCGACGGCTTGCGGCAGTATGGCTTGTCGTCCGGATGGAACGGGCAGTAGTAGACCGCGTCGACGCGGGCCCCGCCCCGGGCCAGCTGCCGGTGCATCTTGCTGGTGATGCTGCCGAGGTGCTTCATGGTGAGGTAGCCCCGGGCCACGCCCGACTGGTTGCTGGCCACCAGCACCTTGAC
The DNA here is from genome assembly GCA_025453955.1 of Candidatus Edwardsiibacteriota bacterium. Lineage (GTDB taxonomy): Bacteria > Edwardsbacteria > AC1 > AC1 > EtOH8 > UBA2255. Next base: position 81,424 of record JALOPJ010000001.1, read on the forward strand.
CCCCGCCTCGTTGAGCGCCCGGATGGCATCGGCGACCTCGGGCAGCAGCTCGAAATCCGCGGCCCGGTTGACGTAGTTGCGCTCGACGTTGATGGTGCCGTCCCGGTCGAGGAAAACGGCGATCGTGGCGTTCTTCTTCATATCGTCAATACGATTCATCCCGAAATTTTATTCTATCATATTACTTTTTGCATTGCAAGCGGTAATCGGACAAAAAACAGCGGCCCTGCCCGCCGTGCGACGGGGTCCTGTCCAGATCGGACCTGTGCGGGTCTTCGTCACCGCGGCCCTCGCCATCGAACAGGATGCGCTCTGGCGACGGGCCAGCGATGGCGGTCGAACTCGATGCAAGGGACATGCACCATGATGAAATCAGTTGCATCATCGTCAGGGGAAAGGCCCGCCGGTGGGATGTATCGTGTGAACAGCCCCGTCCCTTGCGGGACGGGGCTGCGATTCACGTTTTACGTTTCACCAGGTATTAGTACATGTCGCCGTAACCGCCGCCGCCCTGCGGCATCGGCATCGGCTTCTCCTCCTTGGGCTTCTCGGCGATCACGCACTCGGTGGTCAGCAGCAGCCCGGCGATCGACGAGGCGTTCTGCAGCGCGATCCGCGCCACCTTGGTGGGGTCGATCACGCCGGCCACCACCAGGTCCTCGACCTTGTTGGCCTCGGCGTTGTAGCCCATGCTGACGCCGGTCGCCTTCTTGACCTCGTCCACGATCACCGCGCCCTCGACGCCCGCGTTGAGCGCGATCTGGCGCAGCGGCTCCTCCAGCGCCCGGCGGATGATGTCCACGCCGATCTTGACGTCGCCCTTGGCCTTGACGGTCTCCAGCGCCGGGATCGAGCGGATGAAGGCCACGCCGCCGCCCGGGATGACGCCCTCCTCCACCGCGGCCCGGGTGGCGTGCAGCGCGTCCTCGACCCGCGCCTTCTTCTCCTTCATCGCGGTCTCGGTGGCCGCGCCGACGTTGATCACCGCCACGCCGCCGGCCAGCTTGGCCAACCGCTCCTGCAGTTTCTCCTTGTCGTAATCGCTCTTGGTCTCCTCGATCTGGGCCCGGATCTGGCCGATGCGGGCCTTGATCTCCTTGGTGTCGCCCGCGCCCTCGACCAGGGTGGTGTTGTCCTTGTCGATGGTGATGCGCTTGGCCCGGCCCAGGTCCTTGATCTGGGTGTTCTCCAGCTTGAAGCCCAGCTCCTCGGTGATCACCTTGCCGCCGGTCAGCTTCTCGATGTCGGTCAGCATCTCCTTGCGGCGGTCGCCGAAGCCCGGGGCCTTGACGGCGCAGACCTGCAGCGTGCCGCGCAGCTTGTTGACCACCAGCGTGGCCAGGGCCTCGCCCTCCAGGTCCTCGCAGATGATCAGCAGCGGCTTGCCCAGCTGGGCCACCTTCTCCAGCACCGGCAGCAGTTCCTTCATCGCCGCGATCTTCTTGTCGTGGATCAGGATGTAGGCGTCCTCCAGCACGGCCTCCATCCGCTCGGAGTTGGTGACGAAGTAGGGGGAGATGTAGCCGCGGTCGAACTGCATGCCCTCGACCGTCTCCAGCGTGGTCTCCATCCCCTTGGCCTCCTCGACCGTGATCACGCCGTCCTTGCCGACCTTCTCCATGGCGTCGGCGATCAGGTCGCCGATGGTGCGGTCGTTGTTGGCGGAGATGGTGGCGATGTTGGAGATCTCGGTCTTGCCCTTGGAGGGCTTGGAGATCTTCTTCAGCTCGGCGATCACGGCGTCGACCGCCAGGTCGATGCCGCGCTTCAGGTCCATCGGGTTGGCGCCGGCGGTGACGTTCTTGATGCCCTCGCGGCAGATGGCCTGGGCCAGCACGGTGGCGGTGGTGGTGCCGTCGCCGGCCACATCGGAGGTCTTCGACGCCACTTCCTTGACCATCTGGGCGCCCATGTTCTCGTACGGGTCCTCCAGCTCGACCTCCTTGGCCACGGTCACGCCGTCCTTGGTCACCAGCGGCGAGCCGAATTTCTTCTCCAGCACCACGTTGCGGCCCTTGGGGCCCAGGGTCACCTTGACCGCGTTGGCCAGTTTGTCCACGCCCTTCTTGAGGGACTCGCGGGCCTTGACGTCGTATTCGATCAGCTTGGCGTTCGCCATTCTCGGGACTCCTTCGCTCTCTCTCGTTATCTTATTTCTCGTCGTTGATCACGGCCATCACGTCGTCGGCGTGCATGATCAGGTACTCGACGTCGTCGATGCGGATCTCGGTGCCGGAATACTTGCCGTAGAGCACCTTGTCGCCCTTCTTGACATCCATCGGGACGCGGGCGCCCTTCTCGTCGACCTTGCCCGGGCCGACCGCCATCACCTCGCCCTCCATCGGTTTCTCCTTGGCGGTGTCGGGGATGATGATCCCGCCCTTCTTGGTCTCCTTCGGCTCCAGCGGCTTGACGATGACGCGGTCACCCAGCGGCTTCATCTTGGAAATCGTGGACATGTGCCCCCCTAAGTTGTTGTGGTTTATATTATTATTTGTCAAGAAAACCGCGCAACATATAATTATAATCAATTTCCCGGAATTTTTCAAGGGCATTCTTTGGCTGGAGCGTCGGAGTCCGCCTTCACAGCAGCGAACGGTCCATCAGCGGCACCAGCTGCTCCCCCTCGGCATGGAACAGGCCGGTCCGCTCGACCGGCAGCAGCAGCGTCCCGGCGGCGGCCAGCCCCAGCACCGCGGCGGCCAGGTCCCCGAACTTGGCCCCGCCCTCCACCAGGTTCACCGTGAAGACCAGGCCGTCGCCGTCGGCGCGCAGGCCGCGCAGCTGCGGCTTGATGTCCAGCGTGCGCGTCAGCTGCTTGCGCGTCACCGGCACCTGCCAGGGTCCGTCGGACGCCATCCGGTCGCGGAACGACGCCAGGGCCGAGGCGTGATCGACGCCGGTGCCGGCGGTCCCCACCCGGTATTCGGCCACGCCCGCCAGCTGGACGATCGACGACGCGTCCCGGAAGACCGGCCTGCAGTCCAGCGCCCGCACGCCCGGGACCAGGCTGCGGTTGAGGGCCGCGGCGATGTCCTCGCCCGCCGGCCGCTCCAGCTGGATGTCGAGATGCTCGGCGACGGAGCTGTACCCCAGCGCCAGCGGCGGCCCGAACGACAGCTTCTGGTGCGGCGAGAACCCCTGGGAATAGGCCACCGGCAGGCCCGAGCAGCGGATCGCCCGCTGCCACAGCCGCATCAGGTCGAGGTGCGAGATGAACCGCAGCTCGGGGCCCTTGGCGTAGCGGATCCGGAATTTCGTCTTGGCGACCGGGGCCGGCGCGGCCGCCTTCTTCTTGCCGCGGCCGAAACCGTCGGCACCCGGCTGCGGGGGCACCGGCGCGGCGGGCGGCGCCGGCGCATGACCGGCGAGCGGCGCCACGGCGTCCGGCCGGCAGGCATGCCCGCAGGCCTGGCAGCCGCCGCCGCGGCAGTCCGGCGTCACGGCGGCTTGGTACGCCCGCTCCCGCTCCCGCAGCAGGAACTCCCTGCTGACGCCGGTGCCGATGAACTCCCACGGCAGCCCGTCGGCGGTGGGACGGGCCGCCAGGTAGCGGCCGGGATCGATCCCGCACTGCTCGAAGGCGGCCCGCCAGCGGTCGGGGCGGAAATGCTCGGACCACTGGTCGAACCGGCAGCCCAGCTTCCAGGCCGCCTCCACCGCCTCGGCCACCGCGGCGTCGCCGCGCGCCAGCACGCCCTCCAGCGCCGACATCTCCGGGTCGTGCCATTTCAGCTGGACCCGGCCGCCCCGCGCCCGCCGGGCCAGCCGGTCGATCTTGGCGCGGCAGGCCTCGACGCCGTCCTGGGCCTCCCACTGGAACGGGGTGTGCGCCTTGGGCACGAACGGCGAGACCGAGGCCTTGATGTTGACGCCGGTGCCGGCCGCCGCCCGGCAGAGGTCGGCCAGGGCGTCGAGGTCGGCGTCGGTCTCGGTGGGCAGGCCGGTCATGAAGTACAGCTTGACCGCCTGCCAGCCGTGGCGGCGGGCGGTGCGCAGCACGGCCAGCAGCTGCTCGTCCGAGACGCCCTTGTTGATCGCGTCGCGCAGCCGCTGGCTGCCGGCCTCGGGGGCGAAGGTCAGGCCGGACTTGCTGGTGGCCTTGAGCTGGACGGCCATGGCGTCGTCGAACGTGTCCAGCCGCAGCGACGGCATCGAGACCGAGACCCGCTGGCCGGCCAGCCGGCCGTTGAGCCCGCCCACCAGTTCCAGGATGCCGGGGTAATCGCAGGACGACAGCGACAGCAGGCCGACCTCGTCCCAGCCGCTGGCCGCGATGCCCTCCTGCGCCAGCCGCAGCACGTCGGCGGCGGGCCGGTGGCGCAGCGGCCGGTAGGCCATGCCGGCCTGGCAGAAGCGGCAGCCCCGGGTGCAGCCGCGGGAGATCTCAATGGTCAGTCGGTCGTGGGTGGCCTCCACCAGCGGCACCAGCGGCGGGTGCGGGGCGTCCTCGTAACGGAGTCTTACGACATGGCGGGCCGTGATCCTGTCCTTGCGGGGATCGTGGATTGACGGGACATAAACGCCGGGGAGTTCCGCGATCCTCTGTAACTTCGAATTACGAGTTTCACGTTTCGAGTTTCGCAGGGATTCGCAGATCTCTGCGATGGCCTCCTCCCCGTCGCCGATCACGAAGGCGTCGATGAACGGTGACATCGGCAGCGGATTGACGCAGCAGGTGCCGCCGGCGATCACCAGCGGGTCGCCCTCGGAGCGCCGGGCCGACCGCAGCGGGACCTTCGCCAGGTCCAGCAGGTTGAGCGCGTTGGTGTATCCCAGCTCGGTCTGGAGCGACAGCCCGACCACGTCGAACGCCGGGAGCGGCCGGCCGCTCTCCCACCCCCACAGCGGCGTCCCCGCCTCCCGCAGCCGGGCCTCCAGGTCGACGTCCGGGCAGTAGGCGCGGTCGGCCAGGGCGTACGGCAGGCGGTTGACGATGCGGTAGAGGATGGCCACGCCCAGGCCCGACATCCCGATCTCGTACAGGTCCGGGAAGGCCAGGCAGACGCGGACCTCGGCGCCGTCCCAGGGCTTGCGGGCGGCGTGCTGCTCGTGGTCGGTGTAGCGTCCCGGCCGGTTGACCGTGGCCAGGATGCGATCGATGTCGTTGATCATTGCACGATGGGTGGAGGTTGTGCGGGGCCCGCGCCGGGCGAGAATGAGAAGCCGCCGGATCGCGCCGGCGGCTGTCGGTTCGTCGGGGCGTCGGTCCCGGCGGGATCAGCTGAGGTTCTTCAGCACCTTCTTGGCCACTTCCTTGAGGGTCTCGAACACGCCGTACCCCTGGTGGGCCACCGCCTCGTACTCGGGCACGTTCCACTTGTTGAGCTGGGCCCGCATCTCGTCGACCGTGGCGATGTTGGGCAGGTCGCGCTTGTTGTACTGGATGACGAAGGGGATGGTCTCGATGTTCATCCCGTACTCGGTGAGGTTCTCCTGCAGGTTGTTGAGCGCCTCGACGTTGGCCTCCAGCCGCTCCACCTGGGAGTCGGCCACGAACACGATGCCGTCGACGCCCTTCAGGATCAGCTTGCGCGAGGCGTTGTAGAACACCTGCCCGGGCACGGTGTAGAGGTGGAACCGCGTCTTGAAGCCCTTGATCGAGCCCAGGTCCAGCGGCAGGAAGTCGAAGAACAGCGTCCGGTCGAGCTCGGTCGCCAGCGAGATCAGCTTGCCCTTGGCCTCGGGCGACACCTTGCCGTAGATGTACTTGATGTTGGTGGTCTTGCCGCAGAGGCCGCAGCCGTAGTACACCAGCTTGCAGTTGATCTCCCGGGAGGAGTAGTTGATCAGTGACACGACGTCATCCTCCCGTCACTTGAAGAGGTTGTCCAGCTCGGACTCGGCCTCCGAGGCGAAATCGGAGCCCAGGTTGGAGCCCGCCGGCTGGCCGCCCGGGCCGCCCCCCTCCAGTTTGGCGAAGATCTCCACGAACATCTTGGACAGCTCGGCCACCAGCTGCTTGACCCGCACCCGCACCAGGCCCAGCGTGGTCCGGGTGTCGAACACCACCGCCAGCATCACCCGGTCCTCGATCGAGGCGATATAGATGTTCTGCTTCTCGCCCTGATGGAACAGCGTCGCGAACTCCTTTTCGCCCACCAGCATCGCCAGCTGGGAGGTGGCGGCGAAGTCGGCGGCGCACAGCGAGGAGAACGAGGTGGTGTCGAGCTGGCTGATGTCGCCGGCCGTGGTGATCAGCTGGCCGGCCTTGTCGATCAGCATCACCGACAGGCAGTTGGTGCTCTTGAGGACCTGGTTGAGCTTCTCGTTGATCGCCCAGAAGTCGTCCTCGAACACGTTCAGGTTCTCGACTGGCACGTGATCACCCCTCCGTTGGCATGTCGGGCCGCTGGCTGACGGACGGCGTCAGCCGTTGCACTTCTTGACCAGTTTGTCCCAGCGCTGGTCGACCTCGCGCTGGATCTCGTCGACGATGGCGCCGTTGGCCGGCTGCTTGAGGTGGCGGAACCGCTCCTGCTGGAACAGCCACTCGCCGATCGGCTTCTTCTCCTTGGGCGTGGCGTTGAGCTTGTAGACGCCGTCCTCGACCTCGTACAGCGGCCAGAAGCACGTCTCCACCGCCAGCCGCCCCAGCTCGGCCGTCAGCTCGGGCTTGTAGCCCCAGCCCAGCCGGCAGGGCTGCAGGATGTTGATGAACGCGGCCCCGCCCTTGTCCAGTGCCTTCTCCACCTTGCGGGTGAAGTCCGACCAGTTGCCGACCGCGCACTGCGCCACGTAGGGGATGTTGTGGGCCGCCATGATCTCGGTGAGGTCCTTGCGGAACTGGGCCTTGCCCGGGATCTTCCTGCCGGCCGGGCTGGTGGTGGTGTTGCAGCCGCGCGGCGTGGCCGAGGAGCGCTGGATCCCGGTGTTCATGTAGGCCTGGTTGTTGTAGCAGATGTACAGCAGGTCGTGGCCGCGCTCCATGGCGCCCGACAGCGACTGGATGCCGATGTCGTAGGTACCGCCGTCGCCGCCGAAGGCGATGAACTTGATGTTCTCCGTGATCTTGCCCTGTTTCTTCAGCGACTTGTAGGCCGCCTCCACGCCGGACATCGTGGCCGCGGCGTTCTCGAACGCGCTGTGGATGAACGGCACGTTCCAGGCGGTGTAGGGGAAGATGGTGCTGACGACCTCCAGGCAGCCGGTGGCGCAGCCGGCGACCACCTTGTGCTTGCCGGCCGCCAGCAGGGCCTGGCGGGCGGCGATGGTGGCGCCGCAGCCGGCGCAGGCCCGGTGCCCGCCGGTGAACCGGTCGCCCCGCGCCGCGAGTTCTTTCAGAGTAGCCATCGTATATGCTTCGTCCTTCTGTTCGAGTTCAGATACTGGATACTGGGTAGCGGCTACTGAATACCCGTATTCGGCATTCAGTATTCAGCATCCGGCATTCGTACCGTGATCAGTCGCGCACGCCCAGGTACTGCACGCTGTCGGGCTTGGCCGTCCCGTCCTGCAGCTGCGCGAACACCGACCCGATCATCTCCATGTCGATCTCGCGCCCCCCCAGGCCGTAGATGTAGTCGGCCAGCACCGGGGCGCCGGCCTGCTGGTACAGCGCGGAGCGCACCTCGGTGAACACCGGCCCGCCGAAGCCGCCCAGCACGTCGGAGCGGTCCAGCACCGCCACCGCCTTCTTGCCCCGCAGCGCCGCGGCGATCTCGGAGGCCGGGAACGGCCGGAACACCCGGACCTTCAGCATGCCGGCCTTGACGCCCGTGGCCCGCAGCTGGTCGATCACCACCTTGGCGGTGCCGCAGGTCGAGCCCAGCGCCACGATGGCGTACTCGGCGTCGGCCAGCTGGTAGGGCTCGATGCAGTCGTAGGCCGTGCCGTACTTCTGGCCGAATTCCCTGCCCACCGCCTTGATCACCGGCACGGCCGCGGCTTGCGCGTCCACCAGGGCCCGGCGGTGCTCGAAATAGAAGTCGGTGAAGTTCAGCGCGCCCACCGTGATCGGCCTGGCCACGTCCAGCAGCTTGGTGCCGGGCTGGAACGGCCCGATGAACTTCGTGACCTCGTCGTCGGGCAGGGTGGCCACCCGCTCCATGCCGTGGGAGATGATGAAGCCGTCGGTGGTCACCAGCACCGGCAGCCGGACCTTTTCGTGCTCGGCGATCCGCACCGCCTGCAGCATGTTGTCGTAGGCCTCCTGCGGGTTCTCCGAGAAGATGTGGATCCAGCCGGCGTCCCGCATCCCCATGGTGTCGGAGTGGTCGCAGTGGATGTTGATCGGCGCCGACAGCGCCCGGTTGACGTCGGACATGACGATCGGCAGCCGCAGGCCGGCCGCGATGTAGCACATCTCGTACATCAGGGCCAGGCCCTGGGACGAGGTGCCGGTCATGGTGCGGGCGCCGGCGGCCGAGCTGCCGATGCAGGCCGACATCGCCGAGTGCTCGGACTCCACCGGCACGTACTCGGTGTCCACCTCGCCGTCGGCCACGTACTGGGCGAAGATCTGGACGATCTCGGTGGCCGGCGTGATGGGGTAGGCCGCCACCACGTCGGGATTGATCTGCTTCATGGCGTAGGCCATGGCCTCGTTGCCGGTCTTGGCCATGTCGATCTTCGTGATGCCGGCCATCATTTCACCTCCGGTTCCATCACGATGGCCTTGGCGCCCTTCTTGCCCGGGCACTCGTGGGCGCAGATGCCGCAGCCCTTGCAGTGGTCCAGGTCGAAGCCGGCCATCTTGCCGTCCGTGACGTGCACCGCGCTGTCCGGGCAGTAGGCCCAGCAGAACAGGCAGTGGATGCAGTTCTCGGCTTGGTACACCGGCTTCAGGCTGCGCCAGTCGCCGGTCTTGAACTCGGCGGCCGTGCCGCCCCGCTCGATGTTGCCGCCCAGGGCCAGTTCCTGGTACTTCTTCAGGCTCATGCCGCCCTCACTTCCTGCGCCGCGCGCCGGATCGACTTGATGTTGCCCTCGATCACCTCGGGACGGTGGGCGAACTTCTTGGCCAGCTTCTTCTCGGTGTCCGCGACCATGGCGTCGAAATCGAGGACGCCGGTGACCTTGACCAGCGCGCCCAGCATCGGGGTGTTGGGAATATCGCGGCCGATGGTCTCCCGGGAGATCTTGGAGGCGTCGATGGTGTAGACCGTGCCGGCGAACCCGGTCTGCTGCTTGATCTCGGCCGGCGACTGCGCGGTGTTGACCAGCAGCACGCCGTCGGGCTTGAGGCCGCCGGTGACGTCGACCGTGGCCATCAGGGTGGGATCCAGCACCGCCACCACGCTGGGCTCGCGCACCGAGCAATGCATGGGGATGGGCTGGTCGGAAATGCGGTTGAACGACTGCACCGGCGCGCCCATCCGCTCGGGGCCGTACTCGGGGAAGGCCTGCATGTACTTCCCGACGGCCAACGCGGCGTCGGCCAGGAGCAGGGCCACCGTCTTGGCGCCCTGGCCGCCCCGGCCGTGCCATCTGATCTCGATCATCTCTTTATATCGACCTCTTTGAGTTAACGCACGAATTCCGAGCGAAAAACACAGACAGTAAGTATACGGCAAAACCATGACAAAGTCAATAGAATTTCATTAAATCCATTACAGGGTAACCTGTTATACATCGAAAGGCCGCGCTGGACGCGGGTCACGAGAACAGCCCGGACTTCTTCTCGGCCTGCAGCTCCAGGTCCTCCAGCACCCGCTTCTGCTCCTCGATCTTGCGCGAGAGCTCGGACCATTGCTTCAGCATGCTCTGGTACTGACCGGCCTCGGTGGACAGCATCTTCAGCCGCTTCAGCAGCCCGCTTTCCTCGGCGGCCTTCTCCTGCACCGACTTGTCCAGCTCGGCGTAGGAGCGCCTGGCCTTCTCGGTCTCGGCGGTCAGCGCATCGAGCTGCTGCTGGACCAGCTGCTTCTGCTCCTCGATGCCGCCGGTGGCGGCCTGCACCTGGGCCAGCGCGTCGGCGTGCTGCTGCTTCAGCCGGGCGATGGACTCGTCCAACTGGTCGCGGGTGATGGTCTTTGAGGCGATCTCGGACTCGGTCTGCCGCAGCAGGTCCCCGGCGCCGTCCAGCTTGCGCTGCGCCTCGTCCAGCTCGCCCTGTGCCTCCGACAGCTGCGTGGCCAGCGCCTGGCGCGAGCGCTCGTTCTCCTCGGCGAACGACTTGAGCATGCCCTCCTGGCCGGCCAGCTCGTCGCGCAGCCGGTCGCGGGTCTGGCGCAGCGACTCCAGGTTGTTCTGGATCTGCTGCACCTCCTCGGCCAAGGTCCGCTGGCGCTCCCGCGCGGCGTCGCGCTCGGCCTCGGTCTGCTTGACGGCCTGCTGCAGCCCCGCCTTCTCCTGCGCCAGCCGCTGGTTCTCCTGGAACATCTCCTCCAGCCGCTGCTGGCCCGCCGCCATGGTGGCGGACAGCTCGTCGGCCTTGGCCTGCAGGGCCCTCACCCGGTCGGCCTGCTGCGACAGCGCGGACACCTCGCCCTGCAGCAGGTCGCGCTCCTCCTCCAGCTTCTGGATGGCCTCGGCCGCCGCCACCCGCTGCTCGCCGCGCTGCTGCAGCTCGCGCTCGGCGTCCGCGATCGCGGCGGTGGTCCGGTTGAGCCGCTCCGTGAGGCGGGCCAGCTCCTCCTCGATCGACCGGGCCCGCGCCCCGTCCTGCCCGATCCGGTCGGTCAGGCCGGCCAGCTCCTGCTGCTGCCGCTGGATCGCCGCCAGCTGCCGCTGGATCTCCGCCTCCTGCTGCCGTCGGAACGGCACCGCCTCCCCGATCCAGGTCTCCAGCTCCTGCCGTTGCCGCTGCATGGCGTCGTGCTGCTGGCCGGCCGCGGCCGCCAACCGCTTCAGCTCCTGCACCTGGGCCAGCAACGCGGCCTTGGCCGTGGTGTTCTGCCCGATCTCCGCCACCAGCCCCTGGCCGGTCCCGGCCAGCCGGGCCACCTCGGCGCGTCCGGCGGCCAGCTTCTGCTCGAAGGCCCGGTGCTCCTCGGCGATGGCGTCCAGCCGCCGCTGTCGCTCGGCCGCCGCCTGCTGCAGGGCCTGGTGCTCGCCCTCGGCCTGCGACAGCGCGTCGCGGACGGACGAAAGCCGCTGGTCGACGGCGGCGTGTTCGTCCCGTTTCTGCGCGATCTGCGGCTCCAGCGTCTGCAGCTGCCGGCGGCCGTCCTCCACCGCGGCCGCCAGCCGCGATTTCTCCGCCGTATAGCGCTCGATGTCCTGCTTGAACGACGCGATCCGCTCGTCGACCGCCCGGGCCTGCTGGTCGATCCGCGCCCGTTCCTCCTTCCTCTGGGCGATCGCCGTGTCGACCGCGGCCAGCTCGCGGCGGTAGGAATTGAGCGCCTTCTCCGTCAGGTCCTTCTGGCTGCGCAGCTCGTCGAGCTTCTTGGCCAGCGCCAGCCCCTCGTCCTTCATGGCGGCGATCTTCTGCGACAGCAGGTCGTGCACCTCCTGCTTGGCGGCCAGGTCGGCGACCTGCCGGCCGCGCTGCTCGCACTCGGCCTGCAGCCGCCCCAGCTCCGCTGCCGCCCGCTCGGCGCCGGCCACCGCTGCGGCGCGGCCCTGCTCGGCCGCCCGGGCCTCCTCCCGGAAGCGGACGGCGTCCTGTTCCAGCCGCTCCCGCTCGGCGGTCAGTTCCTGGATGGCCGAGGCCAGCACCTCCTTCTGCGTTCCCAGCTGCTCGGCCTCGCGCTTGACGCGGATGCCGTCGTCCATCAGCTGCTGCATCAGGCTCTGCCGCACCTGGACGTCCTGCTGGAGCTGGGCCAGGACGCTCTCCAGCACGTCCCGCTGGTGGCGTTGCTGCTCGAAGTCCTTCCTGATCCGGCCGGCCTCGACCGATGTCTCGCGGATGTACCGCTCCTGCTCGTTCCGCTCCTGGTCCAGCCGGGCGATCTGCGCCTGGAATTCCCGGACCCCCTCCTCGGTGGCCTTGCTGACGCCGGCCAGCCGTTCGGCCTCGGCGCTGATCGCCTCCAGCTCGCGGCGGTGCTGCTCCATCACCAGGTCCAGCTTCGCCGAGTCGTTCTGCTTGATGCCCAGCTCGATGGAGACGGTGTCGAGCTTGGCCTTGGTCTGGGCGACGGTGCCGGTCAGGCTCTCCCACTGCAGGTGGCCGTCGTCGATGTCGCGCAGCAGCGCCTGGTGGCGGGACGCCGCGGACTGGAGCTCCGCCTGCAGGGCGGTGCCCTGTTGCTCGAGCGAACCGACGTCGGCGGCGCGGGCGGCGATGACCGACTGCAACCGGACCAGGTCCGCCTTCGCCTTGGCACGCTCGTCCAGCAGTCGCGCCCGTTCATGGCGGCCGTACCGCAGCCTGCGGGCCAGCACGGCGACCGCCTCCCGGCGGGCGCGGACCTCGCGTTCCAGCCGCTGCCGGTCCGCGGCCAGCGCCGCCACCGCCTCGTCCAGCGGTTTGCGCGACGCGGGCGTCAGGGCCCGGAACAGGCAGGCGATCGCTCCGCCGACGGCCCGGCAGCATTCCCCGGCGAGGAACAGCGGGGAGACCTTCATCCGCCGGATGGGTTCGGCGCGCGGGACCTCGGGTTCCGCGATCGCAGCGGCGGCCGCTTCCTGGTCGGTCCCGTCCGCTGCGCCAGCGAGGACGGTCGGCGGCGCTGCCGGGGCGAGATCCTCGTCGTGTTGTGGGATCGCCGCCTCGTACGGCGCGGACGGCTCGGTCGCAGCTTGCGCCGGCTGTCCCGGTGCTGACGGATCGGTCGCGGGCTGCACGGGTTCAGGGATCCCGCTGGACGGACTCGGTCTCTTCCAGAAGGCGAGCCTGGAAAGCAGGCCAGGTACGGCCGCGGCAGGTTCCGGCCCGGCCGGTCCCGTCGGTGTCTCCGTCTCTTCGGTGGAAGCGCGCTCGGGCTCGATGGCCGGCATCGCATCGTCAGCCGGGGCGGCGTCGGCCACCGTCGAGGGTTCGGGGACGGCTGCGGCCAAGGCGACCGGCTCCTGGAGTTCGGTTGCGGCCGGCGGACCGGCCGCGACATCGTCCCGGGAATGGTCGGCGACCATGGGTTCGGCGAGTTCCCCGTGCTGATCGGCCGTCGCCGACCGCTCCGCCGCGGGAAACAGCTGTTCCTTGAGCCCGCGCAGTTTCGCCAAGAAGCCGGCCTTGGGCGGCGCGGGCGGGGCCGGTGTTTCATCGCCGTCCGTTGCCGTCCCGACCGCCGCGTCCGGTTCTTCCGTGGGGCCGTCGTCGGCGGGTGCGGATTCTGCGGCGCCGTATGCCTCGGCGGGGGCGTCAACCGGTGTGCGCGGGGCATCGCCGTCATCCGCGGTGACCAACGGGTGGACGGTCCCGTCGGCATCGACCACCGCCGGTTCGTCGGTCGCGCCGTTGACCCGGAACACATCCCACCAGCGCCGCCGTTTGCCCTGCGGCCGATCGTCCGGCGCCGGATCCGGTTGGGCGGCCTCTGGCTCCGCGGGTCGTTCGTCATCGGCAACGGGCCGGTCGACGGGCCGGTCCCCGCCGCGCTCCGCGGATCCGGGCTCCCGCTGCACGGTGAATTTCCCCAGCATCGCGTTGAACAGCGAATGATGGGCGTCCGCGGGAGGTGGCGTCGGTGTCCGATCGTCCGTCGGATCGCCGTCGGCCGGCCGGTGGTCCAGGTCCATGTCAGTCCTCCTTGCCCGCGAGTTCTTTGAGCGTCGCCAGCCGGGACAGGGCTTCCAGCGGGGTCATCGTTTCGGGGTCCAGGGCCCGCAGCCCGTCCAGCACCGCCGATCGGGCCGGGGCGAACAGCTCGGACTGGCTCCCGGCGGGCGGAGCATCGCGGCGGCGGGCCAGGCGCGGCGTGTTGTCGGGCAGCAACTCGCCCGATTCCAGGTTCCGCAGCACCTCGCGGGCCCGGGCGATCACGGCCGCCGGCAGGCCCGCCAGCCGCGCCACGTGCACGCCGTAGCTCTGTCCGGCCGCGCCGGGCACGACGCTCCGCAGGAAGACGATCTCCTCGCCCCATTCCCGCACCGCCATCGAGCAGTTCTGCGCGCCGGGCAGCAGCGCCGGCAGTTCGGTCAGCTCGTGGTAGTGCGTCGCGAACAGCGTCATGCAACCGATGCGGTCGTGCAGGTGCTCGCTGACGGCCCAGGCGATCGACAACCCGTCGAAGGTGCTGGTGCCGCGGCCGATCTCGTCCAGCAGCACCAGGCTGCGCGCCGTGGCGTTGTTCAGGATGTTGGCCGTCTCGTTCATCTCGGCCAGGAACGTGGAGACGCCCTTGGCCAGGTCGTCCGAGGCCCCGATGCGGGTGAAGATGCGGTCGACCGCCCCGATCGCCGCCGACGCCGCCGGCACGAACGAGCCGATCTGGGCCATGATCACGATCAGCGCGGTCTGCCGCAGGTAGGTCGACTTGCCGGCCATGTTGGGGCCGGTGAGGATCACCAGGCGGTGGCGGTCGCCGTCCAGCAGCGCGTCGTTGGGGATGAACTGCCCCAGCCGGACGGTGCGCTCGACCACCGGGTGCCGCCCCCCGCCGACGGCGATGCGGGGCTGGTCGTCCACCGCGGGCCGGACATACCCCGGCTCCGTCGCCAGCTCGCCCAGGGCGCACAGCACGTCGATCACCGCCAGCGCCGCGGCCGCCGCGGTCACCCGGGCGCTCCACTCGGCCACCTGCTGGCGCAGGTCGGCGAACAGCGACAGCTCCGTCTGCCGGATCCGCTCCTCGGCGCCCAGCACCCGGCCCTCGTACTCCTTCAACTGCGGCGTGATGAAGCGCTCGGCGTTGGCCAGCGTCTGCTTGCGCACGTAGTCCGCCGGCACCAGCGACCGATTGGCCGCGCTGACCTCGATGTAGTACCCGAAGACGCTGGTGTAGCCGACCTTGAGCGACCCGATCCCGGTGCGCTCCCGCTCCGCGGCCTGCAGTCCGGCGATCCAGGCCTTGTCGCCGCTGGCCAGATCGCGCAGCCCGTCCAGCTCGGCGCTGTAGCCCGCCCGGATGAACCCGCCGTGCGCCAGGGTGGGCGGCGGGTCGTCGGCCACGGCCCGGCCGACCAGCGCGCACAGCTCGCCGAAATCCCCCAGCGCGCCCCGCTGCGCCTCCAGCAGCGGGGTCCCGGGCAGCGCGGCCCGCAGGGACGGCAGCAACGCCAGCGACGCGGCCAAGCCGGCCAGGTCCCGGGGGCCCGCCCGCCGGCAGGCGATCCGCGATTGCAGCCGCTCCACGTCCTGGATCCGCTTGAGGATGCCCCGCAGCTCCGACCGCCGCTGCCGGTCGCCGGCCAGCGCCTGGACCGCGTCGAGCCGGGCCGCGATCGCCGTGGGGTCCAATAGCGGCGCCACCAGCCAGCGCCGCAGGGCCCGCCCTCCCATCGGGGTCAGCGTGCGGTCGATCGCGGTCAGCAGGTCGCCCGACGGACCCTCCGGCCCCGGCAGCAGGTTGAGGTTGCGGATGGTGGCGCCGTCCAGCAGCATCTGCGCGGAGAGCCGGTAGGGCGACAGCGTCGTGATGTGGCCGGCCGCCGTCCGCTGGTTCTCCTCCACGTAGCGCAGCACCGCGCCGGCGGCGCCCACCGCCTGCGGCATGTCCTGGCAGCCGTAGCCGTCCAGCGATGCCACCCGGAAATGCTCCCGCAGTCTCTGGCCCGCGCACTCTGGATCGAAGTGGTACGCCTCGCGCTCGGTGACGGGATACCCGGCCAGGACATCGGACAATGCTGCCGCCGTTCCCGACGCGACCAGGACCTCGGCCGGGGCGTTGCGCCCCAGCTCGTCGGCCAATTCGGCCCGCGGCACCTCGGTGATCCGGAACCTGCCGGTGGACAGGTCGCAGAACGCCAGCCCGCAGCAGTCCCCGCCGCAGTGCAGGCCGGCCAGCAGGTTCTCCCGCCGGTCGTCCAGCAGCGACGCGCGCATCACGGTGCCCGGGGTGATGACCTCGGTGACCTCGCGCTTGACGATGCCCTTGGCCAGGGCGGGGTCCTCGGCCTGGTCGCAGACCGCCACCTTGTGCCCGGCCCTGATCAGCCGGGTGACGTAGCGCTCCAGGGCGTGGTGCGGGATCCCGGCCAGCGGCACGGACTGGCCCTTGCCGTGGCTGCGCGCGGTCAGCACGATCCCCAATTCCTTGGCGGCCAGCTCGGCGTCCTCGAAGAACGTCTCGTAGAAATCGCCCACCCGGAACAGCAGGATGGCGCCGGGATGCTGCTGCTTGATCCGGCGGTACTGGGCGATCATCGGGGTCATCTTTTCCATGCCGTCACCCGCTGTCAGGGGCCCGCTGGGGAGCGCCGGCGCCGGTCATCGCTGCACGACGATGCCGTTGACCCGCTCCCTGGCCTTCAGCCGGCGGGCCGCGTCCTGGACCGACCTGCGATCGTCGTAGGGCCCGGCCAGCAGGCGGTAGGTCTTCTTCCCGGGGCCGGGCGCGCTGTCGACCTGGCAGGAGTACCCCTTGGCGGACAGCCGGATCTGCCACTCCCGCAGGATCACGGCGTTGGTATAGGCGCCGACCTGCAGGTAGTATCCCTTGGGGACGACCGCCGGCGCCCGGGCCGGCGGCGGCGCCTGGACGGTATCGGCCGCGTCGTCGCCGGCGTTGGCCAGCAGCTGTTCCCGGGCATCGCCGGCCTCGCCGCTTTGCGGGAACCGGTCGATCAGCTCGCGCCAGCGGGGATTGGCCCGCGCCGTGTCGCCCCTGTCCTGCCAGTGGTCCGCCAGCGCCGCCACCAGCGACGGTCCGCGGGCATGCTGGGGATAGTTGTCGAGGAAGGTCTGGGCGTAGCGGCCGGCGGCCTCCATGCTGTCCCCGGCCACGGCCAGCAGGGCCAGGCGGAACAGGCTTTCGCTGCCGGCCGCGGTCGCCGGATACCGCGAGTAGGTGGCGACCAGCCGCGCCGTGGCCTCGGCCTGCGCCCCCAGGCTCAGGTAGTACTGGGCCGTGGCGTAGGAGGCCTGCGACGCCAGCTCGTGGCCGGGGTGGTTGTCGATGATGAACTGGTAATGGACGAAGGCGTTGTTGCCGCTGGGTTCGATCCGGGCCATGGTGAAATGGGCCTCGGGCAGGAACTTCCCGCGGGGATGGCGGTTGACGTAGGCGGTGAACGCCTTGATCGCCTCGGCGGTCCTGCCGGCCTGGAACTGCGCCCAGGCCTGGTTGTATTCCTGCTCCTCGCTGGCTGCGCCGGCGGCGCGGGGCGGCGCCAGCAGCGCGATGCAGGCCAGCCCGATCGGAACGGCGCGGTGCATCGATCGCATCGGCACGGTCAGCAGTCTCGGTCGTGACGGATCATTGCAGGCTGCGGTTGCCCGCCTCGGTCTGGACCACCCAGTCGAACTGCACGGTGATGGTATGGGCCGCTGAATTGACGCTGACGGCGGTCACGGTCACCCTGCCGTAGTGCGGCGCGGTATCGGTCTTGATGATGTAGGAATAGCCCAACGAGACCGCAGCGCTGGTGCCGGGGAAGGATTCCGGCGCCACGGTGGCGCTGCTTTGGACGATGCCATATGCCTCGAAAGTCCCGTTGGTGCCGTCATAGGTCACCAGGTCGATCTTGCCGTAGTTGCGGCCGGCGGACGAGAACGTGTAATCATCGCGGGACCCGGACGACTGGTCGATGGTGATCGATCCCGTGCCGGTGATCACGGTGGTCGAGAGCGGCTCGGTCGGCTTCTGGCTGCTGCAGCCTTGGAACAAAAGGCATCCGCCGGTGGCGACGAAAAGGATGACGAGCAGCCACCGGATGGATCGCGAAAATGCATGGTTCATAATGGAGATTGTATCGCATAAGTCATTCAATTTCAATACAAAATTGCATTAAAAATGACGAACTCCTTTCAGTCTGTGAAAGGAGTTTAACTCCCGGACCCTTTCGCTGCCATCAGCAACGGTTACCGATCAATGTCCCGATGGTCGCCTCGATGATGCGCACCAGGTACAATCCCCCGGGTTCCGTGCCCTGGTCGCCGTCGAACACCACGGGTTTGCTGCCCCTGGTGCGCCCGAACCATTGTCCCCCGCCCTTCCTGCTGGGGCCCTCGGCCATCACCTCGACCGTCCTGCCCACATCGGCTTGGTTCGACCCGGCAGTGATCAGGTTCTGGAGCTTGATCAGCTCGTCCAGCCGCCGCAGCTTGACCTCGTCGTCGAGCTGCCCCGGCAGCGCCGCGGCCTTGGTGCCCTGCCGCGCCGAGTAGCGGTAGGTGAACGCCGCGTCGAACCGCAGGTCCGCCACCAGCGCCAGGGTCTGGCGGAACTCGTCCTCGCTCTCGCCCGGGAATCCCACGATGACGTCCGAGGTCAGCACCAGCCCCGGCACCACCGCCCGCGCCCGCTCCGCCAACCGCCGGAACTGTTCCGCGGTGTACCCGCGGTTCATCAGGCCCAGGATCCGGTCGCTGCCCGCCTGGAGCGGCAGGTGCAGGTGCTCGCAGACCGGCCCGCCGCCGGCCAGCGCCGCCAGCAGCGGCTCGCCGCAGTCCTTGGGGTGCGAGGTGATGAACCGCAGCCGCCGGACCACATCGGCCGCCGCCACCCGGTCCAGCAGGTCGGCGAAGCCGGCGTCGCCGTAGCGGTAGGAGTTGACGTTCTGGCCCACCAGCGTGACGTCGCGCACCCCGCCGCGGGCCAGGGCCTCGACCTCGGCGCGGACGTCCTGCGGGGAGCGCGAGCGCTCGCGGCCCCGCACGTAGGGCACGATGCAGTAGGTGCAGAAGTTGTCGCAGCCTTTCATCACCGCGACGTACCCGGCGACCCGCCCGCTGAAATCGGCGTGCACCGGCCGGTGGTCGCAGGAACAGAACCCGGTGTTCGCCGCCGGTCCCCCGCCGCCGAGGGCCTCGCGGACCATCTCGGGCAGGTGGTCGTAGCTTTCGGTGCCGGCGACGATGTCGAGGTGGGGGTACTGGTCCAGCAGGGCCCGGCCCAGCTCCTGGGCCACGCAGCCGGTCAGCGCCAGCACCAATCCCGGTCGGGAGGCCTTCAGTCCCTTGAGCTCCCCCAGCCGCCCCAGCACCCGCTCCTCGGCGTGGCCGCGCACCGCGCAGCTGTTGAGCACGACGATGTCGGCGCCGGCCGCTGCCGGGGCCTCGGCGTAGCCCGCGCCCGACAGCAGCGCCCGCAGCCGCGCCGAGTCGTAGAGGTTCATCTGGCAGCCGTAGGTCTCGATGTGGAAGCTCAGCGCCATGCGTTCCGCCGCCTCATGCCGTGCTCACCGCTGCCCGGCCAGTTCGCCGGACATGCCGCCGCCGGCGGCCCCGGTCAGCCGCACGGGGCGCAGGGTGTTCCCCAGGTCCTGGCGCGACGGGACGCTCACCCGGAAGTAATGCTCGCCCAGGCCCGTCCAGAGGCCCTTCGCGGCGGACTCGAACAGCACGGCGGTGGTGCTGCCGGCCAGCGTTTCCCAGTACGCCCGCTGTTTTTTCTCGAACATCTCCCGCAGCCGTTGCGACCGCTCCCGCGCCACCGGGCCGGGGATCTGCCCCGCCATCGCCGCCGCCGCGGTGCCCGGCCGCCGGGAGTAGGTGAACGCGTGGAGGTGCGTGATCGGCAGGTCCCGCACCGCCTGGAAGCTGCGGTTGAACTGCTCCTCGGTCTCGCCCGGGAAGCCGGCGATGATATCGGTGCCGAACGTCATTTCGGGGACGGCGCGGCGCACCGCGGCCAGCAGGTCCGAGAACCGGCGCAGCGTGTAGGGCCGCCGCATCGACCCCAGGATCCGGTCGTCGCCGCTCTGCAGCGGCAGATGCAGGTGCCGCGCTGTTTTCCGCGACTGCGCGACGGCGTCGACGGTGTCCTGGTCCAGGTCGTCCGGCTCCAGCGAGGACAGCCGCAGGCGCTCCACGCCGGGCACGGTCTCCAGCGACTTCAACAGGATCCGCAGCGACGGGCGGTACTCGCCCAGCCGGACGCCGGTGACGACCAGCTCCTTGTGCCCGGCGGCCGCCAGCCGCCCGGCCTCGGCGATCAGCTCGGCCAGCTTCCGGCTGCGCGACGGGCCCCGCGCCAGCGGCACGATGCAGTAGCTGCAGCGGTGG